>JBFFSI010000034.1:0-22017 GCA_041572475.1 Woeseiaceae bacterium
GCTGCCGGAATTCGAGAAGACCCTGATTCGCATCGCGATGAGCCAGACCAACGGTCACCGCCAGGAGGCGGCCAGGCTGCTCGGCTGGGGCCGCAACACGCTGGCCCGCAAGATCAAGGCGCTGGAACTCGACTAGTCTGCCAGGCCTACTTGCTCGAGCAGGGCCTGAAAGCGCGGATCGTCCCGAATGAAGTCGTAGGCCGGGTTTATTTTCATGCTGAAGACACTCCGCGAGCCTGAGTGTTCCGGGGCAGCCACCTGCAAGGCGGCGATCGTGGCTTCGGCGTCGCCGATAAATGCAAGGACCTGCGCAAGATCTTCAGAGCCCAGCTTCGTCAACGTAATCAGCTCGTCGGTCAGACTGCCGACTTCGCCGCGTTCGCCATAGGCAATGAACATGTCGCCGATTGCTCTGGCAGCCGCGGCGTCGCCGCCGATCGCAATGGAATAGTCGACGAAAGTGCGAGCCGCCAGCCGAAACCGGCCGGCCCTCAACTCGTGCAGGAAAATGTTGCGCTGTAATGTGAAGTAGGCCGGTGCTTCCCGGCGAAGACGATTGCCAATCTCGAGGGCTTCGTCGTACTGCCTCGCATCGATCAGGATGTAGGCGAGGTTCGTCCGCATGATTTTCGATTCCGGCTCGACCTCAACCGCGTGCCGGGCCAGGGTGACGGCCTCGGCGTAGTTGCCCTGCCACGCCAGGACATGAGAAAGCCAGTGCAGCACATTCGTGTTATCTGGCGCGACAGCCAGCGCGTCGCGGAAAATACCTTCCGCCTTTTTCCAGTCATACATGCGCAGTTCGTACCAGGCTTGTGTAGCCCTCACCTCGGGAAGGTCCGGATCCAGGGCCAGCGCCCGGGTTACTGCTGCCAGGGCCCGCTCGTCCACCATCTCCCGATCTACTGTTGCCGAGTATTCCGGCAACAACATGTAACCATCAGCAATACCGGACCAGGCCAACGCAAACTCCGGGTCAATTTCGACGACAGTCTCGAAGTACTCTATCGCCGCTTCGAGTGACTCGAGCGTCCTGTCTTCGAGCATTTTCCTGCCGACGAAATAGGTCTCGAGCGCGTCGATGTTGCGAGTCGGGATCGCATCCAGACGGCGCTGATCGTCGGGTGTCAATACGGCTTGCAATTCCGCTGCAATCGACCTCGCAATCGCGCCTTGTATTTCGAATACGTCCTTGGCCGTTAACTGCTCGTCGTATGAATCGGCCCATACGGTCTTTTCGGTCGCAGCATCAACGAGCTGTGCATTGATGCGAATCCTGTCGCCTGAGCGCTGCACGCCGGCTTCGAGGATTGCCGCGACCTCCAGGTCTGCGGCGATCTCGGAAATCGATTTGGTCGAATCGCGGTACCGTAGAACGGACGTACGAGGAATCGTTCGTAAGGACCTGATCCGGAACAGCTGCGTCAGCAAGTCGTTGTGAATGCCGTCGACGAACGGGGCATTGGACGGGTCCTGGGAAAGATTTGTGAACGGCAATACGGCCACGGACGCACCGGGTGGCACATCGCCATCGTCGGCCGAGAACAGGAACTTGTCGGCGGCAAAATAGACAAGCGCGAGAGCAAGCGTCGCGACAACGACATAGTCCAGCGGTCTGCGGCCGGCAGCGCTCGATTTTTCGGCGCCATCATCACGCTGCACACCCGAGGGCGTGAGCTCGAAAGCCCAGGCCAGGATCAGCGCGACAGGAAAGCCGATGGCGAGCAGGAGCAAGACCCCGCGCTCGAACCAGGCGGGCAGCTCGAGAATCGGCGCAACGGTTGCAACGACTTGCAGCAATAGCCAGGCGGCGGCGAGGTAGACGACACCCACCTTGAAAACGCTGCGGCGCTTCAGTTCCGAAATTAGGGAAATAACCACCCCCGTTCGGCCCGTGTCAGATCTGCAGGGATCCTGTCAGATCGGAAACGCAGCCGATGTCATGCCGGTCCAGATAGTCTACCAGCCCGGCATTGATCTTTTTGCACACGAGCGGATCATAGAAAAGCGCCGTGCCGATGCCGACCGCGCTGGCGCCGGCGATGATGAACTCGATGGCGTCATTGGCCGAGGTGATGCCGCCCTGGCCGATGATCGGGATGCCGAGGGGGCCCGCGACCTCGTAGACCTGCTGCACCTTGAGCAGCGCAATCGGCTTGATCGCCGGGCCGGAGAGACCACCGCGGACGTTGCCGATGACGGGCACGCGCTTGTCGATGTCGATCGCCATGTCCATGATCGTGTTGATGACCGACAAAGCGTCCGAGCCGGCCTCGATGCAGAGGCGCGCGCTCTCGGCGATGTCCGTCTGGTTCGGGGACAGCTTGGTGATGATCGGCTTTTGCGTTGCCGCCCGGCAGGCCGCGACCACCCGCGCCGACATGTCGGGCACGTTGCCGAACTGCACCCCGCCCTCCTTGACGTTGGGGCAGGAGATATTGATCTCGATCGCATCGATTGGCGAGTCGTCGAAACGGCGGGTGACCTCGGCGTATTCGTCGATGGTCGAGCCGCTGACGTTGGCGATGAACCGGGTCTCCTCGAAATCGAGCCCGGGCAGGATCTCGTCGACGACCGTCGCGACGCCCGGGTTCTGCAGGCCGATCGCGTTGAGCATGCCCATCGGGGTTTCGCAGACCCTGTGCGGCGGGTTGCCGAGCCGCGCCTCGCCGGTCGTGCCCTTCAGGACCACGGCGCCGACGTCTCGATTGGAGAAGCCCTCGACGCGGGTGTACTCCTCGCCGAAGCCCACGCAGCCCGATAGCAGCACGATCGGCGACTCGAACGACAGGCCGCAGAAGTCGACGTGCAGCGGGTTGGATTGTGAGTCAGTCATCGGATGCGGCATTCTACGCGGTTGGAGCGCTGCTTGCAGCGCGATTCAGGGCCAGATCTTGTTCCATCTCATTCTCTACCAACCCGAAATCCCGCCGAACACGGGCAACGTCATTCGCCTGTGTGCGAACACCGGCACGTCGTTGCACCTGATCGAGCCGCTCGGCTTCGATCTCGAGGAAAAGAAACTGCGGCGCGCCGGGCTCGACTACCGGGAATTCGCGACGGTGACGACGCACGCCTCACTGGACAGGTGCCTGGGCAGCCTCGGCGGGCCGAGGGTCTTCGCGCTCAGCACGCGCGGCACGACGCGCTTCGACGAGCCTGATTACACATCGGGAGACACATTCCTGCTAGGTCCCGAGACACGAGGCTTACCGCAGGAAATCCTCGATGGCTTGCCGCAAGGACAGGTGCTGCGGCTCCCCATGCAGCCGGGAAGCCGCAGCCTGAACCTCTCCAATACCGCCGCCGTTATCGTCTACGAGGCCTGGCGGCAGCTCGGCTTCGAAGGCGGCAGCTGATCAGGCCGGTTCGATGTTGCTGTTCAGCCGGAACAGGTTACCGGGGTCGTACTGGCTCTTGATGCCCTGCAGCCGCGGGTACGCCGGGCCGTAGTTGCCGGCAGCACCGGCGCCATCGAAATCGATGTTGTCGTAGTAACCGCCCAGGTGCGGCTCCAGTGCCTTGTAATAGGCGCGGCAAGCGGCGATCAGCTCGTCATCCTGGGTCGGGTCCATCCAGCCGCCCGCGATGACGATCATGATCTCCGCATTGCGGTGGGACCAAGCGGTGTCGAGCTCGCCGACGCGTTTCACGGCGCCGCCTGCGACGTGGTTGCCAACGAAGACGCGCGGGTCATCCGCGTCGATCATCGTGTCGACGAGCCCCTGCGTCCATTCCTTGACCATGCCGTTCTTGGCATAGGAACGAATGCCGTGGCCGAATGGAACGTCGTTCACTGTCTGCAGGAACGTGTAGTCCTGCACCTTGACCGCGTCCTGGATCGGCGTGCCGATCTTCCTCAAGGGCTCGAGCTCTTTCTCGCCAGCGGCGGGGTCGCCGTTGTACACGACATCCATCATCGTCACGCGCACGCCATCGGGTGTCGTCGCCGTTGTCGGCCCGACGTACATCTCGTCGGACAGGCCCTCCGACCACTCCGCGTAGAATTCGAGCAGGTCACGCAGAGCGTCGATCGGCCAGATGATGGAACCGGACAACACGTTGCGGTCGAAGGGATGCAGCTGGTACTCGAACTCCGTGACGACGCCGAAGTTACCGCCGCCGCCGCGAACGGCCCAGAAGAGGTCCGGATTTTCCTCGGCGCTGACCCAGCGAACCTGGCCGTCGGCGGTAACGATGCGGGCGCCGGTCAGGTTGTCGATGGTCAGGCCATACTTGCGATTGAGGCGGCCGAATCCGCCGCCCAGGGTGTAACCACCGACACCGGTATGCGACACGACGCCGGCCGTCGTGACGAGCCCCTTGTCGAGGGCGGCCGAATCGAGCTGCCCGAGCAGCGCGCCGCCTTGCGCGCGAGCGCGCTGGGATTCGGCATCGACCGTGACGGCGTGCATCGCCGACAGGTCAATGACGAGCCCGTCGTCGCACATGGACTTGCCCGGCCAGCTGTGGCCGCCGCCGCGCACCGCCGTCAGGAGGTTGCGCTCGCGGGCAAAGGTCACCGCCTTGCTGACGTCGTCCGCGCTCATGCAGCGCGCGATGAGTGCCGGGCGCTTGTCGTGCATGCCGTTCCACAGCGCGCGGGCGCTGTCATACTGGGGATGGCCGGACAGGATGACCGGCCCGCCGAGGCTTTCGCCGAGCTCCCTGACTGCCGCCTTCTCGAGCTCCAGCTCGGCGCCGTCGAGGGAAATGCCACGAATACTCGTGTCCGCCTCGGTGGCGACAGGCGGTTTTTTCTCGCAGCCGTAAAGCGCTGGAATCGCAGCGGCGACGCTCGCCGCCAAGGTTGTCCGGCAAAACTGACGTCGATCCATGAGGAACCCCTTTTTGTGAATGTTATGACGAAAAGCCTAGAATAATTTCAGCAAATAGCCAGCTGGTTTCAGTTGCTCTCCTCGAGCATGCGCGCGATATCGCTCTCGGACAAGCGCAGGAAGCTTACGGCGTTGTTGAAAAGAATGTCGCGCTTTTGTTCATCGCTCAGGAACGGCGCGTCCTCTATCACGCGAATAGACCGGCCGATCGTTTCCGGCCACACCATCTGATCGGAGCCGAACAGGATGCGCTTGCCAAAGCCCGCATCGACGATGCCGCGGAGGTAGCGGTAGAACGCCTCGCGCGGCTGGGTAAATACGATGACACCGATGCCGACATAGACCTGCGGGTGGGCATACATGAGCGCCAGGAGGTCGTCGAGCAGCGGAAACCCCGCATGCCCGATAAAGAGGCGCAGGCGCGGATGGCGGGCCAGCACCTCCTCCAGGGTCAGCGCGCTGTGCAGTCGCGCCCGGTAACCCTGCGCGCCGAGGTATAGCAGGCCCGGTGGCCCGGGACCCACGTGAATGCCGGCAGGAATGTCGTGGGCCTCGAGCGCGGCCCAGTACGGCATCAGCCATTCATCGTCCGGCGCCATGCCGGCGTACTGTGTCGTGATCTCCGCAAGTATGTCGAGCTGACCGGCCTCGTGCAGCTCGATGACCTCTTCGGGCGACGGCGCGTTCTCGCCCGGCGCGAACAGGAGGCCGCGCAGGAACCGGTTCGGCGCGGCGTCCGCCCATCGGGCAACGAACTCCGGCGGGCCGCTCAGTATGCCGTAAACATTGTGCCTCTCAAGCTCGTCGAGCGTGCGCTGTAGCAGCTCCTCATCCGATGTCGGTGACCAGATCGGGTCGTCGCACGCCGGCTCCTTGAGCAGGGTCATGAACGTTTCGGCGTAAGGCACCCGCTGATCCCAGACCGGCATCTCGAGCGGCGTACACATCGCGACCGGCGGCGGCCCCTGGTGTGTATAAGGCAGGGCGTGCAGGTGGACGTCGATGACCGGTTGGCCGGCGAGGGCAAGCGCAGGCAGCAAGGTAATGATCGACGGCAGGGTCCGGCGGTACATCGGTGCGCGAGCCTATTCCGCCTTGAGCTCGCGGCGCATGAGCGCGTAGACGGCCTCGCGCGGCGATGCGCCCTCATAGAGGATGCGGTAGACCTCGTTGCAGATCGGCATCTCGATGCCGAGACTCTCGGCGACCTCGTGCACGGCCTCGGCCGCCTTTACGCCCTCGACGACCTGCTGGATTTCTTCCTGCGCCTCGTCGATGGTCTTGCCGCTCGCAATGGCGAGTCCCATGCGGCGGTTGCGTGACAGGTTGTCGGTGCAGGTGAGCACCAGGTCGCCCATCCCCGCGAGTCCCATGAAGGTCTCGCGCTTGGCGCCGAGCGCCACGCCGAGCCGCATCATCTCCACCAGGCCGCGGGTGATCAGCGCGATGCGGGTGTTAGCACCGAAGCCGAGCCCGTCGCACATGCCCGCGCCGATTGCGAGCACGTTCTTGACCGCACCGCCCACCTCGACGCCGATGATGTCGTCAGAGGTATAGGCGCGGAACACCTCGCTCGACATGGATCGGGCCAGGGCTGCGGCAAAGTCACGGTTGTTGGCCGCGATCGTCAGGGCGGTGGGCAGGCCTTGTGCAACCTCCCTGGCGAAGGTCGGCCCGGACAGCACGGCCATGGGCCGATCGGAGCCGAGCACCTCGGCTGCGACCTGGTGCGGCAGCTTGCCGGTGTGCAGCTCGAAACCCTTGGTTGCCCAGCACACCCGCCCGTCCGGTTCGAGCAACGGCAGGATCGTCTGCAGCGTCTCGCGCAGGCCGTGGCTGGGGACGACGACCAGCACGTCCCTGGCACCGGCCAGGCATTTCTCGAGCTTCGGTTCGGCGACCAGGTTGGGCGGAAACTCGACGCCCGGCAGGTAGCGCGTGTTCTCGCGCTCCCCGGCCATCTCCTCGAGCAGGTCCAGCTCCAGGATGCCGCCGAGTCGCACATTACAGCCGCAGCGCGCGAGCTGCAGCGCGAGCGCGGTTCCCCACGAACCGGCGCCGATAACGGCAAACTCGCGTGGCGCTTCGTTGCTTATCAGTGGGTCTCCGGCTTCTCGCCTGTCGCCTGCTGTGCTGCCTGCTGTCGCGACTGCATGTAGACCGCGTCAAAGTTGATCGGCTGCAGCACGAACTCCGGAAAGCCGCCTTTCTGGATCGCCCCGGCGATGGCCTCGCGGGCGTATGGGAAGAGAATGTTCGGGCAAAAGCTGCCGGTAATTGCGTTGAATTCTTCCTGCTCGTAGCCAGCGATCTCGAAGATGCCGGCCTGCGCCAGTTCACAGAGGAACAGCGTCTTGTCCTCCGCCTTGGCTTCGATCGTAATGGTCAGGACCACTTCGTGATGGTCGTTTTCCATCGCGGTGTGGCTGCTGCGCAGGTTCAGGTTGGTCTGCGGCTTCCACTCGCCGCCCCGAAAAATGTTCGGCGTCTGCGGCGATTCGAAGGACATGTCCTTGATGTAAATCTTGGTGATCGCAATTCGCTGGCCGGCATTCGCACCCTCGCTTGCGGCGAGGTTGTCGATTGCTGCTGTATCGTTGCCTGGTTTCTCGTCTGCCATGGTTTCTTCCTGTCTGAATGTGTGACCGGTCCCGCCGCGCTGCCGGGTCGATATTGAAAAGCGTTTAGCCTTTGCTCTTGGTTTTCTTGCCGGTGACCACGGGCAGCCCGGCCTGGGTCCATGCCGTCATGCCGCCCTTGAGGTTGAATGCCGACTCGTTGCCCGACTGCCGCAAGGAGTGGATGGCCCGGGCCGATCTTGCGCCCGAGTCACAGACGGCGACGATGGGCCGGGGTTTCGAACCGATGACGGCTTCGCGCCTCGCCTCGAACTCGTCGAGCGGGATGTTCTTGGCATTGACGATATGCCCCTGGCCGAACGCCTCCTTGCTGCGCAGGTCGAGGACCACGGCCCCGTCGTTGATCAGCGAGACCGCCGTCGCCGTATCCACGTTCACGAGTCCAGCCGCTTTTTGCTTGAGTTCATAAAAGATGACCCACAAAAAGCTGCCGATAAGGCCCGCTACCAGCCACGGGTGATTGGCGGTAAATTCGATGATCTTGTCCATCGTGATGATTAGGGGCGGGAGATGGCTCGCCCGGGTTGTGACAAAAGCGGCATTATACCAAACTGCTGCACCATGAAGCCGCTGATGTCTGCCATCCTCGTGACTGTTTTCGCGTGCCTGCCGGCGCTGGCGCAGAACACCGAGGGCGGGCTCGCCAAGATCAAGGAGCAGGAGCTCGAAGAGGTTCGCGACCGCATTGCCGACCTCAAGAAGAGCATGGACTCGAGCGCCGCCGCCCGTGACCAACTGACCCGGGAGCTCCAGGAAGCGGAAGAGCTCATAGCCGGGAAGCGTATGCGGCTGAAGGAACTCGAGCGGCAGCGCGAGTACTCGGCCCGGCGCAAGGCGGAGCTCGAGCAGCAACTTGCCAACCGGGAGGCCGAGCTGGACGAGGAGGCGCGCGAACTCGCGGAGCAGGTTCGCTCGGCTTACATGAGTGGCCGCCAGGAGCGCATTCGGCTCCTGCTCAGCCAGCAGGATCCGGCGACCCTGGGTCGGCTGATGGCCTACTACGGCTACCTCAATGACTACCGCGCCGACAATATCGACCGGGTAACGGCGGCCATTCGCGAGCTGGCGGAACTGCGCAGCGAGGCGGCCGCCGAGGAAGCCCGGCTGGCCGGCATCGCCGAGTCACGGTACGCGGAGCTGACCGAACTCGGGCATGCGCAGGACAAGCGCAGGTCGCTGCTGGACAGCCTCAATGACAAGCTCAGCGAAGAGGGCCGCGAGGTGGAAAGACTGGCCGCCCAGGAAAAAGACCTGTCGCGCCTCATCGCCGAGCTGACGAGCATCCTGTCGGATTACCCGATCAGTTCGGAGGAGCCTTTCAGCGAGCACAAGGGCAGGCTGACCTGGCCGGTAGCGGGCTCGCTCCTGCACGATTTCGGGCAACCGAGGGCGAGCGGCCAGGTCACGTGGAACGGTGTGGTGCTCGGTGCGCCGCGCGGCCGGGAAGTTCGTTCGGTCTACCACGGCCGAATCGAGTTCGCCGACTGGCTGGCGGGGCTCGGGCTGCTGGTCATAGTCAACCACGGCGACGGGTTCATGACGCTGTATGGCTACAACGAGACCATCCTCAAGAACGTGGGCGACTGGGTGGCGCCGGGGGACGTCATCGCGACCGTGGGCGACAGTGGCGGCCAGGCACAGACCAGCCTTTACTTCGAGGTGCGCCAGGGCTCACGGCCCGTCAACCCGCGGCAGTGGTTCTCGCGGCGTCCGGGCGCGTAAATCTTGACCACTTGTATAGTCGAAGACACGGTGCTGTGCTAAGGTCGAGAAAGGCGTGTGCACAAAAGCAACGCGCCTCGGGGAGATTGGTATGTTGTTGAGAACCAGAGCAATTCTGGTCGTGGTCGTCGGCACGGTGATGGGCCTGAGCCTGTCGTTCAGCGGCGGCCTGCTGGCGAGCCGCCAGCTGCCGGTGCCGACGGATGCCGAGCTGGATCAGGCGCGCATGCTGGCCGAAGTGATGGCGCGCGTGAAACGCGATTATGTCGATTCGGTGGACGACGCCGTCCTGCTCGAAAACGCTATCCGTGGGATGGTGGGCGACCTCGACGCGCACTCCCAGTTCCTGAACGCCGACGAGTACCGGGATATACGCATCAGCACCTCGGGCAGCTACACGGGCATCGGCATCGAGATCGGCGAGGTCGAAGGCCAGGTCCGCATCATCACGCCGATCGCGGGATCGCCCGCCGCACGCTCCGGCTTGCGCAGCGGTGACGTGATCATCGCCATCGACGGCACCGCCATCGAACCCGAGCGTCTCCACGAGACCATCAGCCGCATGCGCGGCCGTGCGGGCACCCACATCGACGTTACGGTGCAGCGCGACGGCCAGAACGTGTCCTACGACTTGCGGCGGGAAATCATCCGGGTAGCGTCGGTGCACCGGGAACTGATCGAGGACGGCTACGGTTACGTGCGCCTCAACCAGTTCAGTGAAACGACCGCGCGCGAGCTGAGTCGCGCCGTCGATGAATTACAGGACAGCAGGGACGGCATGCTCGCGGGGCTCGTGCTCGACCTTCGCAACAACCCGGGCGGCGTGCTCGATGCCGCCGTCGACGTTGCCGACCTCTTTCTGGACTCCGGCGTGATCGTCGCGGCAGAGGGGCGCACGGTCGACTCCCGGTTCAGGCGCTCGGCCCATCGTGGCGATATCCTCGACGGCGCTGACCTCGTGGTACTCGTCAATCACGGGTCCGCGTCCGCGGCGGAGATCGTTGCCGGCGCCCTGCAGGACCACGGGCGTGCCACCGTCGTCGGCACCCGCACCTTCGGCAAGGGCCTGGTGCAGACGGTTATGCCGCTTTCCCAGGGGCGCGCCATCAAGCTGACGACGTCCCGGTACTACACGCCGTCAGGCGACTCCATCCACGAGACCGGCATCACGCCGGACGTGTACGTGGAAGACACCCCGGGATTTCCGGATCTCAGTCTGAGCGGTGTGGTCGATCGCCGGCATGACGCCCAGCTCGTCACGGCGCTGGAGCGCCTGGAGCGGCCGCAGGTCCTGCACAGCAAGGCGCCGTGATTCGAGCGAGGTTCCTGCTCGCAACAGCTGCATTGTTGCTGATGGCGCAGAGCACGGCGAAACTACCGCCGCGCATCGCCATCATCATTGACGACCTCGGTTACCAGCTCGAACCCGGGCGTCGCGCGATCGAGCTTCCCGGCCCGGTTGCTTACGCGATTCTGCCGGCGACGCCGCGGGGCGAAGAGCTCGCACGGCTGGCCCACCAGCGCGGCAAGGAGGTGCTCCTGCACCTGCCGCTCGAGGCCGTTGCCCACGAGGGCCCCACCGAGCCCGGCGGGATCGTGCTCGAAATGAGCCGCACGGCCTTCGGCGACGCCTTCTCGAGGGCGATCGACTCGGTCCCGAACGCGGTCGGGGTCAGCAGCCACCGCGGCAGCCTCCTGACGCGCCATCCGGGCCACATGGGCTGGCTGATGGACGAGCTAGCGAGGCGTGACGGGCTGTTTTTCATCGACAGCTACACGACCCATCACAGCGTTGCCCTGCGCATCGCGCGCGAGTCCGGCATCCCGGCCACGAAACGGGATGTCTTTCTCGATCATGAGCGACGCGCCGAGACGGTTCTTCGGGAGCTGGAGCGGCTGAAGAAGCTCGCACGGGAACGCGGGGCGGCCGTGGCGATTGGTCACCCGTACCCGGAAACGCTGGAGGTGCTGGAGAAGGCGCTGCCGGCGCTCGCCGAAGAGGGCATCGAACTGGTTCCGCTGAGCCAGCTGACCACATGACCCTTGAACCCGACAGCCCAAACGGCATCTAATCACGGATACGCCCCCAGTCCTCGAGTCATGACCGCACCAGGAAAACCCGTTATTGCTGCACTGCTGATCGCTGTCGGCGGGTTACCGACGCTACTGGCCGCGGCCGAGGCGGATAGCTGGCTGTTGCTGGCGGATTCAGCCGCCACCACCGCCGTCGCCCAGGACGACGCAGCCTGCACGATGCAGTACGACCCGGTCTGTGGAGTAGACGGCCGGACTTACAGCAATGACTGCGTGGCCGGCGCGGCCGGCGTCGAGGTCGCCAGCCAGGGAATCTGCGCGGCCGGCGATTCCGGCTGCAGCGAGGATTTCGATCCTGTCTGCGGCATCGACGGCACGACGTACATCAACGAGTGTTTCGCCAGGCTGTCCGGCGTCGAGATAGCCGGGCTGGGCGCGTGCACGGCGAACGGCTGCCCCAGCATCGAGGACCCGGTCTGCGGCATGAACGGCCGCACCTACCTGAACCGCTGCGACGCCGACGTCGAGCGAGTGCCCGTGCAGAGAAAGGGCGCCTGCGACATCGAGAACTGCCCGGTCGTATTCGCGCCGGTCTGCGGGCCCGATGGCACGACCTACGCCAATGCCTGCGAGGCCGAGAAGGCCGGGCACACGTCGTTCACGCAGGGCATCTGTAACGTCCGCCCGTGTCCGACTGTTTTTGTCCCCGTCTGCGCCTCTGACGGAGTGACCTACAGCAATGCCTGCCAGGCGGAGCGGCGCGGCATCCGGATCGAATACGCCGGGATGTGCGAGGGCCAGGGCCGAAACTGCCCGCGAATCTATGCGCCCGTCTGCGGCATGGACGGCGTCACCTACGACAACGAGTGCCAGCTGGAAAACGGCGGCGCCGATAAGGCCTACGCGGGCGCCTGCCTGGGCGACTAGCCCCGGCGGCGCCCCGCCCCATTACGGATAGGTATAGCTGGCAGCAAAGCCGAGCGGCAGGCCAATTGCGTAATAGATCAGCAGGAAGACCGTCCACGTGCAGAGGAACCATAGTGAATACGGCAGCATCATCGCGGCCAGCGTACCGATGCCCGTGCCTTTCACGTAGCGCTGGCAATAGACGACGACCAGCGGGAAGTACGGCATCAGCGGCGTGATGATGTTCGTGCTCGAGTCGCCGACGCGGTATGCGGCTTGTGTCAGGTCGGGCGACACGCCGAGCGCCATCAGCATCGGCACGAAAATTGGCGCGAGCAGCCCCCACTTGGCACTTGCCGATCCAACGAACAGGTTGACGAAACCGGTCATCAGCACGATGCCGACAATCAGGATCGAGGGATAGTCCTGCAGGCCCTTCAACACTTCGGCGCCAGCCAGCGCGAGCAGCGTGCCGAGGTTCGATGCGTTGAATGCGTACACGAACTGCGCGATGAAAAACATGATGACGAGGTAGTAAGCCATCTGGTGCATCGAATGCGTCATACCATCGATGACGTCCTTGATGCCCTTGAGCGTGCCCGCGACGTAGCCGAACACGATGCCCGGTATCAGGAACAGGAAAAAGATCAGTGCGACGATGGACTGCATGATCGGCGCCCCGAAGGACACGAGCTCGCCGTTGGCATCCCGCCACGGCGACGTCTCGGGCACGAGCGTGGCGGCAAGTATCACGATGCCGAGCAGCATGGCGAACAACGCCCAGCGCAGGCCTTTGCGCTCCTCGGGCCTCAGGTCATGAAGCTCGGGCAGGTCTTCCTCGTCGCCGTCGATCGGCGTAGCCGAGACGCGCGGCTCGACGATCCGGTCGGTGATCCACCAGCCGAGGCCGATGATCAGGAAGGACGAAATCGACGTGAAGAAGTAGTTGTTGAGCGTGTTGACCTCGATGGCCGGGTCGAGCAACTGCGCGCCGCCCTGCGTGAGGCCCTGCAGAAGCGGGTCGAGCGCGGCAGGCAGGAAGTTTGCCGAGAACCCGCCGGATACGCCGGCGAACGCAGCCGCAATGCCCGCGAGCGGGTGCCTGCCGGCGGCATAGAAGATCACGCCGCCGATCGGAATCACGAGCACGTAGCCGGCATCGACCGCCGAATGGCTCATGATGCCGACGAGGATCACCATCGGCGTCAGCAGCCATTTCGCCGTGACGTTCAGCAGCGCGCGGATACCGGTAGTGATAAAGCCGGAGTGTTCCGCAACGCCGATACCGAGCATTGCGACCAGCACGGTACCGATCGGACCGAAGGTCACGAAGTTCCTCACGAAGCCGGTCATGAATGTCGTGATCGCCGAGCCGGTCAGCTGGTTGACGACGACGATCGGTTCGCCGGAGCGCGGATCGATGTAGCTGAACGTGACATACGACATCAGCCACGACAGCAGCCAGACGATGAACAGTGCCGCGATGAACAGTACTGCCGGGTCCGGCAACTTGTTGCCGATGCGCTCTACGGCGCCGAGAAATCCGCCGTTGTGATTGAGGGCATGTGCTTGTTCTTCTGCCATTAGTGTTCCCCTGGATTTATCTGGTCGGAGCAATGATTGGGTGGAAGCGCCTCAGCCGCGACCGTTATTCCTGTCGCGGCCGAAGCCGCTCCTGCATCCGCCCATCTTACCAGCCGCAGCTGCGTCCTTCGTTTTGTTCCTCGAGGTAGCCCGGCAGCGGCTGGAGGTAATCGACGATCGCCGAGGCGTCCATCTGCAAGGTCGGCAGAGCCGAATCATCTCGCGCCCTGGTTGGTCAGCCCGACAAAGCGCTCATACTGCTCGCGCATCGGCACCGATATCTTGCGCCAGCCCTGCCACAGCTCGAGCAGCCCGTCGTACTCGAGCGCTGCGCGCACGGCAGCCGCCTGCCAGGCGGTGAAACGCTCCTTGGCGGCCGAGACGGGATAGGTCGTGTCGCCGTTGATATAGGTCAGGTAAACCCAGTCCGCGATCTCGGCCTCCATCGCGTAGTCGAGAAACTCGCCGTGCATGCGCGCGACGAACTCGTCCGCGGATTCCGCTGGCTGTGTAGCCACGGCTTCCGGTTCGCTCGCCGGCTGCTCGGAACAGGCAAGCAATAGCAAGGCAGGCAAGAGCCCTGCAACCAGGCGCGCAATATTCTTCATTGGTGCTTCCCAGGTTTATTGCGCTTAGTGGACTCCGTGCATGCCGCGTCGCAACAACGGAGACACCAACAGGACGAACACGCCGACGCCGAGGCCGACGTACATCAGGAACTCGAAGAGCTCGGTATAGGTCGCGAGCGCGTTGGCCGAGCTGAGCACCTCGCCGCCGTGGGTGTCGACAGCAGCCATCTTGCCGAGGCGCGTGGCCACGGTTTCCGACAATGCGGTCGCCAGGAACCAGGTGCCCATGCTGACACCCACTACCCGGCCGATGGACAGCTTGGTTACGGCGGACAGGCCGACCGGCGACAGGCAAAGCTCGCCAGTCGTGTGCAACAGGTAGGCGAGGACCAGCCAGATCATCGCGACCTGGCCGGCCTGGTCCGGGAACTGCGCGCCCACCACCAGCGCGCCGAATCCGAGGCCCGCCTGGATGATGCCGAGACCGAACTTGACCGGCGTCGACGGCTCGAGATTGTGCTTGGCGAGCCAGATCCAGAGCGCGGCGAACGGCAGCGCGAGCAGCATGATGAAGCCGGCGTTCAGCGAACCGAACTGTGCCGCCGTGAACGTGACGCCAAAGGCCTCGCGATCGACGACACGGTCCGCGTACAGCGTCATCGAGCCGGCCGACTGCTCGAACAGCGCCCAGAAGACGACCGTCGTCAGGATCAGGAACATCAGCACCACGGTGCGACCGAACTCGTTGGAGTTGTGGGTCATGAAGCCGTAAATGACGAAGCCGGCGATCAACGCGATGGCGATGTAGATCGCGTATTCGACGATCTCCGCGCTGCCCGGCAGAAAGCCGAGGTTCGCGCCGGCGGCATAAGCGCCGGCCAGGATCGCGGCTGCGGCGAACGCGTAAGCCGGCAGGTTGCTGCTCTCGGTCTTACGGTGGATCATCGAATACAGGATGATTCCGACCACGGCGATGACGAGGAATACGTTCTGAGTCAGCAGCACGACCGGTTCGTGCTGCACGAGCAGCCAGATTGCCCCGAGCACGGGCAGGCTCAGCAGGTAGATTGACCATTCGCGGCTGATCGGGCCGACGATTTTTTGCTTGAGCTTCTCCGGCTCCGACGGCTCCGCGTGCCCGTGCAGGTATTTCTGGCCGTAGCTGAAGCTGATCAGGCCGATGATCATGCCGACGCCCGCGGCGCCGAAGCCGTATTTCCAGCCGAAGGTCTCGCCCAGCCAGCCGCACAGGATCGTGGCGAAGAACGAGCCGATGTTGATGCCCATGTAGAAGATCGTGAAGCCGGAGTCCCGCCGCGGGTCGTCCTCGGCATAGAGCTTGCCGACGATGGTCGAGATGTTCGGCTTCAGGTAACCCACGCCCATCACGATGAGCGCGAGCGCAAGGTAGAAGACGTTGAGCGCCGCCGTGTCCCTGAACGTGATTGCCTCCGTGAGCACGGTCCCGGCGGCGAGCACCTCACCGCTCGCCAGTGTCAGGGCCTCGGCCAGGGTGTACCCGGCCGGGTAACTGATCGCCTGGTGTCCCTCGACGGCCATGAGGATGTGGCCGAGCGACAGCAGGGTGCCGCCGAACAGCACCGACTTGCGCATGCCGAGGTAACGGTCGGCGATCAGGCCGCCGATGACGGGCAGCGCATAGACGAGGCCGGCGTAGGCGCCAAGCACGTCGAAGCCCATCTCGTCGGTGAACAGGTGGTACTTGGTGAGATACAGCAGCAGGAGGAACTTCATTCCATAGAATGAAAAGCGCTCCCACAGTTCGGTCGTGAAGCAGACGTAAAGGCCCTTGGGATGGCCGAACAGCTCGTCGTCGTGCGACCAGTCCTCCGCCGGCGCGGTAACGGTATCACTCATCTTGCTGGCTCCCCCCGCTCAGCTCGGGCTTGGCATTAAACACCATAACCGGGTGCTTATTCTACTGTGACCGTCTCCGCCTCTTCGGGTTTCCTCGTGAACAGACGTGACATTACGACGCCCCCCTCGTAGAGCAGGTAGACCGGGATCGCGAGCAGGGTCTGGCTGATGACATCGGGCGGCGTGAGGAACATGCCGATGACGAAACACCCCAGGAATACATACGGGCGCGCCTTGCCCAGCTTTTCGGGAGTGGTCAGCCCCGCCCAGACTACGAGGACCGTGGCGATGGGCACCTCGAAGGCCACGCCGAACGCGAGCACGATCGACGTGATGAAATCGAGATACGAACCGATGTCCGGCGTCCACGGCGCGCCCTCGATATTGATAGAGCCGAAGAAGCCGAAGATCAGCGGGAACACGACGTAATACGCGAAGGCTACCCCGGCGTAAAACAGCAAGATGCTCGAGGCCAGGAGCGGCAACGCGAAGCGCTTTTCCTTTCTGTATAGTCCCGGTGCCACGAAGGCCCAGAGCTGATAAAGCACCACAGGTATGGCGAGAAACAATGCGACCAGGAAGGTCAGCTTGAAAGGCACGAGCAGTGGTGCGGCGGCGCCCGTGATGATCATCTGGCCACTGGGAACAGCCGCGAGCAGCGGCTTGGAAACCAGCTCGAATATTCTCTGGTTAAACGGCAGGAGGACGGCGAACAGCCCGATGACGGCTGCCGCCATCTTGACCAGCCGGCTGCGCAGCTCGATAAGGTGTGACAGCAGCGTGCCTTCGGCCAGCTCCTCTGCGTCCTTCGCTTTGTCGGTCATGCCGACTTCCCGTCGTTCGCGTCGTCCTGGTGCAGGGGCGAATAAGTGTCGTCGTCGTTGGGGACCTGCGCCGCGGGTTCTTCGTCGACGTTGACGGGCGTCGGCATCTCGCTGGTCTCAGGGCGAGGGTTGATGGCCGAACGGATCGTGTTGGTCGTCTCCTCGATGCGCAGCTCATCTTCGAGCTGCCGCTTCAGCGAGCGGGTCATCCGGCGGGCATGGCCGATCCAGGTCCCGACCTTGTTCGCAATTTCGGGCAAACGCTTCGGGCCGAGCACAATCAGCCCGATAATCAGGAGCAGGATAATTTCGGAGCTGTCGACGCCCGTCATGGCTTCCCGCCCTACGATTTCTTGGGTTTCTCTTCGTCGACGGGGGTGTTCTCGAAGTTTGCGTCTTCGCCCTTCTCTTCGAGCTGTTCCTTGGCCTCTTCAGCATCCGACATCGCCGAGCGGAAGCCTTTCACGGCGTTGCCGAGGTCCGAACCGAGGGTGCGGAATCGCTTGGTGCCGAAAATCGCCAGCACAATGACCAGGATGATCAACAGCTGAGGCCAGCTAATTCCAGATAACATCGTTTGTCTCCTGGGGCGTTGCCCCGCAAAATCTCTTCAGTCTCATGATAACGCCAATAAGCCCGGAATACCGTGCCGCCGTCACAGTGGTCCGGCCGCTCAGGTTTCGAGCCAGAAAGTCACGGGCCCGTCGTTGGTCAGCGCAACCTGCATATTGGCACCGAACCGGCCTGTTTCAACGGCGCCCAGGCGCTCCCGGCACAGCTCGACGAGCCGCCCGAAGTACGCCTCTCCCATCTCCGGCGGTGCCGCCTTCGTGAAGCTGGCGCGAGTACCCTTGCGTGTATCCGCGGCGAGGGTGAACTGGGGCACCAGCAGCAGGGCGAGGCCGTCGTCCACCAGGCTGCGGTTCATCCTGCCGTCGGCATCGGGGAACGCGCGGTAGGTCAGGATGCGCTCAGCCAGGCGCGCGACATCCCGCTCCCGGTCGTCGCGATGCACGGCGACGAGCACCAGCAGCCCGCGGCCGATGTTGCCGACGATCTCGCCATCCACGCTGACGCTGGCCTGGCTCACGCGCTGCAATAGCCCAATCATATTTCGGCGGATTCCTGACAATCGAGGTCATTCGCGACTTTATCAATGCATCGACGAGATAAGAACCACCCCGGCCGCGCGTCCGGCTGCGAGCATCCTCCTGGCCAGGGATGGCGACACGGCCCGGGATGGCCGAGGGCCCCGGCGCCACCGCCGGGGCCCGAATGATATTATTGCCCCACCGAATCGCTCATAATGACCATTAGATATGCCCAAAATCCCACCCGAGCAATAAACGGATTTTAGTGGGATATATAGCCACTTCCTCGGCCCGTAAAGACCATTCTGTGGGGGTCGCCTGCCTGCGCCTGCGCGATTGGCTTCGGCGCAGCCAGTCAATAAACTGGGGCTCGTAACGGCTCGGCAAGGGTTCATCATGAAAAGAAGAGAGTTCGTCGGCGGCCTGGCGCTGGCCGCCGGGGTTGCTGCCTGCAACAGCGAGAGTCAGCAGGAGAGCGCGGGCGCAGCGCGTTCCGAGGAGACTTTCGAATGGTCCTGCGTCACCTCCTGGCCGCCCAAGTTTCCCGGGATGGGGATGGGTGTCGAACACCTCGCCGAACGCATTGAAAGGGCCTCGAACGGCCGCCTCAGGATCAAGGTGTACGGCGGCGGCGAGCTGGTGCCCGCTTTCGAGGTCTTCGACGCGGTCAGCCGCGGTACGGTCGAAATGGGCCACGACGCGTCCTACTACCACAAGGGCAAGATCCCGGCGGCGCAGTTCTTCGCGACGATACCTTTCGGCCTGAACTGCCTGGAACTGAATGCCTGGCTCTATTACGGCGGTGGTCTCGAGCTGTGGCGCGAGCTCTACGCGCCCTTCAAGCTGGTGCCGTTTCCCTGCGGCAATACGGGTACGCAGATGGGCGGCTGGTTCAACAAGCAGATCAATTCGGTCGAGGACCTCAAGGGCCTCAAGATGCGTATCCCCGGGCTCGGCGGCGAAGTGCTTCAGCGGGCGGGCGGCACGCCGGTAACCCTGCCGGGCGCGGAAATCTTCACGTCACTGCAGACCGGTGCGATCGACGCGACCGAGTGGGTCGGGCCCTACAACGATGTCGCCTTCGGTTTGCAGAAGGCGGCGAAGTACTACTACTACCCGGGTTGGCACGAACCGGGCCCCGCCCTCGAGACCATCATCAATGCCGATGCGTGGGCCTCGCTGCCACCGGACCTGCAGGCTATCGTCGAGATCACCTGCCAGGCAATCATGGCCGACATGACCGCGGACTACATGTACAACAACGCCATCGCCCTGCAGCAGCTGATGGAAAACCCCGACATCGAAATCAAGCGCTTCCCGGACGATGTGCTGCAGCTGCTCGAATCGATCACCGGGGAAATCATCGACGAAATGATTGCGGAGGACCCGCTGACCGCACGCATCGCGGCGTCATACTACGGCTTCCTCGAGAAGTCGGCAGAATACCAGAGGATCAGCGACCAGGCTTACCTGAACGCGCGCCAGCGGTGACTCAGCTGCCGTAGATCTGCGCGGGCAACCAGGTGACGAGACCCGGGAACAACGACAGCAGCAGTAGCGCGCCCAGCTGGATGGCGACGAACGGAATGACGCCGCGATAAATCTGCGCCGTCGTAACCCCGGCCGGCGCCACGCCGCGCAGGTAAAAGAGCGCGAAGCCGAACGGCGGCGTCAGGAAAGAGGTCTGCAGGTTGATCGCGATCATGATGCCGAGCCAGATCGGGTCGAGGCCCATCGCGAGCAACACGGGCCCGACGATCGGGACGACGACGAACGTGATCTCGATGAAGTCGAGGACGAAGCCCAGCAGGAACATGACGAGCATGACCATGACGACGGCGCCGATGACCCCGCCGGGCAGAGCCTCGAGCACCGTCCGCACGCCGTCGTCCCCGCCGTAGCCCCTGAAGACCAGCGAGAAGATCGACGCGCCGATCAGGATCAGGAACACCATGCTGCTGATCTTCAGCGTGCTGCGCATGATCTCCTGCAAACGCTCGAAGTCCAGCTGCCTGCGGCCCAGCGCCAGCAACAGCGCGCCGAGCGCGCCGACGCCGGCCGCTTCGGTCGGCGTTGCCAGGCCGGCGAGTATCGAGCCGAGGACGGCGAAGATCAGGGCCAGCGGTGGCAGCAGGGCGCCAAGCACCTTGCCAGCCGATACGGTGCTATCGTCGCCTGCGCGATACGCCGGCATCGCGGCCGGCCGAAACGCGGCAACCGCGACGATGTAGACCACGTAAAGGCCCACGAGCAGCAGGCCCGGGATCAGGGCGCCGGCGAAGAGGTCGCCCACCGATACGGTCTTTGGCGAAAAGATGCCCATATCGAGCTGCGCCTGCTGGTACGCCGACTGCAGGACGTCGCCGAGCATCACCAGGATGATCGAAGGCGGAATGATCTGGCCGAGTGTGCCCGAGGCGCAGATGGTCCCTGTCGATATCTCCGCGCTGTAGCCGCTGCGCAGCATGGTCGGCAACGACAGCAGCCCCATCGTGACGACCGTCGCGCCGACGATCCCGGTGCTTGCGGCCAGCAGCATGCCGACGATGGTTACGGAAATGCCCAGGCCGCCGCGCAGCGACCCGAACAACGAACTGAGCGTCTCGAGCAATTCCTCGGCGATGCGCGCCCGCTCGAGGGTCACGCCCATGAACACGAACAGCGGTACGGCGACCAGCGTCTCGTTGACCATGATGCCGAAGACGCGGTTCGGCAGGCTGGACAGCAGCGCCTCGGGAAACACGCCGGTGATCACGCCCGCGCCGGCGAAGAGCAACGCGGTGCCACCGAGCGTGAACGCCACCGGAAAGCCCGCGAGCAGCACGAGGATGACCGAGAGGAAGAGCAGTAGCGCGACCCACTCCATCACTGGCCCCTGAGCGCCACGAGTGAGCGCAGAATCATCGAAACACCCTGCAACGCGAGCGTGATGGGCGTGATTATCACGATGGACTTGAGCAGCGGAATAGCCGGGTACGGCAGGCCGCCCGGCTCACGGCTGATCTCACGCATCGACCATGCAGCGGCCGCGAAGTCGTATGCGCTGTAAGCGAGAAAACCGCAAACGGGCAGCAGGAACAGGATCACGCCGCCGAGGTCGATGATCGCGCGCCGGCGCGGGCTCATGTTGCGGTAGAAGATGTCGACGCGCACGTGTTCCTCGTGCCGCAGCGTGTATGCCGCGCCGAGCATGAACACGGCGGCGTGCATCCAGATGATCGACTCCTGCATCCAGATGTAACCCGCATCGAGCGCATACCGCAGGACGACCACGATGCCCGTCATGATCACCATCAGTATCGTGAGCCAGGCCGTGACCCGGCCGAAGATCTCCGCCATGCGGTCGAAGATATTGTCTTCCGGCAGCCGGGTGTCACCCACGCGCTGTTCCCTAGCGGCGCCAGAAGGTCGGCGTAATCAACACGAGCAGGGTAAAGATCTCCAGGCGCCCGAGCAGCATGCCCGCGACCGCGACCCATTTCGCGGGGTCGCTGAGGGTCATGAACCCGGACGCGACGTCTCCGAGCCCCGGGCCGAGGTTGTTCAGCGTGGCCGCGACCGCGGAAAACGCGGTGACCTGGTCGAGACCGCTCACCATCATCGCCAGCATCAGGACGACGAAGACCACGATGTAGACCGAGAAGAAACCCCAGACCGCGTCGACCACCCGGAACTGCACCGCCTTGGTCCCGAGCTTGACGGGTATCTCGGCGCTGGGGTGCACCAGGCGCACGATTTCACGAACGCCCTGCTTGTAAATCAGCAGGCAGCGGATGACCTTGATGCCGCCCGCGGTAGAGCCGGCGCAGCCGCCGATAAAGCTCGCGAATATCAGCGCAACCGGGATCGCGGCGGGCCAGTTGGCGTAGTCGGCAGTCGTGAAGCCCGTCGTGGTGGCGATCGAGACCGCCTGGAAGAGCCCGTTGATGAAA
>JBFFSI010000035.1:0-21369 GCA_041572475.1 Woeseiaceae bacterium
GAGTCCTTGGAAAAAATCAGGTCGAATCGCTCCGGCGTCCTCTCGAGCAGGGCCTGGAAGCCGGCCACGACGCCCTGCCCGCCCGAGACTTCGTTCAGCGAAATGACTGCAATCAGGATCCCGCCGAGCACGAGCAGCGTCACCTGGATGATGTCGGTCAATGCCACGGCCTTGAGGCCGCCGTAAAGCGAGTAAGCCGCGGCAAACGCGCCTAGCGCGACCAGCCCGACCGTGAGGTCGACGCCCGTGACCGTATTCACCGCCAGCGCACCGAGCCACAGGATCGACGTCAGGTTGACGAACACGTAGATGCCGAGCCAGAACAGCGCCATGACCGTGCGCACGCGGTGGTCGTAACGCCGCTCGAGGAACTGCGGCATCGTGTAGATCTCGTGCTTCAGGAACACCGGCAACAGCCACTTGGCAACGATGACGAGCGTCAGTGCCGCCAACCACTCGTAGGCGCCGATCGCGATGCCGAGGACCCAGGCGGACCCGGACATGCCGATGATCTGTTCGGCGGAGATATTCGCCGCAATCAGCGAGGCCCCGATCGCCCACCACGGCAAGGCACGGCCCGCCAGGAAGTAATCGCTGGAGTCTTTCTGGTGTCCCGCCTTCTCCCGCGACACCCATTGCGCCAGCACGAGCAGTACGAGCGCGTAGATTGCGACCACGCTGAGGTCGAGTGTGCCCAGATTCACAGCAAATCCCCCTGCTTGTAATTCATCAGCCGCCGTGAACCATCCTGAGTTCGCTGACGAGCCCTGTCTCGCCGCCAGCACGATGCAGCATATATACCGGCCGCCCCCCGGCCTCAGTCTCGTCGATGCCCTTGCGCAGATCAACGGCAACGCTCGGCATTATCCTCGCCTGGGTGCCCGCCCACTCGCGCTGTATGGGCCAGTGCACGTGGCCGCAGATCAGCCCGGCAACCTGCGGGTGGCGACGGACGATCTCGGCCAGCGCCGCCGCCTCTTCGGGGCGGCGGTAGCCGCCGATGTAGTGATCGCCCACGTCGAACGGCGGGTGATGAATAAACAATAGCGTGGCCCGCTCCGGCTGCTCGCTGAGCACCGAGTCGAGCCAGGCCTGGCGCGCTTCGCAAAAGCGCCCCTTGCGTTCGCCGGCCAATGTCGAATCGAGCGCGACCAGGCGCAGCTCATATCGCTCTACCGTGTAATGAAGAAAGTCTCCCTCACCAGGCACGCCGGGATGGTGGCCGAACGCACGCTGCATGGCCGCGCTGTCGTCGCGGTTGCCAGGGACCAGGTACAGCGGCGCTGCCAGCGGCTCGAGTAATTCTCGCAGCTGCGCGTACTCCTCCGGCTGGCCGTGCTGCACGGTATCGCCCGTGAAAATGACGGCATCCGGTCGCTGCTGGTTGATATCTGCAACACAATGCCGCAAGCAGTCGGACCGCAGCCGGGCTGCGGTCCGATCCGAGGCTGGCGTCAGGATGTGCGTATCGCTGAGCTGCGCTAGGAGCAATCGCAATCCCTAGTCGATGATGTGATAGACGGGCGCTTTCTCCATTTCCCACTCGTTGGTGTCGCGGTGGTACTTGGACAAGGTGAAGCAGTGCCAGTCCTGGTCATCGAGCTTCATGTGATCGCCGCGGTAGTAATAACCCGGCCAGCGCGTTTCCTCGCGGAACAGCGTGTGGTGCGTCACCGACTCCGAAGCAACCAGGCGATGCTTCAGTTCCCAGGCGCGCTGCAGCTGGTGCAGGTCTTCCGCCCCGATGTGTTCCATGTCTTCCCGGAGCATGCCGAGCAGCTCCAGGCCGCGCGTGAGCAGCGGTTCGTTGGTCATGTAGCCGGTGCTGATACCGCCGACGTACTCGTCCATGATCTTCTCGAGCCGCTGCAGGCCCTGGATCGGCTGGAAGTAACTCGGCGACACCGTGCCGGCAACGATCTCGTTGCGCCCGACGTCGTAGTTCTCCATCGGCTTGAAGACGGTCTTCCTGAGGTTCTCGTACTCTTCCTCGCTGACTTGCGGGCCGTCCTTGCCGAGATCCTTGATGTAGTTGACCGCCGCTTTCGCCGCAATCCGGCCCTCGGTGTAGGAACCGGACGAGAACTTGTGTGCCGTGCCACCGATCGTGTCGCCGGCGCCGAACAGTCCGTCGACCGTCATCATGCGATTGTAGCCCCACTGGTACTCGTCCGGCGCGTAGTCCTCCGGTCCGCTCGCCCACGCGCCGGAGCAGGTGGCGTGCGAGCCCATGACGTACGGCTCGGACGTGGTCAGCTCGGGGTTCGTGTGCTTGGGATCGATGTTCTGCGAGGCCCAGACCACCGCCTGGCCGATCGTCATGCCCAGGAAATTCTCCCAGCCGACCGTTTCCTTGTGCGGGTCCTGGAAGGCTTCCTTGGTCACCATGCGGATCGGACCCCTGCCGGCCTTGAGCTCCTCGAGGAGCGCATGGTTACGCAGGCAGGTCGGCACCGGGTGGCGGTCGACGTAATCGCCGACCAGTTCCTTGGTGTGCTCGTACCAGTTGGACTCGTACTCCTCGCCGTAGGCGTTCTCGGTGTAGGTCTTCAGGTGCAGGAAGTACGCACCGACGGGACCGTAGCCGTCCTTGAAACGGGTCAGGACGATGCGGTTCTCCATCTGCGTCATCTTGGCGCCGACCTCGATGGGCAGCGCATACGCGGACGCGCTGCTCCACGGGGCGTACCAGGTCCGGCCCATGCCCTCGCCGACGGCCCGCGGCTTGTAGATGTGCGACGCACCGCCCGCCGCCACGATCACGGCCTTCGCACGAAAGACATAGAAGTCGCCGGTGCGCACGTTGAAGCCGACAGCGCCGGCAACCCGGTTCTCACTGGTCTTGTCCGTCAGGAGGTGGGTGACCATGATCCGGTTGTATACCTCGGTCGCTGCCTTGCGCGCGGCTTCGGCGACGATGGGCTTGTAGCTTTCACCATGAATCATGATCTGCCACTTGCCTTCGCGCTGGTAACGGCCCGTCTCGGGATCCCGCATGATGGGCAGGCCCCATTCCTCGAACTTGTGCACCGTGCCGTCGACGTGACGCGCGATGTCGTAGCCGAGGTCCTCGCGGACGAGGCCCATGAGGTCGTTGCGCGCGTAGCGCACGTGATCCTCGGGCTGGTTCTCGTCCCACTGCATGCCCATGTAGCAATTGATTGCGTACAGGCCCTGCGCGACGGCGCCCGAGCGCTCGATATTGGCTTTTTCGACACAGACGATCTTCAGGTCCCGGCCCCAGTGCCGGGCTTCGTAGACGGCACCGCAACCGGCCATGCCGCCACCGATGACGAGGACGTCGGAATCGACGAATTTTGTTTTTCTACGTGAAAAGAGGCCCATCAGACGACTCCTTTCCTGAGTTGGTCCGGCGACAGGGCAGGCAGCCCGCCCTCGATGTTCAACGCATCGGGTTCATGCGCAAGCGACTGGTCCTTGTAGTCCCCCTCGCTTGGCGCAGGCAATTCGGCCGGCGATGGAATGATTCCCCAGGGCGTCGTGCGTATCGGCGACACGAAATGTTTTTCGTGCCCGTTGCGGAACTTGATGCGCCAGGAAATCATGCCTTTCTCCGGCTCGCGCAGCACGCGTACGCTGTGGCCCATAGGTGCGAAATCGGCGTAACCGCGTGCGTCGATCGCGTTCTGCGGACACGCCTTGACGCACGAGTAGCACTCCCAGCACATGTTGGGCTCGATGTTGAGCGCGCGACGATACGTCTTGTCGATGTGCATGATGTCCGACGGGCAGATATCCACGCAGTGTCCGCAGCCGTCGCAACGAGTCATGTATACAAAAGTCGGCATGGTGATGTATCCCTCTAGTAGTTACGCGGCTGAAATGTGACCTTGCCTAACTCTTCCGGCTTGTCGGCAGGCGGCGGCAGGTTGCTGCGCGTGCCGTTGGCGACAGACAGCCGCTTCTCGAAGGCCGCGGCGGGCTTGAAGAACATGTGTGCGAATTTCGACCACGGAACACCTGCGAACAGCAGCGTCGTGAAGATGACGTGCAGCCAGAACGCGATCATCGTCCAGGCGTGGCCCCTGGCCTGCAGGTAGGCCCAGATCAGTGCGAAGGTCGCGCTGCCGAGCAGCGACAGCACGAACAGGTCCGCGCGCATGATGCGAAACGGCGAGCCGCCCTCTGCCAGGACGTCGACGCGGATGAAGAACCAGAACCAGTAGCCGCCGATGCATACCATCGCGGCGCCGAGCCACCAGAGCTGCGGCAGGATGGCCGGCGTGGCTGCGCCAGGCGTCGCGTAGCGAAATACCATGATCGCGGTCGTCACCGCGAACAGTATGAAACCGTACATCGTGAGCAGGTGTGCGATTCTGCGCTGCTGGTTGCAGAACTCGCCGGAAGTGGCGACGTCGATGACCGCGGTCTTGACCGCTATCGAAACCATCTCCCCGCCGCCGACCTTGGTTCCTGCCGCCTTCGACTTCTGCATGTTCTCGCGGAAATACCGGGCGCTCTTCTTGTGCAGGATGTCGTAGATCGTGCCCACCGCAACCAGGACGATCATGACGACAATGTAGGTTTGCATGACGGAGGGTGAGATGAACGCCGAAAGCTCGGCGAACGGATTAGTCGACAACATCACATCTCCCCAGTGCGGATCAAAGTGCACATTAAATTATTAGAATTTTCTAAATCTTATACGGTGTACCGGGCATTTCTGTCAATCCGGTAAATTACTGACGACTCGCACCGTCATAAAATTCCCGCAGCACGGCGACCACTTCGGGCCGGCTGAATTCGGGAGGAATATCTTCCCCGTTGGCGAACATTTCACGCAGCCGCGTGCCCGAGATCGCAAGCCGGTCGGCCGCCTCGTGCGGGCAGGTCTTGCTCGTCGCCATCCCGTTGCACTTGTAGCAGTAAAACGTGATGTCGATCTTGAGCGGCTCGGTGTGCATGCTGCCCGGCGGCAAGGTATCGAAGATGTGATGCGCGTCGTGCGGCCCGTAGTAGTCGCCGACGCCGGCATGGTCGCGCCCGACGACGAGGTGCGAGCAGCCGAAATTTTGCCTGAAGACCGCGTGCAGCAGGGCCTCGCGCGGGCCGGCGTAACGCATCTCGATCGGGTAGCCGGCCTGCAGCACGGTGCCGTCGACGAAATAATGCTGCGCGAGCGCGTCGATCGCCCTGACGCGCACCTCGGCCGGGATGTCGCCGGGTTTTAGTGCGCCGAGCACCTGGTGAATCAGCACCCCGTCGCAGACTTCGATGGCGATCTTGGCCAGGTATTCGTGGCTGCGGTGCATCGGGTTGCGCGTCTGGAAGGCCGCCACCTTCGACCAGCCCTTTTCGAGGAACATCGCCCGCGTCTCGGCGGGACGGTAGTAAAGACCGGCGTAAGTCTCGGGAAAATGCCCTTCGGACAGGGTCCGCACGGGTCCGCCCAGGTTGACCGGCCCCTGGGCCATGACCTTCGCGACGCCGGGATGCGCCGGGTCCGTCGTTCGGAACACGTGCGAGCATTCGAACGCCCGGTCGATCGTATACTTCTGCTCGACCGTGAGGATGCCGAGCAGTTCGTCACTCTCAGCGTCAACCAGCGCCACGTCCTCGCCGGTGCCGATGCTGTCGGCGAGTTCCTGCTCGCAGGACAGCGTGATCGGGATGGGCCAGAACAGCCCGTCAGCGAGCGTCATGTGTTCCGATGAGGCGCGCCAGTCCGCTTCGCCCATGAAGCCGTCGAGCGGCGTGTACGCGCCCATGCCCAGCATGAAGAGGTCGGAAACTTCGCGGCTCGACAGCGGCACCTGTTTCAGGCGGCCTGCGCGGTCGGCTTCCTCGGCCCGCTCGACTTCCGGCAACAACAGCGGCTTCAGGGAATCCGCACCGTGCGGTGGAACCAGTTTCGACATGTCCTTATCTCCCGGATCTGGGCGCCGATGCGTCGACCGGCCCCGAATCAGTCTACATGAGCAGTGCAATGCCCCCTATGACGAACACCGCGAGGAAAATCGTCTGCACGACCATCACGCCGATCGGCGCCGGGCCGACGTCCGCGAGCGCCTGCAACGAGGTCTTGACGCCGAGCGCCGCAACGGCTGCGAGCAGGCACCAGCTGGATACCGGCGTCAGCAGCGCGTGCGCCTGTGTCGGCACCCAGCCGAGGCTGTTGACGATGACCAGCACGACGAATGCGACCAGGAACCAGGGCAGCAGCGGCTCTTTGGCCGCTTCCGGCGACCGGCGGCGGTGCATCAAGAGCGAGATCGTGATGACCACCGGCACCAGGCAGGCCACGCGGATGAGCTTGACCAGGGTGGATAACTCGCCGGCCTCGTCGGAAATGATGTAGCCGGCGCCGACCACCTGCGCCACGTCGTGGATGGTCGCGCCGAGAAAGATGCCGGCCGTGGCATCGTCGTAGTTCAGATAGGTAACGAAGACCGGGTACGCGACCATCGCCACGGTGCTCAGCGCGGTCACCCCCGCCACCGTCAGGATCGTGTCACGTTCGTGGTTCTTGTGGGTCGGCAGCACGGACGAGATCGCCAGTGCCGCGGAGGCCCCGCAAATCGCCACGGCGCCCGCGGACAGGATGGACTGCTGGTTTTTCAGGCCACCAATACGCCCGATGAGCACTCCGACCAGGATAGTCGCGACGACGCCGCCCACGATCAGGGCCAGCGCTTCCCAGCCGAGGCCCATGACGTCGCCCGTCGTGATGCGCAGGCCGAGAAGCGCCACACCAACACGGAGCACGTAGCGGCTGGCCAGCCGAATGCCGCGCGCAAAGCGCTCGTCTTCGCACAGGAAATTGAAAGCCATACCGAACAGCAGTGCATAAAGCATGGCGGGGCCGCCGAGGCGGTCGCTGACGAACCTGACGGCGAGTGCGATGGTCACACTCAGGAGCAGGCCGGGCATCGCCTCCCTTGCCTTGTCCATCGTCGTGGTCATCGAGAATTTCTTATTGCGGTCGCCAACGGCTTGCACTCGGACGCCGGTAACCGGCTCCCGCTATCATGCCAGCGACCCATAGCGAACAAAAGCCCGGTGCTTGCAGCAAAAAAGCCCCCGCAGGGGCCTTTCTGCGTCGGCGCTTTCGAGCTCAGTCTTTGAGCTCGACGAGCACCAGTTCCCACGCGAAGTCGGCGACATTCCTGGGCAGGTGCTGACCGCCCGGGATGAACAAGGTGTCGCCGGCAGACGCCGGGATCTCCTCGGTGCTGCCGTCGGGCATCGTCATTTCGACGAGGTGGTCGGTCAGGAACACCGCCACGCTGTCCGGGTGGTAGTGCATGACGGACGCTTCGCCCGGACCGTACTTGATCCTTAGCACGCGAACCGAATCGTTCTCGAATTCTGTCGTGTAGTGGTCCGGGTCCACGGCCGTGGAGTCCGGGCCGCCGGGCTCACCCTGCGCCGACTCGCGCGGCTTGAGCTCAATTTCCACCACTTCCCAGGCAGAGTCCGACAGGTTCTTCGGCTGATGCGCCCTGGCCGGACCGTACACCGCGTCGCCGGCCGCGGCCGCAACCTGTGCCGTCGACCCGTCAGGCAACGTCATCTGCGCGTCGATGTCGGTCAGGAACACGGCGACGCTTTCCGGGTGCGAATGCATGACGGATTCCTCGCCGGGGTCGTGCTTGACCCGCAGAATACGCACGGCGTCGTTCTCGAACTCCACCGTGTAATGGTCCGGGTCGAGAACAGTGGGGTCGTCGCCATCCGCTGCCCCAGCATCCTCCCCGCGTAATGGCTCCGCCGCCGCAGGCGCCGCGGCATCTTCCGGCTGAGACTCGCTTACGGCTTCCGATGCCGGCTTGGAACAGGCCCCCAGTGACAGCGCCAGCAAGAGACTCATGAATGAGATCAGTGATTTACGCATGGAATTTCCTTTGTTGGTTTTTTATTGCAACTGAATCAGTGTAGACCACGTGACCGGTTCCGCCACCGTCGCCGGCGGGTCCATCACATCGACAGCGAGCCTTCCCGAAAATCGGTCCTGTCGAGCCAGGCGTTGACCAGTACCGGCAGGCCTCGACCGGCCGCGTCCCGGGCCTCGCTCAGTCCGGCTTCGACCTGGTCGCCGTGCTTGACGAGGACGCCGTGGCCGCCGAGGGCCGCGGCCACCTCGTGGTAGTTGCTGCGCGCCAGCACCGTGCCCACGTCGTCGTCGAGCATCTTCACCTGCTCGCGGGCAATCTGCGCCCAGCTGCCGTCGTTGCCGACGAGCGCGATGACCGGGATGCCGTGGCGCACGAAGCTGTCGAACTCGGCGAGTGCATACCCGACCGAGCCATCACCGAATACGGTCCAGGTCTCGTGGTCGGGCCGGCACAGGCTCGCACCCAGCGCGAAGCCGGCACCGCAGCCGAGCGTGCCGAACACGCCGGGGTCCAGCCAGCACAGCGGCTTCCTCGGCTTGACGATGTACGAGGCCGTGCCCACGAAATCGCCGCCATCGGCCACGATCACGCTGTCATCCGGGAGAGTGACATCGACGCTGCGCAGCAGTGAAACCGGGTTAACGAACTCGCCGCCGGCATCCGCCATCCGGTCGATCTCGGTCTCGCGCTCGGCATCCCTTCCACGCAGCGCCTCGCGCCACTCATCCCAGCGCCCTTCCCCGCTCGTTCCCAACTCGTCGGCGAGCCGGCGCAGGAACAGCCCGGCGTCGGCCAGCACGCCGATGTCGGGGCGCCGATTGCGGTTCAGGTCGACGCGGCTGCGGTTGGCCGAGACCAGGCACGCACCCTTGCGGACGTGGCGCCCGTAGTCGAGCCGGAAGTCGGAGGGCACGCCCGCGAGAACGACCACGTCGGCCTCGCGCAGCGCCTTGCGACGCTGGTGACGCCGGTGCAGCGGATGCGACGGCCCCATGAGCCCGCGGGCCATGCCGGAGAGGTACACCGGCATCCCGATGCGTTCGATCGCGGCCGCAACCGCCGCCGCCTCGCGCGCATTCACCAGCGCCTGGCTGCCTACGACCAGCAGCGGCTTGCGGGCGTTCGCGATCTGTCGCGCGGCGCGCGCGACCAGGTGAGACGAGGGCTCCGGGGCGACGACCTCGCTGGCCGGGGAATCTGCAGCACCGGCACCCGCGAACAGGCGACGAGTGTGCCAATCCATATACGCCCGCAGCAGCCGGCTGGAAAGCCCGCTGGCCCTCGGTGCGGCTGCCTCGTACCACTCCCGAATGACCTTTTCGTCGTAGAGCAGGTCGACCGGGCACTCGAGGAAGACCGGCCCGGGCACCCCGGCCTGCGCGTCTTCGAAGGCCTCGCGCAGGGCTCCCGCCAGGTCGCGGACCCGCTTGATGGCCCGCGCCTGTTTCACGTGCGGCTTGAACAGCGCCAGCTGATCGATGTCCTGCAGGGCGCCGCGGCCCTGCAGCAGGGTCGCGGCCGCGCCGCCGAGGATCACCACCGGCGACTGCGCGAGCTGCGCGTTCTTCACGGCCGTGATCGTGTTGGTGGCACCCGGCCCGGCCGTGACGGCTGCGACGCCCGGCACGCCCGTGATCCGGGCGACCGCGTCGGCCGCAAAGACCGCCGTCGCCTCGTGGCGCACGTCCACCACCCGCACGCCCAGGTCCTTGGCGCCCTTCAAAATGGGCGAGATGTGCCCGCCGCACAGCGTGAACAGGAACTCCACGCCGGACGCCCGCAGCACGCGTGCTAAGTAGTCGCCGCCGTTCATGCCGCCCCCTCCGTCCAGTCGAGGTGGAAGCCATCGCCGGTAACGACGGCCGACGGCACCGTTGCCGGCGCCGGCTCGCTCGGCACGTGAATGCGGGCCCGGCTGTTGGCCAGCAGGTCACGCTCGATATCGATGCCGGGCATCACGCTCCGCAAGGTCAGCCCGTCATCCGTCAGTTCGAGCACGGCGAGATCCGTCACGTAGAAGATATTCTTGCCGCTGGCAAGGCCGACGCGGCCATTGAAGGTGACCTCGTCGACCGCATTGACGAGCTTCGGTTTGCCCGGCCTCACGACGCGCAGTTCGTCGCCGCGGATGACGACCTCGCCGCCCTGCATCCACTTGCCAACGAACAGCACCGTCCGGGCCGATTCGATGATGCTCGGCGCACCACCCGGTCCAACATAGTCCAGCATGCGCGGCCCCCGCTTGGAAAGGTTGATGTTACCGGCAGAGTCCAGCTGCAGGAAGCCGAGCATCGCGGCGTCCAGGTGGTCGCGGTAGTGATGAAACATCCAGGCCGAGGATTCGAGCCGAATCGGGTTGACCGCCGCCCCGAAGAAGATGCCCGGCGCCGGCAGGCCGCCATAGGGCCCCGACTCGGTCGTGAACGTGATCTGTCGTCGTGCCCTGCCCTGGTAGAGCACGTTGCACACTTCCTCGGCCAGGCCCACGCCGACGTTGATGGTCGCCCCGGGACGGACATGTTCCGTGAACGTCTTCGCGCCCAGGCGGCCCAGCGCGTGCTCGAGCGGGCCGCGGCGCGGCGTTATCCCCAGGGTACGGTTGATGAACCGCAACTTCTTGATCGCGGCGTCCTCGTCGGCGTTGGCGCCGGCCGTGAACATGGGCCAGTAGCGTCGCTGCGGAATAGACCCTGATTGTTCGTTCCGCGGATTGACCGCCACGACGTCGACTTCGTCCGCAGCGAGGCCGATCGCCGCCGCATCCGGCTCGACGAGCCCGGACACCGTTACCAGCACCAGGCCGCCGTTCTGCCGGGCGGCGCGTGCCGCCTCGACGTTCTCCGAGATCGTCGAGGCGTGCCGGAAGTAGACGTTGCCCTCACGGTCCGCGTAAGGCGCGCTGATCAGGGCCACGTCGACCGGCGGCATCGAGTAAGCGATTTCATCGCCGTCGGCCCTGGCAAACTGCCTGGTCGCATCCGGCGTCACGGGTGAGCCCCGCCCGCAACGGGGGTCCAGGAAGGTGCCGATACCGGTACGGCTGCGCAGCTCGTTGACGCCTCGGGCCTGCGCCTCGAGGATGTGGGCCATTTCGCCCTGCGGCAGGGTGTGCAGCTCCAACCGGCCGTCGCTGGCCAACTGCAGCATCGACTTGGTGGTCTCGGTGTGCCCGGCGATGTAGCAGGTCACCAGGCCGTCGAGCCCGACTTCCTCGACGGATCCCGGCACACGGCCCCGGCCGCCCTGCCCGCCCACGGAGATCCATGTCAGGCCCTTGGGATCACCGGTTTGTGCGTAGCGCTCGCGCAGCGCCCAGAAGAAGATCGAGCAGCGGGCGTTGCCGGCGAAACCCGAGGATATGACGCAGGCGCCGTCGGGAATCAGGTCGACGGCGGCACGCGCGGATCTGAATTTCGCAGGCAGCGGCTCGGACGGCAGATAGGCCGTATCGCGGCGATTCCAGGTCAATCGCCAGCGGATGATGTGCGCAAATACCGCTGCCTTCTCGAGTAAATTCATGTCGTTATGGCCCCGAGTCGCAAACACATTACCACCGAAGCGCCTTCCCCAGAGTGGCTTTTTGGCAGGGAACCTTTATAAAGCGAGACAGAATCCGGAATGCGTCGAGGACGAACAATAGTGAAACAGGCAAAAAGGAACGGCGGCAAGCTTGTCGCCCTGGCATTGGGTCTCGCCGCGCTGATCGCATCAGGCACGGCGCTGGCACATTCGCGTGCCGACGCCATCGCGAAGGCAGCACAAGCCTTTCTCGACACCCTGGATCCGCAGCAGCGCGCGGCCGCCGTAATGCCGATGAACACGGATGAAAGAGCGACGTGGTCCAACCTGCCGATCATCATGGTCCGGCCGGCCGGCGTATTGGTTAAAGACATGACGGACGAACAGCGCCGGGCGGCGCATGCGCTGATGCGGGCGACGATGTCGAGCCAGGGCTACGGCAAGTTTGCCGGCATCATGCTGCTGGAGGATCAGCTGCACCGCATGGAGTCGCAGAGGCTGCAGTCTGACGAAGAGCGCCGCAAGGACCCGATGGCAAAAGCCTTCGTGGCGACGCGGGACTTCGGCAACTACGCGGTCGCCATCTTCGGCACGCCGGGTAACGCGGACTGGGGCTGGAAAATCGCCGGCCACCACGCCGCGGCGAACTTCACGATTTCCGACGGGCGCGTCGCCTTCACGCCGACCTTCCTCGGCAGCAGCCCGATGGAGATCCAGGACGGCCGCTATGCCGGTCTGATGGCCCTCGCCCACGAGGGTCGGCGCGGCATCGAACTGATGCAGTCGCTCACCGATGAGCAGCGGAAAATGGCGACCGTCGCGGCCGAGGCAGCCGGTAACGTGTTCGAGGGGCCCGGCCGCCGCAACAGCCTCGAGAACTACGAGGGCCTGTCCGCCAGTGACCTCAGCAAAGAGCAGCGGCATTTGCTGAAACGACTCGTGGCCGAGTACCTGCACAACGCCGACCACGACGCCGCCCAGGCACAGATGGCCGCCATCGATGAGGCGGGCTGGGACAAGTTATGGTTCTCCTGGCGGGGGCCAGTGGATGCGGCGGGCATGTTCTATTACCGCGTGCACGGCCCTCGAATCCTGATCGAGTACAACCGCCAGGATGCCAATCACGACCACATGATCGTTCGCGATCCGGAGAACGACTACGGCGAGGACTGGCTGGGCCGGCACTACGAGGAACACCACCCCAGCATGGCCGAGGCGATGGAGAACGCACGGCGGCGCGCAGCGTCCGAGTCAGCCGCCGATAAGAACTGATGTAATGCCGGAAAGTGTGGAGGCCGGCCGCTCCGGCCGGCCTCCGGCACTGGCTATCAGCTTCCCGCCGAAGACCCCTGCAGGCGTCCGATCAGGCTTATGACTACCGTGCCCACGGCCAGGCCCTGGATACCGGTAGCAACGTTGTCAAGGAACATGTTCAGCCACGGCCCGACGACCCACACCGGGTCCAGGCAGTTGTTGAACATGGGCAACGCAACCGCGACCACGTAGACGACCAGGCGCTGGTTGATGTCCTGGTAATTGAGCATCACGCCGCCGACGACACCCACGATCGCAAGAAGGGCGCCCCAAATCGCCGCATCCACGGGTACCTGCGGAATCGATGCCAGGAGCGCCAGGATCACCAGCGCTATCAGGTAAATACGTTCCTCTTTCATTTTTCTACTCCCCTGTTTTTTTCGGGTTTTGCCTAGGAACTACGTATTAACGCGCGGTATTTGGTAGCACGGGATTTGTATGCACAACAAGCACTTAGAAAGTTGCGAGGCCTTGATTTCCGGTCGGAAATTGTGTAGCGACGCAGCCGATTTGGCTTAAATCAAGGTGTTTCGAACGGTTCGTTGAGGTGTTTTTCGTTTCACAAGAAACTACTTTTCGGCCCTGACTGTGAACCCGAATAGTGCAAAAAACCGAGTTTCGCGCATGCCGGGAATGAAGAATTCGGATTGTGCAATGCAGCAGAGCCGACCCGCTCCAGGATCGAAGTCGGGCCAGCCAGGACTGCCGAGCAGCAGCCTGACGGTCGCCGATCCAGATGGACAAACCAGAAGCGCATCTGCAAAAAACACGCTGCATGGAATCCGGCGTGGAGTCACCGCAACCTGTGCCGGCTGTCGAGATCGGGCCGCTGCTGCGTTGGCCTTGTGCCTGCGCTTGCACTGTGAGCGCACCATGCGCCCACAGTACAATTTCGGTATCGAAATAGGCCTCATTGAGGGGCTATTTACGCTTTGGCGGCAAAACGAGCCCTGCGCGGAGCTTGCTCCGCCGCCCCTTCGTTAATTGTCTATTTCAATTGCACCTATATCACCGAGGAGGTCCGCAGGCCTGCCAATACCTCGCTGATCTGTGCTCAGTGGCTCAACGCCGAGAGTCGTTTCCCTGAGACGTACGGTGATGCCGTTGAAATAGCTGTAACCGAGGCCAAAGAGTGAAATCCAGACATCGTCGTTCATCCGTGCCTGCCCCAGGTCGGCAATCTGATCCACGTTGACCTCGGCGATTTCGTTCGCAAGCGCCAGGTCGAGATGATGCCAGAACTCGATATAGGCGTGGTTGAACTCATATTGCGGCCATGTCCGTGCGGGGCCACACCAGTACGCCTGCTCAATCGTGTTTATGGTTACATCTCCGCAATTGACGTATTGCTGGGACCCCGCGGTCTCGGGATCAATGTCTGATAAGTACCCTTGGAAATAGGCTCTGAACTCGCTCTCGAAATTGGGCTGGCCGTAAACAGCCTGGATGCGATCCAGGATCAGTGGCAACAGGAGAGGAGTCATGCCTTCATTTGGCAGCCCGTCCAGTTCGCCGACAATCTCGCTCACGCTGTAACTTGCGCTGGGCAGCTGATCCAGGGCGGTGCCCAGGGGCTCGTAATAAAGCACCGCAAACGGGTCGGCTTCAACGCCGGAGGAGCCAATGGACGTAGACAGCGTCGCACTGCCGAGTACATCGCCGAAGGACACGCCATCCTCATCATTCGTCTTCGGGAAGTGTTTTCGCGATAACGAAGCCCAACCCGGTTCTCCGATCGGAACCAGTATCTGGCTGAAATCGATAACTCCGATCCGGTTGTATCCCATGCTGCGGAATTCGAAGACGGATCCCGAAAAAATGTCGTGCGAGTAAACGCTCCCGATCGTATAGCCACCGGGCTCGACACCATCGATCTCGTGAACGGTGTTGCCCACGACAATGGAATGTCCAATGACCAAGTCTTCCACGGCATGCGCGTTGCCGATCGTCGCAGCGATACCTCCTGCCAGATTAGGTTTATCCAGTTCGGTGGTCCGCGGTTTTCCCAGCACCTGGTTCTCGACAATGGTGCTGCCTTGAACGTGCATGTACCCGTTGGACATGTAGAGGCCGCCGCCTCGCCAGTAGCCGATGTCCAGGAGACCAAACAGGAAAGGCGGAAGCAGCGGCGGTTCGACGAGATTCCTTGCGATCGTGCTGTTCTCTATGCGAATTCTTGTCGACAGCCCGATACCACCTCCATCCGAGTACACGCCGCCGCCGTAGGCAAAGAGCCCGGCAATGCGATTCTCCGAGACCGTTGAGCGACTAATCGATGAAACACTGACGCCGGTATCACGCCCGCCGACGGAAAAGACGCCTCCACCGGCCGCTCCTCCCCCGTAAACCGTATTGCCGCTGACGATGCAATTGTCCATCGCAACGGTGTCTGCATACACTCCACCACCGTAAGCGCCACCGTCACGCGACGTGTCGGCATCGTCGCCAACGGCATGATTGTCGTAAATGGCACAGTCGAGCAGCGTGGCAGTACCCCAGACGGCGAGCCCCGCACCCCTTGCAAGCGTGGACGTCTGATTGTCATCCAGGTGCTGGCCAACGTCCGCGGCCGCGTCAAAAACACTGTTGCCACCCGTTATCGAGACATTTATCAGGGTCAGGTCACCGGACACTGCCAGGACCCTCGCCGATTCGGCACCGTCCCAGTTCAGCGTGATGCCACCAGCGAGATCCGACGCATCGATGACCACGTCCTTGTCGGCAAAAAGCGCCGACTTCCCGTAATCCCGGTCGTGATAACCGATGAGGTAAGAAATATTGTTCGCCTCGTCGAACCCCATCACCTCGCCGACGAGAACGGTGTGCTCTTCGGCGACGAAGATCAGGTTGATCGTGCCGCCGTCGAGGGTTTGCTCGAAGGTGATCCTCTGACCCGATGCGGCGGATGCGAGTGCGGCGCGGAGCGTTACCGTACCGCTTGGCGGCGACGCATCGTCGAGCAGGCTATTGACGGTAAGAGCGGGTAACGAGGAACCGCCTCCGTTGCTACCACCGCTATTGCCGCTGCCTCCACAACCTGCCATTCCCGCCAGTAGCGCCAGACAAATCAGTACTGTTACGGCACTGCGCTGAAAGCCGCGATCGGCCAGCGATTTGATGCTCATTGGAACCCTCCGAAACGTTCGACCGGCCGGCATATTGCGAGTTCCGCTGCACATATTGTCGGTGCTAGTCGATTTCGGGCGTGTGCCGTGCAGAATTGTCTCGATAGCCCCAGCTGCCGATGATACGCGTCTGCGGCCGGTGACGGCGCAGGTTTTGGCGGCGCCACTTGTCAAACCCCTCAGCGTCGACATCGGCTGGCACCTGCCAGTTATCACGCAGAAAAAAGAACGCCGTGTACTCACCGAGATGGCCCGCCGCTCGAACGTCCAGCAAATCATCGAGATAGCCATCGGTGAGGTCAGGGTTTTCGGGGCGTCGCTCGGCCCACGCATCAACGAGGGCTGTCCGCGCCTTTAACTCGCAATCGTATGAACTTTGACGCGCCGGATTGTCGCCACCCAGTTCGAGCTGGCAGACGCTTCGCATGAGGCTGTAGGCGACCCAGCTCTGCAGCACCGGGTCCGTATCGACCGTTGCTACGGGTGCAAGATAGAAGGTGTCGCCATCGGTGACGCCGTCGCGTACGTAAATGTCGTTATTGCAGCCCGCAATCAACGCCAGGGTGATCAGCCACAGATACCACATGATGCGCAATAGCATACGCCAACTCGCTTGACGAGGCCTGTATGCGCGTAAGGTGTGTGGATGGTAAACCCCGACTGCCTGTCGGAGAGCGTGGAGCGAGTAATAGGCAAAATTACTTCTGCCACAGTTCCTGTACTTATCTGCAAGGAGTCCGAAGATGAAGCCCAATTCTGTTCTGGCGTCGGTGCCCCTGCTTATATTGCTGATCATGGTGCTGCCCGTGCCGACAGCATTCGCCGATGAAGACGCTGTCGTCAGGGGGCCGCTTACGTGCCGGATCGAATACTGGTCTGTCGGCCATCTCGGTGAACGCGATGACCAGGGATGGCTGCTCGCATGGAAGGCGAATGTCAGTGGGGATCTCACGGGTGAGCTGAGGTATTGGTTCCCCGAGTCGGCGCCGGTGCCCGAGGGCACGTATTCGGGCGGCGAGGTCGGTTACTACCTGGCGAGATGGGAGCTCTGGAATGGCGAAGAGCTGATCCTGTCCGGTGAGAGTGCAGGCAAAACCGTGATCCCCGAAGGTGAAGACGGCATATGGGATGGGCACGGCATCGTCATGGAAGCAAATGGCGATTTGAGTGCTTTGAAGGGGCACAAGATATACGAGACAGGGACCGTCATCATGCCTTCGGATCCCGCCGTCCCATCAATCGGCTCGGGCATGTTTCTGATTTACTGAACCTGGGCGGATGCTGCGCCCACTGCCCTGGAAAACGGATCAACCGTGGCACAATCAAGGAAGAGACCTGCAATGGCTGCGGCAAATGCGTCAATGTCTGCCCGGTCGAGGCGATGACCCCGGTTTCAGCGCATGATCCGGAAAAGCCCAGGATAAAAATAGCCAGGCTGAACGATGAGCTTTGCCTGGGTTGCGGCGTGTGCATACGCAGCTGTAACAAACACGACAGCCTGTCCCTGTATTTCAGGTCCGGCGGTGAGCCCAATTCTCTGCGGAGGATGCTCCTGGGGATCCGCCCCTGCTCCGGGGCTGTGGATCCTCTGTGTTCTAACGGGGAGGTGCCGCGGGCCAGCGAGTCAAACCGCCACCGGTTCCCTGGATGCCTCGCGGTACGAAACCATTCGCTGCCGCCCTTCATCCCACAGGCAACACCGGAAACAGGCACGGATATCGTGCAGCGAGAGTGTTGTCGTCACCGGTGACTGTAGCTCGGGAATGGCGCTCATGGTCTCCGGAAGCCGATAAAAAGGGATACGCACATTCAGGTGGTGAATATGGTGATAACCAATATTACCGGTAAACCATCGCATCAGACGGTTGAGCTTCATATAACTGGACGACTCCATCGCGGCCCGGTAATACGTCCAGTCCTCAGCCGACAAGATACGCATGTTTTCGAAGCTGTGTTGCGCGAAGAACAGATAGCTGCCGATCATCGAGGCGATAGTCATTGGCAGTAGAATGACGAAAAACGCCATATCAAATCCGCCAACGATCCACAAAATGGCAATCAGGCCGCCGTGGCCCAGCAGGACAAGCAGCGAGTCCCAATGCCGGGCCGGATTCTTCAGGAGTGGCAGCAAAGTAATACTAATGAAGAAGATCGTGAAGTACCCGGTCAATATGGTCAGCGGATGACGCTCGATCCGGTAACCGGCATGCGCCGTCCGTGAAGCCCTGCGCCACATATCGGTAGTCATCAGCGGAAAAGCGCCGAAACTCGGGCCGGCAATCTTGCCGACGTGGCCATGATGGTAATTGTGGCTCTTTCTCCACGATCGCGGGGGCGTGAGCGCAACGGCCCCATAAGCTCGGAACACGAAGCGTGCGAGTCGGGAACCTGACAAGATCGCGTTGTGCATGTGGTCGTGGTACATGATGAAAGCGCGCACCATCAACAATGCAGACACGATGGAGAAGCACAGGCGTAACGGCCATACCGGCGCCAGGGCCGCGCCGATAAGCGACGCGATCAGCAACACGAAGGTGGAGGCAACGAGCCACCAACTCTTTCTAGTTGATTCGGCCGCGAACGGGATGGTCGCCTTGAACAGTTCCCTCCCTGTCCGCTGCCCGGACTCCCCTTGCTCAAGATCGCTGCCGTGTTGTTGTACCTTGTCGAGCACCGGACACTCCTCGCTTGTATATATGGCCGAGTTTGCAAAAGTCCATGGCGGTTCGGGCTGTCTTATGCCGCCAATCGGCTTCGGCGGAGGATGCTCCGTTAGGTTGTCCGATCCACTTTCCCTGCATCATCGCCGCGCTTGACTTCTCAGAAGAGCCTGCCGTCAAGGAAAGTCGCCCGTGTAGACCGAGTCGTCGAACAGACCACCTGCCCCGGCGGCGGCGTCATCAGGGCCACGGCGGACCGCAGCGCTCACTGGGCGAAAAAAGCCCGCTGTGTTCGCAAAGCCGGAGGCCTGATATGCGCAATTTCCCATATATCCACCTGCCTTGGTTCAGGTGTACGGTGACATCACTGCTGGAGGGTTTTCAATCGTGGCCCATACAACATTAAAAACCAGTTACTCCGCGCTTACCGACAGGCTGAACCGTTTTCCGCAGGGTGCACCTCCTTCCGATCTCCTGTTCAAGATCTTGTCGATGCTTTTCAGTGAGGAAGAGGCCGGCCTGGTCTCACTGATGCCGATCAAGCCATTTACAGCGGAAAAGGCCAGCCGTATCTGGAAGAAGAACCTCACCGAAACGCAGAACATGCTGGATGCATTGGCCGACAGGGCCATCCTGGTCGATTTCGAGCAGCACGGTGAAACAGTCTATGCGCTGCCGCCACCGATGGCCGGTTTCTTCGAGTTTTCGCTGATGCGGGTCCGCGATGACATTGATCAAAAAGTGCTCAGCGAGCTTTTTTACGAGTACATGAACGTGGAGGAGGATTTTATCAGGGAGCTGTTTACTCGTGGTGAAACGCAGTTGGGGCGAGTCTTCGTAAGTGAACCCGCGTTGTCCATCGAAAATGCACTGCATGTGCTGGATTATGAACGGGCCAGCGAAGTGATTGAAACAGCGAGCCATATTGGCGTGGGGCGCTGTTACTGCCGGCACAAGATGGAACACATGGGCAAGGCCTGTTCCGCACCACAGGATATCTGCATGACCTTCAACACCACCGCGTCCTCGCTGACAAGACATGGTGTTGCACGTGAGATCGACAAGAAGGAGTGTCACGACTTGTTGCAGGAGGCCTATGACAACCACTTGGTGCAGTTTGGCGAGAACGTACGCGAGAGTGTCAATTTCATCTGTAATTGCTGTGGCTGTTGTTGCGAGGCAATGATCGCCGCACGCCGTTTTGCCATTCTCAACCCCGTGCACACGACGAACTTCATCCCGGTAATCGACGAAGAGACCTGCAATGGCTGCGGCAAATGCGTCAATGTCTGCCCGGTCGAGGCGATGACGCTGGTTTCCGCGCATGATCCGGAAAAGCCCAGGATGAAAATAGCCAAGTTGAACGATGAGCTTTGCCTGGGTTGCGGCGTATGCGTACGCAGCTGTAACAAACATGACAGCCTGTCCCTGGAATCGCGTCCGAAGCGCGTTCTTACGCCGTTGAACGGAACCCACCGGGCGGTCGTCATGGCCATTGAACGCGGCAAATTGCAGAACCTGATTTTCGATAACCAGGTCTTGTGGAGCCACCGTGCCATGGCTGGAGTGTTAGGTGTGATCTTGAAGCTGCCGCCTATCAAGCAGGCTTTGGCAAGTGAGCAGCTCAAATCCCGCTACCTGGAATCGCTGATTAAACACACAAAGCACTAGGCAGTGCCGGCGCCAGGTGCGCTCGGCAAGAAAATAAAAAAGCCCCTGGAAGGGGCTTTTTTCTGTTTTGGCGGTGCTGCGAACCCTGCGCCGAGAATGCTCTCGCGACGCACTCGCCAGTTTTATCCGAGACTTTCGTATTCCAAACCGCCTTAATATTCGTCCTCCTCGTAGTACTCCTCGTCTCCGTAATACTCGTCTTCCTCCTCGTCATCGAACTCCATGAGCATCATCAGGTCAGCGCGGTACTTATCCAGTATCGCCTGTTCAGCCGCCGTCGGTTGGGGCAGACTCCGGGCATTTTCCGCTATCGCCTTACCGTACTCGGCAGATTCCTCCATTCCCTGCACGATCTGGCGGTACATTTCCTCGCCCAACTGCTCACGCTGTTCCTCGATCATCGCCATCTGTTGCGCCATCTGCTCGGGCATGACTATGGCCGCTTCGAGCATCTGTTCACGATAGAGCATCATCGTTATACGCACTGTCTTTCGAGCCCATTCGTCGGCGTCAAGACTGTGCGATTGGGCCCACTGAACGTATCTACGATCATTAAGCATTGACTCAAAGTCGACGTCTTCTTCGGGATCGGTTTCATCTTCGCCAATTTCCGAGTATTCCTCCCAGAGCTCGATCAGGCTTTTCACATCACTTTCATTGAAGCGGACATCGCCTACGAAGCTGTTTACTTCTGCCGACATCTTGTCGAGCTCATCGAGGGCCTCCCTCGTCGCTTGTTCCGCATCCTGGGCAAACACGGCGATTGGTGCTAGGGCGATTAACACCACGGCAAGCAATTTTCCTAGATTCTCCGCCATTTTCTTATTCCCCTTAAGGTCCTGTGTGCTAGTCACTCACACCAACGTTCCTGATTAAATCACCTGCGATCCTGTCAGTGACTCGAGGAACTTACCTATATCCACTATGACCCACGGCATGAAATTATCGGTCGTGGACGAGTGTGTCGGCTTTTTGCTCGGAGGAAAACGAAGAGGTCCCGCCAGGGGGCCTTTCTGTTTTCTGGCGGTGGGGCGAGTCCGCCGCGGACGACGCTCCGTGCGTCTCGGTGATCGACGACACGATATCAAGGCAAGTTCATTTTCCGACGCAACGCCTGAAAGCGGTCATCGTCCCAGACCGGTCGAAACTGGGGATCGACTGTCGCGTAAACGAGGATTGTTTCGCGCTGCGAATGTGCCTCTTCCAGGTACTCGATAGCCCGGC
>JBFFSI010000036.1:0-21317 GCA_041572475.1 Woeseiaceae bacterium
GTTGGCATGACCTACCTGTGGGCCGACGACAGCTACACGAAGTCGGAACTCGGCATGACCGGGAGTGAGGAGACGCGTTACAGCTTCGACTTCAGCTGGGCGGTTTCCGACAAGACGTCGCTGTACCTGAGCGCTGGCAACGAGTCGATCGAGGCCGCGCAGATCGGCAGCGAAGCCTTCGGTGGCCCGGTGTGGGAGGCGACCCACGACGACGACTTCAATCACTTCGGCGGCGGTATTCGGCTCGCAGGTCTCGGTGAGAAGGTCGACCTGGTGCTCGACTACTCGCACAGCGAAGGCGAGACGGAGATCATATACAGCGGCATGGGCGTCTCGGCAGCGCAGCTGCCGGAGCTCGAGTCCGAGCTCGACTCGCTGAGCCTCAGGCTCAGCTACGACTGGTCGGAGCGCCTGAGCACGGATTTCGTGCTGCGCTGGGAGACCTTCGAGACCAGCGACTGGGCGCTGGACGGCGTGCTGCCGGACACGATACCCAACGTGCTGACAATGGGCGCCACGTCGTATGACTACGACGTCGTTGTCTTCGGCATCAGCTTCCGCTACCTCACCGGCACCGACTGATTAGAGGGGCAGTGACCCTAACTTGGTTAGGGGGACAGTTACCTTAACCCCCGAAGGAGTTGAGGTAACTGTCCCTGTAACTCGCACACTGTTCCTCTATTTCCTGTTTTACTCGTAGCGCAGAGCGAGCACCGGATTGGCGCGCGCAATCCTGAACGCATGCCCGGCGACCGTGCTCCAGGCCAGCATCACTGCGATTGCGCCAGCGACCGCCAGGATCAGCAGCGGCGACTCGATGCGATCGGCGAAGAAGTCCAGGTAGATGTTCGACGCGAGGTAAGCAGCAGGCAGTGCGACGGCAAGTGCCCACATGACCGGCTTCGAGAACTGCCAGACCAGCAGCCTCGCAATCTGCGCCGAGTTGGCACCGAGCACCTTGCGCACGCCGATTTCCTTGGTCCGCTGCGCAGCCATGAATGCGGCGAGGCCGAACAGGCCGATCAGCGCCAGCGTCAGAGCGATGAACGCGAAGAATGCCAGTGCCTTGTTCATGCCCGCGAGGATGTTGTAAACATCATCGAAGGTCTCGTCGAGGAAGCGTCCCTGCATCGGATAATCAGGAATGACCCGCTTCCAGACGTCTTCGATGGCCTCGACGGATGCCAGCATGTTGCCACCCGAGATCCGTATCGAGGCAATGCGCAGGCTCGGTTCGGCGTAGCGATATATCCAGGGCCGATCGGCATTGAAGAGGCCCGTAATGTTTTGCGTCGGTACGACACCGACGATCACCAGCTCCCGCAACGTATTCTCTTCATCAAGGTCGTAAATACGCCGGTGGAGTGCTTCTTCTGGTGAGCCGATGCCCAGTTTGGCCAAGGTCAGCTCGTTGACCAGCACGTTCAGCGTCTCCGTGGTGTCGTATTCGAGCCGGTCGTTGGCGATGTTGCGGTCGAGGTTCCGCCCCGCCAACAAAGGAACGTCATAGGTTTCGAGAAACTCCGGCGAAATGGCGAGCCAGTTACCGGAAAACTTGCCCGCATCGTCGCCGGGCGACCCGGTCAGCGTGAACGGATTATTGTTCTGCTCATAGGGGACCTGCGACGATAAAGCGACGCTGTCGACGTTCGGCAACGCCTCGAGTTCGTGCCGCAAGGCATCGAGTCTGCCGCGAACATCCTCGGCATTGAGGCGGTCCAGGGTGTAGATTTCGGATCGTGGAAATATGTAGCTCGCCTCTTCTACACGCTGGTTCTGCACGTAGACGATCGCGACCAGCGCGAGCATGAAAGCGGAGATCGCGAACTGCGCGCCAATCATGACCGATCGCATCGTGGCACCCTTTTTGCCCTTGCGGGCCTCATCACGCAGGGCATCGATCGGGCTGGCTCTCGTGATCAACCAGGCCGGATACAGCCCCGCAAGCAGCCCGACGAACCCGGTCGTGGCGACCAGCCACGGCAGTGTCTGCAAGTAATCGATCCTCAAGACCTTGTTCGCCATGTTATTCATTGCCGGGATGATCAGCTCCAGAGCAGCCACGGCGATGACCATCGCCACGGTTGCAATCAAAAGGCTTTCCACGAGGAACTGTGTCAAGAGCTGCAACCGATCGGCTCCCATGGTCTTGCGCATGCCGACCTCGCGGCTCCGGCCCAGTGACTGGGCGGTCGCGAGATTGGTGTAATTGACGCCGGCGATGACCAGCACGAGGAGCCCGAGCAGCTGTACGACGGTCGTTACCGGAATACCCATCATGTCCCAGATGGCCAGGTTGGCGTGCTGCAACGGATCGACATAAAGATCGTCGATCAGCGGCTCGGCCCCGGGTGGCGGGTGCCGCTCGAACAATTCGTCAACTTGCGTCTCGAGCCAGGCCTTGTCGAGATGTTCCGGCAGCAGGACATACGTCATGTTACCCATGGACAGGTCGTTGAAGTCACCGGAAATATCGAAGTTTCGCAGCACCGAGAGCGCCTGCATTGGCGCCAGCACATCGAGCGCCGTCTCGATCACCAGGGTCGAGTTGAAATGCGAGTTCTGCGGCACGTCGTCCATTACCGCCATCACGTTGAAGTCGTACTGGTTATCGAGCGTGATGACCTCGCCGATGACATCCGTGCGGCCAAAATACTTGATCGCTGCCTTCCTCGACAGAATCAGTCCCATCGGGTCCCGCAGTGCGCCGGGGTCTCCCTCGATGAATTCGAAATCAAAAATGTCGAGGAGGGCGGGGTCGGCGAAGGTAATCGTCTGGTAGAAGCCGGTGGCTCCCATCGTGACGAGATAGGCATATCGCAGCGTGCGCGCTACGGCCTCCACGTCGCTCAATTCCGCTTCAATGAAGGGACCGTAAGCGGAGTTCGCGACATTGATCTTGTCGATCCCCATGTTCAGGTTGGGGGATGCGGACGAGCCGACCGTGTAGATTCGATCGCTGTTGGCGAAGAATGCGTCGTGCGTGCTCTCATAATCGGCAATCAGCCCGCCCAGGACATAGATCGTCATGCCGAGCGCCAGACCGGCGACATTGATAAACGCAAACAGCTTGTTCTTGCGCAGGTTTCGAAGTGCAATCTTTAGGTTATTCCAGAACATAATCGTTTCCGCCTGAGCTTATGCGGCGCGCAACGCGTCGGTCACGACGTGGCCGTCGAACAGATTGACCGTCCGCCGTGCGTAGTCGGCATGCGCGGGAGAATGGGTCACCATCACGATGGTCGTGCCTTCCTCATTGAGGGTGCGCAGCAGCTCCATGACTTCCTGGCCGTGCGCCGAATCGAGGTTACCCGTCGGTTCGTCCGCCAGGATCAGGGGTTGGTCCCCCACCACGGCACGCGCCACCGCGACGCGCTGCTGCTGACCGCCCGAGAGCTGGCCGGGCATGTGTTTCGCCCGGTGCGCAATACCCATTCGATCCATGACCTCGGCGACGCGACGCCTGCGCTCCGCCGCGGACATCTTGTGGTAGAGCAGCGCCAGCTCGATATTCTCGAAGACGGTAAGTTCATCGATCAGGTTGAAGCTCTGGAAAATGAAGCCGATGTTCTTCTTGCGAATCGCGCTGCGTTGCGACTCCGAATAGTTCGCAACATTTTCATCGAAGAAGTGGTAGTCACCATCGCTCGGGTTATCGAGCAGGCCGACGATATTCAGTAGCGTCGACTTGCCGCAGCCGGAAGGGCCCATGACGGCGACAAAGTCACCCTGGTCGATCTCGATATTGACGCCGTTGAGCGCGACGGTCTCGACTTCGTCGGTTCGGTATACCTTGTACATGTCGTGGAGTTTGAGCATTGGTTATTCCCTCAATTGAGTGTCAATCGGTCCATGCCGACATAGCTTGTGTATGGCGACGTGATGACTCTTTCACCGGGCTCGAGACCCTCGAGCACCTCGATGAAGTCCGTGTTGCGGCGCCCGAGCCGGACGCTGCGACGTATGGCTTCGGTCCCGTCCGGCGACACGACGAATACCCAGTTGCCGCCCGTTTCCTGGTAGAAGGAGCCGTTCGGGATCAGCATGGCGTCGGTGTTGTCGCCGAGTATGAGCTTTAGCTGCAGCGTCTGTCCGCGGCGCAGGTCCCCGGGCTCCTCGTCGAAGAGCATGTCGACTTCGAACTGCCCGTTATTGACCTGCGGATAGATCTTGGCCACCCGCAGCTCGTATTCGCGCCGGCCGTGCTCGGCGGTGGCGACCTGCCGCAGGTCGACGCGACCAAGGTAATACTCATCGATTTGAACCTTGAGCTTGAACGCATCGGGATCGTCGATCTGTCCCAGACGGCCGCCGCGCACAATCGACTGACCGACCTCGACATTGAATCCGGACAGCTGGCCGTCTACCGGTGCGCGCACGTTCAGGTCTTCGAGATTCTTGCGGGCAAAGCGCAGGCTGGTCTCCAGCTGGTCGCCGGCGGCGCGGAGCTGTGCGAGCTGCTGTTCCTGCAGGCGGGCATCGGTGGCCTGGCTTTCCAGTGTCACGGTTCGGCGGTTCTCGTAGTAGGTCAGCTCGTCCTGCAGCTCCTCGATCGTCGACTGCGAGACGAGGTCCTTCGCCGCGAGTTCGCGCTGCCGCCCAATGGCACGGTTCAGCCGGACAATCTGGTAGTCAATTTCGACAAGATTGCGCTTATGGGACAGGCGATTCTGTTCCAGCTGCAGCTCGATGGTTCGCATGTTGTTCAGCTGCTCGGTGACGGCGGCTTCGCGGCCCAGCACCTCGAGCTGCAGGTTCGTGTTCGAGAGCCTGACGATTGGGTCGCCGGTCTCAACCGGTGCCCCGTCCTCGACGAGAATTTCCTCGACGCGCCCGCCCTCGATCGCGTCGAGATAGACGGTGCTGAGCGGCACGAGGCGACCGCGCAGCGGCACGAAGTCTTCGTAAGTGCCGACCGTGACCGGCGACACCGTGACGCGCTGCGAATTGACGCTCAGGGTGCGGCCGCCCGTCAGCATCCCGACCAGCCACCAGGCGAAGGCGAGGGCGAGGATCGCGGCACCGGCATAGGCCAGCTTGCGGCCGAGCGGCGTGCGTTTTTCCACGATACGGTCCATGCCCTGGCCGGAGATGTTCACATCCTTGCGCCCTTTGCGGTTGGCGATCTTGCTGATGTTGTTCACGGCGTCTCGCTTTGGTTCCCGATGCCCTGTGTCCTTACCTCCTTGTTAGCAAGGTGCGTGCCAACTTCTTAAGTGATTGATATCAATAGACTCAGCTGACCCAGGGACGGAAAACCGAGCAAAATACTGTACGTTATCGAACACTCAGTGTACGATTTCGGACAGTTCTTAACGGACCGATCGTGATGGCCAGCGCCGGCAACATACTGATCGTCGATGACGACGAGGATATCCTCACCGCGGGACGCCTGCTGCTACGCCGCCAGTTCGCCGACGTCGTCACCTGCCGGCGGCCGGAAGAGATTCCCGACCTGCTGGAGCAGCACGATTTCGACGCCGTCCTGCTCGACATGAACTTCGGCCCGGGCGAGTCCTCGGGCCAGCAAGGGTTCGAGTGGCTGGACCGAATCCTGCAGATCGACCCGCAGATGGTGGTCGTCATGATTACCGCGCATGGCAGTGTCGACACCGCGGTCGAGGCGATGAAGCGCGGCGCCACCGACTTCGTGGCCAAGCCGTGGCAAAACGAGAAGGTCGTCGCGACCCTGTCGGCCGCGGTGAAGCTGCACCGCAGCCGCGTCGAGACCGAGACCCTGCGCAAGGCCAACCGGGTGCTTCGCGAAGCCTCGGCACCGGCCGGCAGCCGCATCATCGGCGGGTCGGCCGGCTTGCGGGAGGTGCTCTCGATCGTCGAGCGCGCCGCGCCCACGGAAGCCAACGTGCTCATCCTCGGCGAGAACGGCACCGGCAAGGAACTCATCGCCCGCGAGCTGCACCGACTGTCACCGCGCGGCGAGCAGGTCTTTCTCGCGGTCGACATGGGTTCGATCAGCGAGTCGCTGTTCGAATCAGAACTGTTCGGCCACCGCAAGGGTGCGTTCACCGGCGCCAATGACGATCGCCTCGGGCGCTTCCAGGCCGCAGACGGCGGCACCCTGTTCCTCGACGAGATCGGCAACCTGCCGTTGCACCTGCAGGCGAAACTGCTCTCCGCACTCGAGCAGCGGCGGGTGACGCCGGTCGGTTCCGACAAGGCGCAGAACGTCGACGTGCGCGTCATCGCCGCGACCAACCTGCCCGCCGATCAGCTGCGGGACGAAGCACGCTTTCGGCCGGATTTGCTGTACCGGCTGAACACCGTCGAGATCACGGTGCCGCCGCTCCGGGAACGCCGCGAAGACATCCTGCCTATCGCAAGGCATTACCTCGAGGTCTATTCACGGCGCTACGGTGGCAAGGTCAAGGGCTTTTCCGAGGCCGCCGAGCGGGCGCTGGTCGACTACGACTGGGCGGGCAACGTGCGCGCACTGAGGCACGCGATCGAGCGGGCGATCATCCTGACCGCCGACGAGCTGCTCGAACCCGGCGACCTGCAGCTCCTCGAAATCGGGCGAGCATCCGGCCCCGACGTGCCGGTCCCGATTCCGACCGTGCTGAATCTCGACCGCATGGAAAAAGAGACCATCCACAAGGCGCTGCGCAAGCACGGCTTCAACATCTCGCGGGCAGCGAAGGAGTTGGGCCTGACCCGGGCATCGCTCTACCGGCGCATGGAAAAGCATGATCTATAAGCGCTACTCGCTCCGCCTGGCAATGCGCGTCATCGTGCTGGGCCTGGCCGTCGCCGCCTGCCTCTGGCTGCTCCTGCAGCCAGGCCTCCATAGCGCAACGATCATCGCCGCAGCCTTCGTGGCCATCGCGTCGGCGGAACTCTGGTGGTTCGTAGGCCGCACGAATCGCGAGGTGGCACGATTCCTCGACGCGGCGCGCTACGCAGACTACTCGCAGCGCTTCAGCCTCAGCGACCTCGGCTCCGGCTTCGGCGAACTCGGCGAGACGTTCAGCGACATTCTGCAGCGCATCTTCGAACAAAGGGACCGTCACGAGATCGAGATTCGCCGCTTGCGCGCCCTTATCGATCACAGCCCGGTGCCGCTGATGTCCATCCACGGCGACGGGACGCTGACGCTGCAGAACAATGCCGCGCGGCGGCTCTTCGGGGCGGCGCATGTCAGCCGGTTGGGCGACCTGGTGCAGTTCGGAAAGAGCTTCCATGACGCGGTCGCCGCGGCCGTGCCCGGCAATCGTGAACTCGTCTCGTTCACGGTCGAGGGCGTCGACTACCAGCTCACCCTCGCTACGACCGAGAACATGGTCGCCGGCGAGAGCCATCGCCTGGTTTCCCTGCAGGACATCCAGAGCGAACTCGATACGACCCAGGCGGAAGCGTGGCAAGACCTGGTCCGCGTGCTGACCCACGAGATCATGAACTCGATTACTCCGATTACGTCGCTCGCGAAGACCGCCGTAGACGTCGTGGATGATGCGCTGCAGAAATCCAGCGCCGACTCCACCGTGCATGCCGACCTCGAAGATCTCCGCGACGCGATAGGAACCGTGGCTCGGCGGTCCGACAGCCTGCTGCAGTTTGTCGAGAGTTACCGGCAGATCACCCGCCTGGCGCCACCGGAAAAGAAGCGCGTCGCGCTTGCGGACCTGTTCGAGGTCGTCGGGCGGCTCGCCGCTGCCGAATGGCCCCGCGCCGAAGAGGTGCTGACGATGAAAGTCGATCCGCCGGGCCTCGACGTCTATGCCGATCGAGACCTGCTGGAGCCGGTGCTGCTCAACATGCTCCGCAATGCCTGGCAAGCGACGGCCGACGCCGACGCGCCCCGCGTGATGCTCAGGGGCAGCCTGAATCGGCGCGGCAACATCATGATCGAGGTCGTCGATAACGGCCCGGGCATCCCGGAAGGCATCGCACGCAAGATCTTCGTACCCTTCTTCACGACCAAGGAGAAAGGCTCGGGCGTCGGCCTCGCCCTGGCGCGACAGGTGATGACGGCGCACGGCGGCTTCATCCGCGTCGCTAACAACGCCGACGGCGGGGCGACGTTCACTCTGACCTTCTAGTTGTAACTAGTGGGCGACGGAGAAGCGAGCTTTGACGTGAGCGGCCCGCTCGGCCTCGTCGATGATCGCCGCGGCGAAGTCGGCGCGCGACAGGCGGCTGCGGCCTCGCGCGTCCTCCATCATGGCATCCCCGCCGACACGATAGCTCCCCGTGCGCTCGCCGTTGGTCAGGTTTTTCGGCGGCGTCGCGTAGGTCCAGCGGACGTTGTCGATGCCGCGCAGGAATTCGAGCGCCCAGACCTGGCCGATGATCTCGGACTCGAGGGCCTTGGGCAGCAGGATCTTCGGCAGCTTCTCGGCATAGAGCACCCCGGGCTCGACCTCGAGGCTGCCGGCGCCGCCCACGTGTATGAATCGCGGCGCGCCGGCCCCGAACCTCTGCAAGGCGGCGGCGATGTTCCTCGCCGACAGGTACTGCAGCGCGTTCCCGGGGTCGGCCCTGTCCCCGATAACCCCGCGAACCGAGGAAATCACGACATCGTGCCCCGGGAGCAGCCGGTCGATGCTGCCCGGGTCCAGCAGGTCGCCCTGCGCGGCCTGCAGGTTCTCGTGTTGCTGTGCAATGCGCGACGGATCGCGCGACACGGCAGTGACCCGGTGACCCCGGTCGAGGGCCTCAGCGACGATATGCGTGCCGACCTCTCCCGTCGCGCCGAAGACGAGGATGCTCAGCGCCTCCTTTTCCGCCGAGGCGATCGGGGTGGCGGCCAGCAGCGCCGCCAGCAGCACACTGGCGATGGTCTTCATGTACGGGCCACGAGGACGGCGCCCGGGTCGGCGGCGAGCACCGTGCCCGCCGCGTCGCGAAATGCCACCGCGAGCTCGTCAGGCAAGTCCTCGGTCGACGCAACCGCCAGGTATGCGCCGCGCAACTCGAAAAGCGCCAGGCTCAGCCTGTCGAGCGCGGAGTCTAGAACCCGGATGTGTGGCGGCTCGATGATGCACTGCAAGCCGTTGAGCCCGCCGAAAATACCACAGCCCAGCGCCTTGACGTAGGCCTCCTTCAGCACCCAGAGCATGAAAAACCGGTCCTTCGGCTGCGTCTCTAGCCAGTCGGCCTCCGCTGCCGCGAAAAAGCGGCGCGCGACCTTCGGCGCATGCCGCCGCAAATCGACGACTTCGAGATCGACACCGACCTCGCCGCGGTCCGCGATACAGCAGGCGACATGGCGTCCGGCATGACTGATACTCAGGGCCGGGCCATCTTCACAGACAGGCTTGCCCTTGTCGCCCGCGACCAGCCGGTAACTGGCCGCGGCTCGACCGCCCTCCGCTGCCAGCATCGTGCGCAGCAGCCAGCGGCCACAGCGAAACTGGCGCTGGCGTTCGACGGAAGCGAACTGCCGTTCTCGCTCGTCGGCGGAGAGCTGCTCCAGCTCGGAAGGCGACAGGTCGCGGATCTCGGCGTATGCGATTCTCAATCGGTCTCCCGGTCCGGAGTGATGTTGGGCGGATAAACGACCCCGGGGTGATCGTTGTCGAACAGGTTCATGCAGGCGATGCCGATACTCGAACCCGCCAGCGCTTGATCATGCCCTTTGTTCCTTCCCTCGAGCCGTATTCATTCTGTGTCGACACCCATGGTAGCGGAATATCGGAAAACGCATAGCGGTGCCGCGAGGCCAGCACCCTGCAGAGAGTTTAATAACACCTGGTTATAAGAATATAGCGACTCGATTTAGCTGGAAGATTGTTTATGCGGTGGCGGCATATTTAGACTCGGTGGCATGAACAACCAGGCACCAGCACAGCGCCGCAGGGACTGCGGCGACACGGCACCCGAAGCGATGGCGTCGGTGACCCCGTTGTCACGCGCCCGGCCTCGGGAGGCGGCCGATGCGGCGCGTGTCTACGACAGCATCGTCGATCTCGCGCCGAGCCCGGACAACCCGACGCCGATGGTGCGTCTCAGCGGGCGCATCAACCCCCACGACGACTACGAGGTCCTCGTCAAGCTCGAGGGCATGAACCCCTTCGGCTCGATCAAGGACCGCACGGCGCTCTACATGCTGGGCGGCCTCGACATAGAGGACGGCCAGGCGCTCGTGGAGCCGTCGGCCGGTAATACCGGCATCGCGCTCGCCGCGATGGCCAATGCGCACGGCACCCCGATCGAGATCGCCGTGCCCGAGGGCACCCCCGAGGAAAAGAAGGCGCTCTTGCGCTTCCTGGGCGCGGAGCTGATCGAGGTCGAGGATGAGCTCTGCCCGCTGTTCCCGTCCGAGGGCGCCCGCGGCGTCGTCAAGAGCATGGTCGAGAGCGCAGCCTACAACGGCAAGTACGTCAGCCCGAACCAGTACGAGAACGAGCTGAACGCCGAGGCCCACTACCGCACGACGGGCCCGGAGATCTGGAAGCAGACGGGCGGCGAGATCGATTATTTCTTCGCGGGCATCGGCACCGGCGGCACGATCAGCGGCGTCGGTCGCTTCCTTAAGGAGCAGAATCCCGACATCCGGATCATCGGGGTCGAGCCCGCAAACCGTCATCACAAGCTGTCGGGCCTCAAGCGCCTGACCGGCCTGCCGGATGAGCACTACCCCAAGATCCTGGATCCGAACCTGCTCGACGGCCTCGTCTCGGTGACCGACGATGAGGCCTTCACGGCCGGCATCGAGCTGGCGCGCCGGGAGGGAATCATGGCCGGGCCCACGACCGGGGCTGCGCTGCACGCCGCGCTGCACGCCGCGCTACCCAGAACCGGGCGCGCGGTGATCATCTCCGCCGACAACGCCGCAAAGTACATCAGCAGCTACGCGAAATACCTGTAGTAGCGCTGCTTGTCAGCGCGAAGCTTTGCAGCCCTCTGCAAGGCGGTCGCCCGCAGGGCGACCCTGATCAGTCGCCGATAAAAGAATCGCCGTCGAGACGGCAGTCATCCGCCCCGCCCCACCTGTGCCGGATGCTCGCGTGCTCAATCAGCAGGGAGCGCACGGTGACTGGAGCGAGGCCGGCAACATTGGCAAGCACCCCGATGCATAGGTGGTTTCCGTTACTGCGAAGGTGCCGGAATTGCTCTACAAGGTAGACAGGAGTGATCGTGGCACAGATTCCTGACATCGCGAGCGTCCGGGACCAACTGGCGGCAATCGCCGAACGGGCCCGCGAGTTCGAGCACCGCTACGGTGGGGAGCTTGCCGCCGTGCACCCTGCCTATCGCGAGAGCGCGCGCAACCTGGTGCATTACCTGGCACTGCGGGCCGATGACATCCGCGACCTGCAGGAGCAGCTTGCCGCAATGGGCCTGGCATCGCTGGGGCGCGCCGAGTGCCATGTGCTCGCCACCGTCGGCGCCGTGCAGGCGACACTCGAATCGCTGGCGTCCGGAACGCGTGCGATCCCGCCCGCAAGAAACGGTGAGCTGGGCCTGCGCAGCGCACGCGCCGAAATCAACATCCGCGCCATACTCGGCGCGGTCCCGGAAGGCCGGGACGTCAGCATCATGGTCACCCTGCCGCGCGAGGCCGGTAAAGACGAGGAGCTCGTTGCCGGCATGATCGCTGCCGGCATGAACATCGCGCGAATCAACTGCGCGCACGACGACGAGTCTGTCTGGGCGGCCATGATCGAGAACGTGCGCCGCGCCGCCGACAGCGCTGGCACCGAGTGCCGGATCATCATGGACCTTGCCGGTCCGAAGCTGCGCACGGGAGACCTCGAGCCGGGCCCGCGTGTCTTTCACCTCCGGCCGAGGCGCGACCCGCTGGGACGAATCATTGCGCCACGCCGTGTCCGCTTGATCGCCGATGACCTGGTATGGCACGGCACGAAGGCCGCCGTGTTCCCCGTGCCTCGCGAGTGCATCGAGAACGCGAGCGAAGGTGACGAGATCCGGTTTCGCGACACACGCGGCAAGAAGCGCGTATTCAAGGTCCTCGACAAGGACGACAAGGGACTCATCCTGGAGATTTACAAGGGCGCCTACCTGCAGACCGGTATGAAGCTGGAGCTCGTGCGCGCCCCAGGGGACGAAAAGCTGGGATACCGACTGGGCGAGCTGCCGCGAATCGAACAGCCGATACTCCTGTCCCCGGGCGACACGCTCATGCTGCACTGCGACCCGACCCCGGGTCAGCCGGCGCGGGAAGACGCTGAGGGCAACGTCATCGAGCCCGCGCACATCGCCTGCCGGCAACCCGAGGTCCTCGGCGACATCGCAGTCGGCGACCGTGTGTCGCTCAATGACGGCAAGATCAACGGCACCGTCGCCGCCGTCAGCGATTATGGGCTGGAAATCACGATTGCGAAGGCCAAACCCACGGGTAGCCGCCTGCGCGCGAACCGCGGCATCAACTTCCCGGACAGCGACATTCGCCTGCCCGGACTCACGGCGGCGGACAGGGAGGGCCTCGAGTTCGTTGCGGGGCACGCCGACGCGGTATCCCTGTCCTTCGTCCGCCGCACGAGCGACGTGCTTGCGCTGAAGGAAGCTGTCGAAGAACTCGGGGCGCCAGGCCTCGGCCTGGTCATCAAGATCGAGACACGCAAGGCGTTCAAGAAGCTGCCCAGCTTGCTGCTGACCGCGATGCGTCACTACCCGGCCGCGGTCATGATCGCGCGGGGTGACCTGGCCGTCGAAGCCGGGTGGGAGCGGCTCGCGGAACTCCAGGAGGAGATCCTGTGGCTCTGCGAGGCAGCGCACGTGCCGGTGATCTGGGCCACCCAGGTGCTGGAGAGAACGGCGAAGCGCGGCCAGCCGTCCCGCGCCGAGATTTCTGACGCCGCGCTCGCCCAGCGGGCCGACTGCGTCATGCTGAACAAGGGTCCGCACATCATCGCCGCCATTCGCATGCTCGATGACATCCTGCGCCGCATGCAGGGGCACCAGTACAAGAAGACACCGCGCCTGCGGCCGCTGAAATTCTCGGCGTAGCCGGACTACATCTCGGCGACGCGGTTCGCGAACGCCTCGACCTTGCTCCAGTCCGTAAACTCGACCACGGCATTCGGGTCGGTCGGGCCCTTCGTCATCCACATGATGAAACGAATCGCAAGGCGGTCCATGAAACGGTAAGAGGGATAGTCGATCTTGCCTGCAAACACCGCGAGGTTCTGCGGCTTCCACGAGATCCCCTTGAGGAACTTCTGCAGGTAGGGGTTCGTCTCGGGCGTGTTTTTCTCGGGCTTGCGGGCGACCACGTTGACCGAGAAGAACGCGCTCGGCTTGCTCTCGAGGATGGCCCGGTTGGCGTTGATCAGTTCGGTGACCTGCGGCCGGTGCTTGCCGTAGCGAATGCTCGCGCCGATCACGATCTTGTCGAAAGCCCCGAGATCAATGGCCGGCCCGTCGTCGATCGCGGTGAACTCGGTCTCGTGCCCCCGCTGCCGCAAGGTCTGGGCGATGCGCTCACAGATGTGGCGGGTGTGGCCGTCGACCGTCGAATACGCGATGAGGATGCTTGCCATGCCTATGCCGAATCGATGATGCCGTTCAAGGTGGCGCTCGGGCGCATGGCCCGGCTGGCCGCTTCGTCGTCGGGATGATAGTAACCGCCGATATCGACGGGGGCACCCTGCGCCGCCGCCAGCTCGTCGAGGATCTCGGCCTCGTTGTCGGCGAGCGCCACCGCAACAGGCGCAAAACGGCCGGCAAGCTCGGTGTCCTCGTCCTGCTGCGCCAGCGCCTCGGCCCAGTACATGGCCAGGTAGTAGTGGCTGCCACGGTTGTCGAGCTCGTTGACCTTGCGGCTCGGCGCCTTGTTCTCGTGCAGGTAGCGGCCGTTGGCCTCGTTGAGGGCATCGGCCAGCACGCGGGCCCGCGGGTTGCCGGTCCTGTCGGCGAGGTCCTCTATCGACACGGCAAGCGCCAGGAATTCACCCAGCGAATCCCAGCGCAGGTGGCCCTCGTCGAGGAACTGCTGCACGTGCTTGGGCGCCGAACCGCCGGCGCCGGTCTCGTACAGGCCGCCGCCCGCGAGCAGCGGGACGATCGAGAGCATCTTCGCGCTGGTACCAAGTTCGAGGATCGGGAACAGGTCAGTGAGGTAATCGCGCAGCACGTTGCCGGTCACCGAGATCGTGTCCTCGCCCGCCCTGACGCGTTCGAGCGTCGCCCGCATGGCCTCGACCGGCGCCAGGATGCGGATGTCCAGCCCGGAGGTGTCGTAGTCCTCGAGGTAGAGCCTCGCCAACTCGATGAGGTTGCGGTCGTGCGCACGATTCTCGTCCAGCCAGAAAATGGCCGCCGCGCCGGTCTGCCGCGCGCGGCTCACGGCCAGCTTCACCCAGTCGCGGATCGGCAGGTCCTTGGTCTGGCACATGCGCCAGATGTCGCCCTCGCCGACCTGGTGCCGCAGCAGAACCTCACCCGCCGCATCAACGACCTTGACCTCGCCGGCCGCCGGGACTTCGAAGGTCTTGTCGTGGGAGCCATACTCCTCGGCCTTTTGCGCCATCAGGCCGACGTTGCAGACGTTGCCCATCGTCGCCACGTCGAAGGCGCCGTGCTGCCTGCAGACGTCGAGGACCTCCTGGTAGATCCCGGCGTAACAGCGATCGGGTATCACGAATTTCGTATCGTGGAGCTTGCCGTCGGGCCCCCACATCTGGCCCGACGAGCGGATCGCGGCCGGCATCGAGGCATCGATGATGACGTTGCTCGGCACGTGCAGGTTGGTGATGCCCTTGTCCGAATCGACCATGGCCATCGGCGGGCGCGTTGCGTACACGGCCTCGATATCCGCTTCGACCTCGGCGCGCTGCGCGTCGGGCAGCGCCGCTATCCGGGCATAGGCGTCGCCAATGCCGTTGTTCGGGTCGACGCCCAGTTCGTCGAAAAGTGCGCCGTGCTTTGCGAAGACATCGGCATAGTAGGCGGTCACCGCGTGCCCGAACATGATCGGGTCGGACACCTTCATCATCGTTGCCTTTAGGTGCAGCGAAAACAGCACGTCCTTCGCCTTCGCATCGTCGATCTGCGCGCTGAAGAACTCGCGTAAGGCCGTGCAGTTCATACTCGCCGCGTCGATGACCTCGTTGTCGAGCACCGGCACGGCGTCGCGCAGCACGATGGTCTCGCCGCCCGCCGTCTCGAGCTCGATGCGCAGGTCGCCACCGGCCGCGACGACGGCTGACTTTTCGCTGGCGTAGAAGTCCCCGTCGTCCATGTGGGCGACGTGCGATGCCGAGTCGGCGCTCCAGGCGCCCATCGAGTGCGGGTTGTTCTTCGCGTACTCCTTCACCGCGGCAGCGACGCGGCGGTCCGAGTTGCCCTCGCGCAGCACCGGGTTGACGGCGCTGCCCAGGACCTTCGCATAGCTGGCACGGATCGCGCGCTCGGCGTCGTCACCGGGCTCCTCCGGGTAGTCCGGCACGGAAAAACCCTGTGCCTGCAACTCCTCGATCGCCGCGGTCAGCTGCGGTATCGACGCGCTGATATTCGGCAGCTTGATGATGTTCGCATCGGGAGTCTTGGCCAGTTCGCCGAGCTCGGCCAGCGCGTCGCCGATGCGCTGGTCTTCCTCGAGGCTCTCGGGGAAGTTGGCCAGGATGCGGCCGGCCAGCGAGATGTCCCGTGTTTCCACGTCGATGCCCGCTGCATCGGTAAAGGCCTTGATGATCGGCAACAGGGAATAGGTCGCCAGCGCCGGCGCCTCGTCGGTCTTGGTGTAGATGATCTTGGCTGTGCTCATGGGGCCCTTCTTGTTGGTCTTACACGCCTCCGTCCCGCGGAGCGGGCGGCCATTATAGGGGCGACGGGACAGCCGGTCGACCGCAATCCTGCCGCTGCCCGTCAGTGCGGGCTGCCTGCCATGTCGCGAAACCGCTACACTCCGGCAAATGACCGATGGCTCCGACCCCCCGAAGGCACGCTCGATCCAGCCGCTCAGGGCGCTGCTTCCTTATATAAGGCCGTACACGGGCACCCTGCTGCTGGCGATGGCGGCCCTGCTGCTCGCCTCCGTGGCACAGCTCGCACTGCCGATCGCCATTCGCTACCTGATCGACGCCGGGCTGCTTGCCGAAAGTCCGTCGAGTATCGACAAGTACTTCCTCGGCCTTTTCGGCGTCACGATGGCTTTCGGGTTGTTCTCCGCACTCAGGTTCTACCTCGTGACCTGGCTCGGCGAGCGCGTCGTCGCCGATATCCGCAACGCGGTCTACGGGCATGTCGTGCGGCTCGACCCGAGCTTCTTCGAAACGACGAAGACCGGTGAGGTGCTCTCGCGGCTGACGACCGACACGACGCTGATCCAGTCGATCTCGGGCGCGGGGCTTTCGATCGCGTTGCGCTCCATGCTCAACCTCGTCGGCGCCGTCATCATGCTCATCGTCACGAGCCCGCGGCTAGCCGGCATGATGCTCGTGCTGCTGCCGCTCGTGATCGTGCCCATCATCGCGATCGGGCGCCGAGTGCGGTCCCTGTCGCGCGCCAGCCAGGACCGCGTGGCCGACACGAGCGGTCTCGCGGGCGAGGTGCTGAATGCCATCGCCACTGTACAGGCCTTCACGCTCGAGCGGCTGCAGAGTGAACGCTTCGGGGTGGCCGTGCAGGAGGCCTTCACGACCGCGGTGCGGCGTATCCGCGTCCGCGCGCTGCTCACCGGCATCGCGATCCTTTTCATCTTCGGCGCCATCACCTTCGTGCTCTGGGTCGGCATACGCTCGGTAATGACCGACGAGATGACCGGCGGGCAGCTCGGCCAGTTCCTGCTGTACGCGATTTTTGCCGCCGCGGCGGCCGCCGGCCTGAGCGAGATGTGGGGCGAGGTGCAGCGCGCCGCCGGGGCCATGGAGCGGCTCGTGGAGCTGCTGCAGGCGCGGCCCGCGATCGTGGCGCCGGCGGAACCCGCAGCCCTGCCGGAACCCGGCGAGGGCAGGATCAGCCTGCAGAACGTGACATTCCGTTACCCGGCCAGGCCCGAAATCCCGGCCGTCGACGATTTCAGCCTCGATGTCGCGAGCGGCGAGACCCTTGCTGTCGTGGGCCCGTCCGGTGCCGGCAAGAGCACGCTGTTCCAGTTGCTGCTGCGCTTTTACGACCCCGAGTCGGGCAGCATCCGCATCGACGGCGTCGACGTTTCGGCTGCAGACCCCGAGGCAGTGCGGCAGCGGATCGGCCTCGTCCCGCAGGAGACCGTGATTTTCGGGACCAGCGCGCGCGAGAACATCGGCTTCGGCAGGCCCGGCGCGAGCGATGCCGACGTCGAGGCCGCCGCCGGGGCCGCGGCCGCCGACGAGTTCATCCGCCGGCTGCCCGACGGCTACGACACCTTCCTGGGCGAACGCGGCACGCGCCTCTCCGGGGGACAGCGCCAGCGTATCGCGATCGCGCGCGCGATTCTCAAGGACCCGCCCATCCTGCTGCTCGACGAGGCGACCAGCGCGCTTGACGCGGAAAGCGAGCGGGCCGTGCAGGAGGCGCTCGAGCACCTGATGCAGGGGCGCACCACGATCATCATCGCGCACCGGCTGGCGACGGTACTCAAGGCCTCACGAATCGTCGTGATGGACCACGGCAAGGTCGTGGATATCGGCTCGCACGATGAACTCATGCGGCGTGATTCCCTCTACGTGCGCCTCGCCGAGCTGCAGTTCGGCGAGGCGGGGCTCGACTGATCCGGCGCTAGACCGAGAACTCCTTTTCGAGCAGTTTCGCGTTCGCCGCCGCCAGCCTCGCAATCGGCACGCGCGGCGCCGAGCAGGAGACGTAGTTCAGGCCCGCGTGGTGGCAGAAGCGGATCGAGGCGGGGTGCCCGCCTTGCTCGCCGCAGATGCCGATCTTCATGTCGGGGCGCTCGGCACGGCCGCGCGCCACGGCCATCTCGATCAGCTGGCCGAGGCCCTGGATGTCGAGCACCTCGAACGGGTTGTCCTGCAGGATGCCCGTTTCGTTGTACATCGGCAGGAACTTGTTCTCGGCGTCCTCGCGTGAAAACGAGAATACCGCCTGCGTCAGGTCGTTGGTGCCGAACGAGAAGAACTCGGCGTTGGCCGCGAGCTTGGTGGCGCGCGTGCACGCGCGCACCGTCTCGATCATCGTGCCGAACTTGAAGTGCAGCTTCTCGCCCGATTCCTCTTCGAGCTTCGCCGTCAATTCATCCACGATCTGCCTGACCCGCGCCAGCTCCTGCGAGGTGATCACCTGCGGCACCATGATCTCGGGCGACACTTCGATGCCCTGCTTCGAGCACTCGGTCGCAGCCTCGAGGATCGCCTGGATCTGCATCGCGTAGATCTCGGGGTAGGTGATGCCGAGGCGCACGCCGCGGTGACCGAGCATCGGGTTGGTCTCCTCGAGTTCGCGCACCTTCTGCAGCATGCGCTCCTTCTTGACCAGCGCGTCGTTGACGTGTTCTTCGCTGAGCGTCATGTGCGCCTCCGGCATCTCGGCGGCACCGGAGACAGAGGCCAGCGCGACCATACGGCCGCGCACCACGTCGCGGTAGACGCGCAACGTGTTGATCTGTTCGACCAGGTCGTGCTCGGTCGGCAGGAATTCGTGCATCGGCGGGTCCAGCAGGCGCACGGTCACCGGGTTCGGCGACATCACCGTGAACAGCTTGATGAAGTCGGCGCGCTGGATAGGCAGCAGCTGGTCGAGTGCCGCCTGCCGGTCCGCCTTGTTGTCGGCGAGGATCATGTCGATGACGATCGGCAGCCGGTCGCTCGCATTGAACATGCGCTCCGTCCGGCACAGGCCGATGCCCATCGCGCCGTATTCGCTAGCCCGCCGCGCCGCCTCGGGCGTGTCGGCGTTGGCCATCACCTTCAGCTCCGCCGTCTCGTCCGCCCAGCCAAGCAGCTTCTTCAGGTTGTCCGAAAAATGCGGCGGCAGCGTCGGTATCGCGCCGAGGTAGACTTCGCCGGTCGCGCCGTCGAGCGTGATGACGTCGCCTTCGTGGAGGATCGTCTCACCGACGATTGCCCGCCGCAGGGCGACGTCGACGACGATGCCCTCGGCGCCCGCAACGCAGGGTTTGCCCATGCCTCGCGCGACGACTGCCGCGTGCGAGGTCTTACCGCCGCGGCTCGTCAGGATACCCTCGGAGGCGAAGAAACCGTGGATGTCTTCCGGCCGGGTTTCCTCGCGCACGAGAATGACTTTTTCGCCGTCGTTACCCAGCTTCTCGGCAAGGTCGGCGTCGAAGACGCACTTGCCGGAAGCCGCCCCCGGCGATGCGGGCAGCCCGGTCGCCAGCGCCGTGGCCGCGTTATCGGGATCGAGGCGCGGATGCAGCAGCTGCTCCAGCAGCTCCGGGTTGATGCGCAGCAGCGCCTGGTCGCGGGTGATGAGCTTCTCGGCAACCATGTCGACCGAGGTCTTGACCATCGCCGTCGCGTTCATCTTGCCGTTGCGCGTCTGCAAGCAGTAGAGCGTGCCCTTCTCGATCGTGAACTCGTAGTCCTGGACCTCCTTGTAATGCGACTCGAGTTTGTCGCGGAGCTCGACGAGCTGCCTGTAGAGCTCGGGCATCTCCTCTCCCATCTCGATGAGCGGCTTCGGCGTGCGTATGCCGGCGACGACGTCCTCGCCCTGCGCGTTGGTCAGGTACTCGCCGAACATCTCCTTGTCACCGGTGCCGGGGTTACGGGTGAAACCCACGCCGGTCGCACAGTCATCGCCCATGTTACCGAAGACCATCGTGCACACGTTGACCGCCGTGCCGTTGGCCATGTCGGGCGTGATGTGGAATTCGCGCCGGTAGTCGACGGCGCGCTTGCCCATCCAGGAGCGGAACACGGCCTCGACCGCCAGTTGCAGCTGGCGGTAGACGTCCTGCGGGAAGCCTTCCCCCGTCTCCCGGCGCACGACCTCGAGGAACTTGCCCGAGATCTCCTTGAGGTTGCCGGCGTCGAGGCCGACGTCGGCCTTGACGCCGGCCTTCTTCTTGACGGCATCGAAATGCACGTCGAACTTCTCGTCGTCGATGCCGAAGGCCACCTTGCCGAACAGCTGGATGAAGCGCCGGTAGGCGTCGTAGGCAAAGCGCTCGTCGCCCGTCTGTTCGATCAGGCCGGCCAGCGTCTCGTCGTTGAGCCCGAGGTTCAGGATCGTGTCCATCATGCCGGGCATCGACAGCGCCGAGCCCGAGCGCACCGACACCAGCAGCGGGTCGGGGCCCGTACCGAAGGTCCGGCCGGTGGTTTTCTCGAGCTGGCCGATTTCTTCCCGGACCGCCTCCATGAGTCCCTCCGGCAGCGTATTGCCGTCCAGGTATTCGAGGCAGGCCTCGGTGGTGATGACGAAACCGGGCGGCACGTTGAGCCCGATCTGGGTCATTTCGCACAGGTTGGCACCCTTGCCGCCGAGGAGTTTCTTGTTCTGGCCGTCGCCTTCGGAGAATGAGTAAACAAGCTTCTTTTTCATAGAGTTACAAGCCGATCTGGTGAATTTTCGTTGCGTGGATACTGGCCCAGGGAGCCGCGCGGATCCATTGGGGCAAACCCCTAGCGGCTGCGGGTTTGTGCGGACCGGGACCTAAATGGGTCCCGCCTGCGTCTTCTATACCAAGCGCGCCATCTCCGGCCCCACAAAGGACCCGAATGGCGCTTTATAAACTAATTCACAGGAGGATCAACAATGTCTGACAAGAAAAAGCTGGTGGTAGTGGTGACGAACGGGTTCAACGACGAACGTTCCTCGGTGGCCTGGAGCGTCGCGAACGGGGCGATCGGCAGCGACATGCAGGTGACCCTATTTCTCGTGAGCTCGGGTGTCGACTGGGTGCGCAAGGGCGCGGCCGACCAGGCACGCCTGAACCCGCTCGACCCGCCGGTCAAGGACATGATCCAGACCGTAATCGACAATGGCGGTAAGATCCTCGTGTGCCCGCCCTGCGCCGGCGTGCGCGGCTATGGCCAGGACGACCTGATCGACGGCGTCACGATGGCAGGCTCGGTCGCGATGCTGGAGCAGGTGCAGAACGGCGCTGCGACGCTGACCTTCTGATGCCGCAGGTGATCTTCGACACTCATGGCGAAACCGGACGACACGAGGGCCTTCTTCAGCCAGGGGGTCGAAGAAAACATGGACGCTTTGTATAGAACGGCGCTGCGCCTGACGGGTTCGGGCGCAGACGCCGAGGACCTCGTGGCGGAATCGGTTTCCAAGGCCTGGGCGGCGATCGACTCGCTCGATGACCGCAGCCGCTTTCGCCCCTGGGTCTTCCGGATCCTGCACAACACGTTTATCAGTAATTACCGCAAGCTCGCTGCGCGGCCGCTCCCGTCGGCGTACCATGAAGACAACGACGAAGCGCTGGCAACCCTGCTCAACGAGCAACCGGACGAGTTCCTTGTCTGGTGGGCCAACCCCGA
>JBFFSI010000037.1:0-21130 GCA_041572475.1 Woeseiaceae bacterium
ACCGGTGACCCGAAGGGGGTGCTCTACAACCACCGTTCGACACTCTTGCACGCGTACGCCTCCCTGGCCCCGGATGTGATGGACCTGTCGAGTCGCGACTGCGTGCTGCCTGTCGTGCCCCTATTCCACGTCAATGCCTGGGGCGTGCCCTATTCGGTACTCATGGTGGGCGCCAAGCTCGTGCTGCCGGGCCCCAAGATGGGCGACGGCGAGGCGCTCTACGCGCTGATGGACAGCGAGGACGTGTCGCTCGCGCTGGGCGTGCCGACCGTCTGGCTGGCGCTGCTGCAGTACACGGACAAGGCCGGCAAGCGCCTCGACAAGCTGCGGCGATCGATCGTCGGCGGTGCCGCGGTGCCGCGGGCCATGATCCAGGCTTTCCGCGACAATCACGGCGTCGAGCTGCGGCAGGGCTGGGGCATGACCGAGATGAGCCCGGTCGGCTGCGTCAACTCGCTCAAGGCAGGGCTCGATTCCCTCTCCGATGAGGAAAAACTGGACCTGGCCGTGAAGGCCGGCCGCGGCGTCTACGGCTGCGAAATGCGCATCGTCGACGACGAGGGCAACGAGCTGCCCTGGGACGGCGAGGCGTACGGGGCGTTGCAGGTGCGGGGCCCCTGGATCTGTTCCGACTACTTCAAGCTGGAGGGCAGTGCGGACTCGCACACCGATGACGGCTGGTTCGACACGGGCGACGTTGCCACGATCGATCCCGAGGGCTACATGGCGATCACCGATCGCACCAAGGACGTGATCAAGTCCGGCGGCGAGTGGATCAGTTCCATCGAGCTGGAGAACGCGGCGATGGATCACCCCGCGATTGCCGAGGCGGCCGTGATCGGCGTCTCGCACCCGAAATGGACGGAGCGGCCGCTGCTTGTCGTCGTCAAGGCCGAGGGCCGGGACATCAGCAAGGAAGAGATGCTCGCGTATTTCGACGGCAAGGTGGCCACCTGGTGGATACCCAACGACGTTGTTTTCGTGGATGAACTGCCGCACACGGCGACGGGCAAGGTCAAGAAGATTGAATTGCGCAAGCAATTCGCCGACTATCAGTTCCCCGAGTGATGGGCCTCGGGTAACACTTCGCTGACAAGGGAACAGCATGGGCGAACCACTGCGTCTATACGGACTGAAAGCCTTGGTGACGGGCGGCGCAAGCGGCATCGGCGAAGCCGTGGCACGGACGCTGGTCAAGCACGGCGCCAGCGTACTCGCGGTCGATGGCGCCAACAGCGGCGTCGAGCGGCACTTTCGGTCAGTCAAAGGCGTGCAGGGCCATGCCGCTAACTTCGTGGATGCGACGCGAATGCCGGCGCTGGTGGAGGACGCTGTCGCGTCGCTTGGCGGCATCGATATTCTCGTCAACGACTTCCCACTGCAGCCGACAGCGCCAATCAGCGATGGCGACAAGAAGCTGGACGAGCTGCTGGAGGCGCGTGCGGACCTCGTCACGTCCATCTGCCGGTCGGCGTTGCCCCATCTGAAAAAGAGTCCTTCCGGGCGCATCGTCAACATCGGCTTCCTGCGCAGCGCTTTCGCGGAGCAGGGCGGCCAGGCATACGGCCAGTCCGAGCAGCATCTCGCGGCACTTACCCGCGCGCTGGCCGCGGATGCCGGCGAGTTCGGCATCACGGCCAACTACGTGCAGCCCGGCGCCGTCATGACGCCGGCCAGCCGCGAGGTCTTCCGGAAAAACAAGGCCTTGCGCGACTTCTGCATCGCGGGCTCCGCCGCGCGCCGACTGGGCGAACCGGTCGATATCGCGAAGGTCGTGCTGTTTGTCGTCAGTGACGACGCCGCGTTCGTCAATGGTACCGGCATCCGGGTCGACGGCGGTCGCAGCAGACCCTGAGGCCATGCACCCGGTACTCGCAGACCTGATCGAGCTGCTCAAGCTCGAGCGTATCGAGGACAACATCTTTCGCGGCGACAGCCGTGATATCGGCAGTGCCCAGGTGTTCGGCGGCCAGGTGCTCGGCCAGGCACTGACCGCCGCGCAGCACACTGTAGAGGGACGCATCGCCCACTCGCTGCACGCCTACTTTCTGCGTCGCGGTGACATGAACGCGCCGATCGTTTACGAAGTCGACCGCGCCCGCGACGGCGGCAGTTTTTCGACCCGCCGGGTCGTGGCGATCCAGCACGGCCGGCCGATCTTCAACCTGGCGGCGTCGTTCCAGGCCGAAGAGGGTGGCGTCGATCACCAGGCGGAGATGCCCGACGTACCGGGACCGGAAGGGCTGAAGGATTTCTCGGACGTCAGCGAGGAGACCCTGGCCAAGCTGCCCGGCAAAATGCGCCGCTTCCTGACCGACAAGCGCCCTTTCGAACTGCGCCCGGTGACACCGATCGATTTCGTCGAGCCGAAAAAGCGGCCGCCCGTCAAGTACGTCTGGTTTCGGGCCGTGGACCAGCTTCCCGATGACCTCGCCCTGCACCAGAACCTGCTGGCCTACGTCTCGGATTACGAACTCCTCGGTACGAGCACGCTGCCCCACGCGCTGCCTTTCAATGAGGGGAGGGTGATCATGGCGAGCCTCGATCATGCACTGTGGTTTCACCGTATTGTCAGGATCGATGAATGGCTGCTTTACTCGATGGACAGCCCGAATGCGGGCGGCGCGCGCGGCTTTGCGCGCGGCCAGTTTTTCTCACAGGACGGCAGGCTCGTGGCCTCGACGGCCCAGGAGGGCCTGGTCCGGGTCGTGGCGCAGGCGAAAACGGACAGGACCGATCCGCGCCAGCAGGCTTAGGGCAGGGAGAAAAAAATGCGTTCACTGCTAACCGGCTTGATGGTCGTCAGCCTGGCGCTGGCTGCCCATGCCGACGAGGTGCCCAGGTTGACGGCGGAGCAGGCCGCGGCGGCCGCGGCCGACTACGCGCAGTACTGCGTGCTGTGTCACGGCGCCGATCGCGAGGGTCACGCCAACGACAACGCCCCGTCGTTGCGCTCCAAATCGCTCATGGAAGCCGGTTTTTACCAGCGCGTCATGGCCATCAGCTATGGCCGCCCGGGCACGCCGATGGCCGGTTTCCACGAGGAGATCGGCGGCCCGCTGACGAGCCAGCAGATCAGCCGGCTGGACGTCTGGCTGCAGGAGCAGGCGGGCGTGGAGCGGATCCGCTTGCCGATTGCCACCGTTCACGGTGACGTGCAGCTCGGCGCGGAGCTCTACGCGAGTCGGTGCGCCGAGTGTCACGGCGCCAAAGGCGAGGGCGGTAAGGGCACGGCGCTCGGCAATCCGGCGATGTTGTCGATGTCGACCGACCCCTTTATTCGCCACGCGATCGTCAACGGCCGGCAGGGCACCGAAATGAAAGCGTTCGGCGACGAGCTCAGCGACGAACAGATCAACGCGCTGACGGCGTTCATCCGCAGCCGGGCGACCGGCTGGGAGATTCAGAAGCCGGTCTTCAGATCGCCGCCGCCGGTCGAGGAGTATGTCCTCAATCCCGACGGCGCTGCGCCCGACTGGGAGCTCAAGGACGGGCTGTACGTAATGTCCGCCGACCTCCACGAGGCCATGCAGCGAAAACGGCGTATGGTCCTTCTCGACACGCGCAACATGTCGTTGTGGCAGATGTCGCATATCGAGGGCTCGGTGCCGCTGCCTTACTACTATGAAGACGTGAACAGCCTGGCGAAAGACCTGCCTCGAGACGGCACCTGGATCGTGACCTACTGTGAATGCCCGCGAGCGGCCGCGGAGTACGTGAATCGCAGGCTGGTGCGAGCCGGCTTCGACAACACGGCCGTGCTCTGGGAGGGCGCGTTCGGCTGGGTCGGCCTCGGTTACCCGGTGGCCCGCGGCGAGGTCGCGGGCACTGTCGCGAGTCAGTAAGGCGCAGCGGCGCGCGTCAGCGCGCCTTGCCCTGCGCCGCGACAGCCGCCGCTGCCCTGGCCACTTCCTCCGGATCACCGAGAAATTCGCGCGATACGGGCTCGAGATTGTCGTCGAGCTCGTAGGCCAGCGGGATGCCGGTCGGAATATTGAAGCCGGTGATTTCCTCGTCCGAGATTTTGTCGAGCATCTTGACGAGGGCGCGCAGGCTGTTGCCGTGCGCCGAGATCAACACATCCTTGCCAGCGCGCAAATCAGGCGCAATCAGCTCGTTCCAGCAAGGCGCCACGCGCTCCAGCGTGGTCGCGAGCGACTCCGTGGCAGGCAGCTTGGCGACCCCGGCGTAGCGCGGGTCATGGGCGGGATGCCGGTCGTCTTCGGGCTCGAGCGCGGGCGGCGGTATGTCGTAGCTGCGCCGCCAGATGTGCACCTGCTCATCACCGTACTTGGCCGCGGTCTCCGCCTTGTTGAGACCCTGCAATGTGCCGTAGTGTCGCTCGTTGAGCCGCCAGTCGCGGATGACCGGGATCCACATGCGATCCATCTCGTCGAGGATGATCCACAGCGTGCGGATGGCACGCTTCAGGACGGACGTGTAGGCCACGTCGAATTCGTAGCCGAGTTCGTTGAACAGCTTGCCGGCTTTCGAGGCCTCCTCGCGGCCGAGTTCCGTCAGGTCTACATCGGTCCAGCCCGTGAACAGGTTCTTGAGATTCCAGTCGCTCTGGCCGTGACGGCACAGTACGAGTTTACCCGCCATGCTTACTCCGTCTGCTTGTTCGATCAGTCCGAGATCAGGTCGCGCAGCTCAGCCGCCGCGACCGAGAGGGTAGCAAAATCGATCTCGCTGCGTAGCTTCATTTCGTCCAGTGTGCCCTTGAAGCGGCGCACCCGGGCATCGCGACCCGCGAGCCAACGTTCCAGTGCCATGTCGAGGTCGCTCTTGCCGCGCTGCTTGAGGACCTGGATGGCGAGGTCGCGGCGCATCCAGAAAAAATCGTCGCGCAGGCGGCCGCGAGCGACGGCCTGCCAGCGATGCTCGAAGTTCAGGTCCTCGGCGCATTCGTGCAGCCAGTAGATGCCGAGTTTCTCGTTCGTGACCGCGTACAGCTTGGCGATGGCGATGACGTCGGGTTTGTAGATGGCTGCGAGGTCCGCCATGTCGAGCGCCGGCCGCGTGAGCAGCAGGGCCGACATGCGGTCGGCCAGCTTTTCGGGGACCCCGTTCTCGAGGTGTCCGCGCTTGGCGTTCTCGTGCCGGATTCGCGCCGCGGTCGACAGGATGCCTCCGGTCCGCGTGTAAACCATCTGCATCGCCGTCTTCAGGCGCTCGACGGAGTCGGCAATATCCAGCTTGGCGCCGAACCTGTCGATCAGCCAGTAACTCGCATGGCGCAGTGAGCGGCTGATCTCGAACATCAGCATCATCTGAGTCTGTGCGTCGAGCTTGTAATCGAGTTCTTCGATCGACCTGAGCAGCGGGCCCGCCTCGCAGATCTGGCGGGCAACGGTGTAGGCGCGCGCGATCGTGACGACATCGGCCTGCGTGTCCGCCTGCAGGCGCGTCACGAATGACGGTCCCATGCGATTGACAAGGTCGTTGGCAATCAGCGTCGCGAGGATTTCACGGCTCAGTCGATGACTTGCCCGGTACTCCGGATAGCGCTTGCGCAGCACGGGCGGGAAGTAGCGGAGCGGGTCCACGACCAGGAAGTCTTCCAGTGAGTCGCCGGACGCGATGAGGCCGTTGTAGAGGTCGATCTTCGCGTAGCTGAGGATGACGGCCAGTTCCGGGCGTGTGAAGCCCTGCTTGCGCAAGCGCCGGTCCTCGACCTCGGCTTCGTCGGGCAGGAACTCGAGCTCCCGGTGGAGCAGCCCTTTCTGCTCGAGACTCGTTATCAGGCGTGCCATCTCGTCGATGCGCTGTACCGATCGGACCTGGCTCATGCTGATTGCCTGCGTCTGCAGGTAGTTGTTACGCAGGACGAGTTCGGCGACATCGTCGGTCATCGACGCGAGCAACTCATTGCGCTGCGGGCGTGTCATGTTCGTGTTCTTCTCGACGGCGCTCAGCAGGATCTTGATGTTGACCTCGCGGTCAGAGCTGTCGACGCCGCCCGAGTTGTCGATGAAGTCGGTGTTGATGCGGCCGCCGCCAAGGCTGTACTCGATGCGGGCACGCTGCGTCAGGCCGAGGTTGCCACCTTCGCCGACAACCTTGAAGCGCAGCTTATTGGCGTTGACGCGGACGCTGTCGTTGCTGCGATCGCCAACGTCGGAGTGACCCTCGCCACTCGATTTCACGTATGTGCCGATGCCGCCGTTCCAGAGCAGGTCGGCGGGCATGCGCAGGATCGCACGAATGAGTTCATCGGGCCGCATGTAGCCCGCATCGGTGGCAAGCAGCGCACGCACCTCGCGGCTGAGCCGGATGGTCTTCGATTGCCGCGAAAATATGCCGCCGCCTTTGGAGATGACCGATGTGTCGTAGTCGTCCCAGGATAAGCGCGACTTGCGGAAAAGCCGCCGCCGCTCTTTGAAGCTTGCCTCGGGGTCCGGGTCCGGGTCCAGGAAGATATGCTGGTGATTGAACGCGGCAACCAGTCGAATCTTGCGGGACAGCAGCATGCCGTTGCCGAAGACGTCGCCGCTCATGTCGCCTATGCCGACGACCGTGAACGGGTCTTCCTGGGTATTGATACCGATCTCGCGGAAGTGCCGTTTGACCGCTTCCCAGGCGCCTTTGGCCGTGATGCCCATCTTCTTGTGGTCGTAGCCGGCCGAGCCGCCAGAGGCGAAGGCATCGTCCAGCCAGAAGTTGTACTCGGCGGAGATCGAGTTCGCGATGTCGGAAAAGGTCGCGGTACCCTTGTCCGCGGCGACGACCAGGTAGGGGTCGTCGCCGTCGCGCCGAACGACACCATCCGGCGTCACTACCTCGCCATCGACGACGTTGTCCGTTATATCGAGCAGGCTCCTGATGAACGTCTTGTAACACTCGATGCCGTTCTGCATCACGGCCTCGCGATCCCCCACCGGTGCCTTCTTCGGAATGAAGCCGCCCTTGGCGCCGGTCGGTACGATGACGGTGTTCTTTACCACCTGCGCCTTCATCAGGCCCAGGACCTCGGTCCGAAAGTCCTCTCGCCGGTCGGACCAGCGCAGGCCGCCGCGCGCTACGTCGCCGCTCCTGAGGTGCACGCCCTCGACCTCCGGCGAGTAAACGAAGATCTCGAACTTGGGCTTCGGCAGGGGCGTCTCGCGCAGCTTCGAGGGATCCAGCTTGATGGCGATGCTGGGCTTCATTTCGCCGTTCGCATCGGTCTGGAAGTAATTGGTGCGCAAGGTCGCCGCAACAGCGCCATAAAACGCGGAGAGAATACGGTCCTCGTCGATGTTCCCGGCTTTGGTAACGGCCCGCTTCACTGACGGCAGCAGGGCCTCGAGTCTGCTTTTACGTGCCGCGTTCCTGATCGACGGATCGAACTGCGTCTCGAAGAGATTGATGAGCAGGCGGACGAAGCCGGCATGCTTGACGAGCACGTCTTCCATGTAGGCCTGGCTGAACGGGATGCCGAGCTGCAGCAGGTACTTCGTGTAGCAGCGCAGGAGCGAGGTTTCGCGCCAGTTGAGCCGGGCACTCAGAATTTGCCGATTCAGGCCGTCGCTCTCGACCTTGCCATCGAGCACGGCCATGAAGCAGCCTTCGAAGCAGCCAGCGACCTCCTTGGCATCGACCCCGGCGCCAGCGGAGTAGTGGAGATGGAAATTCTGGATCCAGAAAGCCTTCCCGGAAGCGAGTGCAAGTTCATGCGGGTGCTCCGAGAGAACGTCGACGCCCATGTCCTCGAGAATCGGGAACGCGCCGGACAGAACGAGCGGATCGTCGAAACTGTAGACAATGAAATGCAGCCGCTCGGCATCGCCGCCTTCGGGACGATAGAGCTCGACAGATCGCACCGATCCGTCTTCGAGCATCTCCTCGATGCGCCCCACGTCGCTGCACGCCTCCTGCGGGGAAACGTCTTCCTGGTACCCCATCGGGAAGACGTCCTGGTACCTGCGGAACAGCCCGGGTCCGAGTTCCGGCCCGAAAGCCTCGGCCAGGTCATCCCGCAACCTGTCCGACCAGGTGACGACGACGCCCTCGATCTTTCGCTCGACGGCACGGATGCTGATTCGTGGCCGGTCGCCTGTCGGGGTGCGCACGATAATATGCACACGGGCGAGTGCCGAGTCCGAGATCTGCACGCTGGACTCGAAGGACTTGCCGGCAAACGCATCCATCAGCACGGTCTCGATGCGGCGTCGCACGCGCGTCGTGTACTTCTCGCGCGGTACGAACACCAGGCAAGAGAAGAAACGCCTGAACATGTCGCGCCTCAGGAAGAACCGGACTCTCTGCCGGTCTTGCAGGTTGAGTATGCCGATCGTCGTTCGGGCGAGGTCTCGCACGGACGCGTGAAACAATTCGTCCCGGGGGTAGCTGTTGATAATGTGCAGCAAGGCCTTGCCGCGGTGCCCCACCGGCTCAACGTGGGTGCACTCGAATATCTGCTCGATCTTGTGCCGCAACAACGGGATACTGCGCGGCGCCTCACTGTAAGCGGCAGACGCGAAGAGACCGATGAACCGGTGCTCACCGCAGACCTTGCCGCCGTCGTCGTAAATCTTGACGCCAATGTAGTCGAGGTAGGCATTGCGGTGCACGGTCGACCGAGAATTAGCCTTGGTAATAACGAGCCAGTCGCGAGACCGCGAGAAGCGCCGCATTTCGGCCGTCAATTCGATGGTATGCCCTTTCCGTTCCCTGGCCGACAGTACCCCCAGCGCAGACCGGTTCACGGGCGTCAGCAGGCTCTTGCCGCCACGTTCCGCCAGGCGGTATTCCCGGTAGCCCAGGAAGGTGAAGTGATCGTCCGCGAGCCACTGCAAAAGTGCCTGACTCTCCTGCCGCAGACTCTCATTGCCGCGCGACGGGACATCCTCCAGCGCCGACATCGCCTCGAGCATCCGCAAGCGCATCTTTTTCCAGTCGCGCACGGCGAGCTTCACGTCCGCGAGGACCCGGCGTATTTCCCGCTCCAGGTCCCGGAGCACGGCCGGGTCGGTCTCGCGGTCTACGGCGAAGCGTATGAACGACTCCCGCCGGCCTTCGCCCGAGGCCTGCGCCGGGATGCCCTGCAGACGGCCACGGCCGTCCCGAGACACCCGGATGACGGGGTGTACCGTGATATGGACGGTCAGGCCGTGGCGGTTGATCGCGGCCGAGACCGAGTTGACCAGGAACGGCATGTCGTCGTTGACCATCTCCACGAACGTGTACGCCGAGGTGTAGCCGTGATCCTGCTCGGTCGGGTTGTATATGCGCAGCTTGTATTGGCCGTGGCGACGGCTGGCGCTGAACTCGAGATGACTGATCCCGATTTCGGCCATGATCCTGGGGGACCTGCCGTCGAGGTCCTCGAAGGGTACGTTGGCGACGTACTGCTGCAAGAACGAGTGCAGCTGCTTGCGGTCTGCGAGGACTTTCGAACTCACCGGGGACGACGCGATGGCTTGCACGATACGCTTTCTGCGATCCGAGCTCCGGCGTAATTCTTTTGATGTCACTGTACGATCTCCGGGCTGGTTCGCTGCCGTCAGCCGCGGCCGCATTATACAATCATTGCAACTGAAACGATCACCACGAATTCCGCCATGCGAAAACTCGGGAAGACGATGCACACCCGGTTATCGCGCGATGACGATCACACTGCGGACCTGCAGCGCGATCTTTGCTGAGTGTGCAGAAGCCGCTTGGCGTGCCGTTTCTGAAAAAGGCGCTGGACGTCGAGCTGTTTCCGGAGCTGATGAGGGTCCGGACGGACATCGGCGGCTAGTCGTCGATCTCCGCGGCCCGGTCGCGCAGCTGGTCCAGTATCCTGTTGAAGGCGGCGTAGTCTGCGTCGCTGATGTCGCGCAGCAGCTCGCGTTCGAACTTCAGCGCCAGCGGGGCGATCTCGTTGTGCACGGCCCGGCCCTCTTCGGACAGGTTCAGGATGGACCGCCGCCTGTCGGCATCGGCGAACTGGCGATCTATGCGACCGTTCTTGATCAGCTTGGTGACGGCGCGGCTCACCGCAACCTTGTCCATGAGCGTGCGCTCGGCAACCTCGACGGCCGACAAGCCGGGGTAACGGCCGAGTATCGCGATGACACGCCATTCCGGGATCGAGACACCGAATCGCTTCTCGTAGACGCGGGCGATATTGGTGCTGACGCTGTGCGAGGTCACCGAGAGACGGTACGGCAGGAAATTCTCGAGGATCAGATCTTCGTCCATGGCGACAGTTTACGCCAGATGAGGCGCCGCGAGGTAATCGAGGGACTGCATCTCGATAAGCCTGCTGGCGGTGCGCTCGAACTCGAACGCAAGGCGCTTGCCGGCGTACAGGTCGGCGGGCTGCGCGGCCGCCGACACGATCAGCTTGACGCGCCGATCATAGAGTTCGTCGACCAGCGAGATGAAGCGGCGCGCCTCGTCATTGCGGTTCGCGTCGAAGACGGGCACCGAAGACACGATGACGGTCGGGTACCAGCGCGCGATCTCGATGTAGTCGTTCTGGCTGCGCGGCCCACCGCAGATTTCGTCGAACTCGAACCAGGCAATGCCCTTTGCGCAAAGGCGGGCGAGAATTTCGCGCCCGTTGACGTCGAGCGCGTGATCGGCCGTGATCTGGCTCGACGCCGACTCGTCGAAGTAGTGCTGCAGGCGTTGCTCCGCCTGCCGGTCGTCCGGGGCCAGGAAGGTCCCCGCCTGCTGCAGGAGACGCAGGCGGTAATCGACATCGCCGGCCATCTGCATGACCCGGGTATGCTCGTTGATCAGGTCGATCACGGGCAGGAAACGCTGCCGCTGCAGGCCGTCCTCGTACAGGTCCCCGGGCCGGGAATTGGACGTCGCGATGAGCGTCACCCCCCTCTCAAACAGGCTCTCGAGTAACCTCGCCAGGATCATCGCATCGCCGATATCGCTGACGAAGAACTCATCGAAACACAGCACCCGCGTTTCCGCGGCGATGCCGGCGGCGACGTGGTCGAGCGGATCCTCGATCTCGCCGAGGCTCTTCAGGCGCGTGTGGACGTCGCGCATCATGCGGTGAAAGTGGATGCGTATCTTCTCGTCGACGTCCAGCGTTTCGAAGAAGAGGTCCATCAGGAAGGTCTTGCCCCGGCCGACGCCGCCCCAGAGGTAGATGCCCCTGACGGCCGGCCAGCCGGAGTCGCGGCCGCGCAGCAGCCCGAGGACGCCGCCCCGTCGCGCAGGTTCTGCGCACAAGCGCTCCTGCAGTTCGGCCAATTCGTCCACGACGGCCTCTTGTGCGGCGTCGCGGGAGTGACCCTCTCGCAGCAGGCTTTCCCGATAGGCCTCGCGAATACCCAAGATAGCAGTTATCCTTTTTTTGCCGCGCTGCCCGCGGCCGGACGAGCACCATCCTAAACCGGGATTATTCGATATGACAGAAGCGAGCGAACGCGAATCCATGGAATTCGATGTGGTCATCGTGGGCGGCGGCCCGGCCGGACTCGCCGCCGGGTGCCGGCTCATGCAGCTGGACCCGAACCTGTCCGTCGTCGTCGTTGAAAAGGGCTCCGAGATCGGCGCCCACATCTTGTCCGGCAATGTCTTCGAGCCGACCGCGCTCGACGAACTGTTTCCCGACTGGCGGGAACAGGGCGCGCCGGTCAAGACGGCCGTGAAGGGCGATGACGTCTATTTCCTCACCGGGGAGCAGAAGGCGATTCGCACCCCCGGCCTGTTCGTGCCGCGGCCGATGCACAACGAGGGCAATTACATCGTCAGCCTGGGCCGGCTGTCGCAGTGGCTCGGCGAGCAGGCCGAGGCGCTGGGCGTCAACGTGTTTCCCGGTTTTGCGGCCTCCGAGGTGCTCTACGACGATCAGGGCCGGGTGACCGGTGTCGCGACGAGCGACATGGGCATCGGCAAGGACGGCCAGAAGAAGAGCAGCTACCAGCCGGGCTACGAGCTGCTCGGCAAGTACACGATCATGGCCGAGGGAGTGCGCGGCAACCTGAGTGAAGCACTGATGCAGCGCTTCGACCTGCGTGCGAATGCCGATCCGCAGCATTACGGGATCGGCTTCAAGGAGGTCTGGGAGGTCGAGCCGGACAGGCACGAAGAGGGTCTCGTCGTGCACACCGCGGGCTGGCCGCTCGACAACCATACCGAGGGCGGCGGCTTCCTGTACCACGCCGGCAACAACCAGGTGTACCTCGGCTTCATCGTCGCGCTCGACTACCGGAATCCGCACCTCGCGCCGTTCGAGGAATTTCAGCGCTGGAAGCAGCACCCCAGGATCCGCCAGTACCTCGAGGGCGGCGAGCGGATCGGCTACGGCGCGCGCGCCGTCAACAAGGGCGGGCTGCAGTCGTTGCCCAAGCTCGTCTTCCCCGGCGGGATGCTCACGGGCTGTGCCGCCGGGTTCCTCAACAACGTCAAGATCAAGGGCGCGCATACTGCCATGAAGACCGGCATGCTGGCGGCAGAGAGCATTCACCGGGCGCTGGCGGCGGGTGACGAGGGCCAGTCCGAGCTTGCGGATTTCGAAGAGGCGGTGCGGGCATCCTGGGTCTGGAAGGAGCTGCATCGTGGGCGCAATTTCGGCCCCGGCCTCGTGAAGCTGGGAACCTTCTGGGGCGCCGCCTTCACGTTCATCGACCAGAACCTGTTCTTCGGCAAGCTGCCGTTTACATGGCGCAACCCGGTGCCCGACCACGAGACCCTGAAGAAAGCCAGCGAATGCGAGCCGATCGACTACCCGAAGCCGGACGGCGTCATCAGTTTCGACCGGCTGTCATCGGTATTCCTGTCCAGCACCAACCACGAAGAGGACCAGCCCTCGCACCTGCTGCTGCGGGACGAGTCGGTGCCGATAAAGCACAACCTGCCGAATTACGACGAGCCCGCGCAACGGTACTGCCCGGCAGGCGTTTACGAAGTCGTGGAGGAGGGCGGCACGACCGAGTTCAAGATCAGCTTCACCAACTGCGTGCACTGCAAGACCTGCGACATCAAGGACCCGCTCCAGAACATCGTCTGGACGGTCCCCGAGGGCGGCGGCGGCCCGAATTACACCGGAATGTAGATCGGGGCGCCCGGCGCGTGTCCGGGAAGTTGCTCGCGAGGACTCAAGCGCAGCGAAGCGAGCTCCCGTCAAGCGGGATCGAGACATCCCGCGAGTAACTATCGCGGGCGCGCGCCGTCGGACTCGTCTATTTCGGCTGCATTCGGATCGCGCCGTCCACGCGGATCGTCTCGCCGTTCACCATCGCTGTCTCGTAGATGAAAGCGACGGCATTCGCGTATTCCTCGGGGCGGCCGAGTCGCGGCGGGAACGGCACCTGCTTGCCGAGCGACGCCTGCACCTCTTCCGGCATGCCCGCCACCATCGGCGTCAGGAACACGCCCGGCGCGATCGTGTTGACGCGGATGCCGAACTGGGCGAACTCGCGGGCGAGCGGCAGCATCATGCCGACGACGCCGCCTTTCGAAGCCGAGTAGGCCGCCTGCCCGATCTGGCCCTCGAACGCAGCAATCGATGCGGTGCTGATGACTACGCCACGCTCGCCCTCGTCATTCGGGTCGTTTTGCGCCATGAACGCGGCGGCTTCCTTGGTCACGTTGAAGGTGCCGACGAGGTTGACCTGGATGACCTTGTTGAACAGCTCCGTCGGCCAGGGTCCCTCGCGCCCGAGCGCGCGCCCGGCCGTCGCGATGCCGGCGCAGTTGATGGCCAGCGTGATACCGCCCATGGCGTCGTTCGCCTGGGCAATCGACGCCTTGACCGACGCTTCGTTCGCCACATCCGTATTGATATAGGTCGCGCGATCGCCGAGTTCGGCGGCCATCGCCACGCCCTGGTCGTCGTTGATATCCAGCAGCACGACCTGACCGCCGGCATCGATGATGCGTTGCGCCGATGCGAGGCCGAGGCCGCTGGCGCCACCGGTAACGACTGCTTTTGCTTGTGACAGATCCATTTCGCTTCCTCTAGATCAGTTCAACGCCGATTGCCACGGCCTCGCCGCCACCGATGCACAATGATGCGATGCCGCGTTTGAGGTTCCTGGCTTTCAGCGCGTGTAAGAGAGTGGTGCTGATGCGTGCGCCGGTGGCCCCTATCGGGTGGCCGAGAGCGCAGGCGCCGCCGTTAACGTTGACCTTTGCATGATCGAGGCCGATGTCGTGCATCGCCGCCATCGTCACGACGGCGAAGGCTTCGTTGATCTCGTAGAGGTCTACCTCGTCAGGCGTCCAGCCCAGTTTTTCGTGCAGGCTCGTTATCGCCGCGACCGGGGCGGTCGTGAACCAGGCCGGCTCCTGGGCGGCGCCCGAGTGGCCGACGAGCCGTGCCATCGGCTCGATGCCGCGGCGGTCTGCCTCGTCCGCGCCCATCAACAGCAGCGCCGCCGCGCCGTCGGAGATCGACGATGACGATGCCGCCGTCACGGTGCCATCTTTCGCGAAGGCGGGCCGCAGCGTCGGGATCTTGTCGATAGAGACGGTGCCCGGAGTTTCGTCGGAATCGACGACGGTCTCGGCTTTGCGAGACTTCACCGTGACGGGCGTGATTTCATCGGCAAAGGTGCCGGCGGCAACGGCTGCCTGTGCCCGCGTGACCGACTCGATCGCGAACGCATCCTGCTGCTCGCGAGTGAAGCCGTACTTGCCGGCCGTCTGCTCGGCGTAGTGGCCCATCATCTGGCCTTCCCACGGATCCTGCAGCCCGTCGTAGAACATGTGGTCGAGGGCTTCCTGGTGACCCATGCGGTAGCCGCCCCGCGCTTTGGGCAGCAGGTATGGCGCGTTGCTCATGGATTCCAGGCCGCCGGCAACGACGACCTTGGCGGTGCCCGCGCGGATCTGATCATGCGCCAGCATCACCGTCATCATCCCGGAACCGCACATCTTGTTGACGGTCGTGCAGGGGACGCCGACGGGAATTCCGGCGCCGATGGCCGCCTGCCGGGCCGGCGCCTGGCCGAGGCCGGCCGGTAGCACGCAGCCCATCAGGACCTGGTCGAGGTCGGCAGGCTCGATTCCGGCATCGGCGACAACGGCGCCAATGGCGGCACTGCCTAATTCCGTCGCTTTAGCGGGCCCGAGGACACCCTGGAACGCGCCGATGGGAGTGCGGCGAGCAGCGACGATAACGATGTCGTGTCTTGCCATTTTTTAATCCTCATTAAAACTTTTTAGGCTACTTTACACAAATCGGGTTCCCCGAGCACGGCCAGTATCTGTTGGCGGGCTTTCTCGGCCAGTTCGCGGTGGTTGTCGAAACTCGGATCCCCGGGGTCTATCGCCGGCAATACCGTGACCCGCGGCCTTACCGGCCACGGCCAGCTGCGGCCCGACGGCATCATTTCCCGGGTACCCGCGATCGCGATGGGCACGACCGGCACGCCGGCGCGGACCGCGGCCACGAAGGCGCCGGGCCGGAAGCGGCCGACACCGGGTTCTCGCCGAAACGTGCCCTCGGGGAAAAACCCCAGGGCGGCACCGTCCAGCGCGGCTTTCACGATCTTGCGCGCGTCGCGGGCGCTGCCGCCGGATTCGAAGCGTTCCACGAAGCGTGACCCCGATCGACGCAGCAGGAAATGGGCAACAGGGACATTGCGCATCTCACCCTTGATCACGAAGGAGAAGCGGTGCGGCATGTAGCCCTTGAGGAGCGGACCGTCAACGTAGGACGCGTGGTTGGCAACGAGCACGGCATTGCCTTCCGGAATGTTCTCGAGCCCCTCGATCCGCGGGCTGACGCCGCCGAGCGTAAAGACGGCCCGGGCCATGGTGGATGTCAGCCGTGCCCGCCGGTGCTCACCCGGGACCACGAGTACGCCGACGAGGGCGACAAGGGCGCAGAGGCCGAACACGACCCAGCCGTAGAGCCCGTAAAGGCTCCCCGTGATTAGCGTGCCAAAACCGATTCGACGATCCGACATGTGACGCAGATCACTTTATGTTAATGCTTTTCGGAATCTGTGACAGCGTTCACGCCGGTTACGGGATGCGGTGATCATACTCAAACCCTTGAAAAATCCGTCGCTTGGCTAAGTCGGCAGGTAATAAAGGCGCGGGCAGATGCCCGGGCCGGCGTGCAACAGCCGACGTATGCTACCGCAAAGGATTGCGCGACTGTAAGACAGGATCTATGGCCAATACAGACCAGAATAACCCGGATTCGAAAATCGTCGCTCGCTCCGAAGAGCTTGTCGATCGATTCCTCGACGCGATCTGGATGGAACGCGGGCTGTCCCAGAATACGCTAGGTGCGTATCGGGCCGACCTTATGACACTCGGACGCGGTCTTGCCGAGCATGAGAAGACTATCGACAGAGCGGATAAGTCGGACCTGCTCGATTTCATTGCCGGTCGTGTCGAAGGCGGCGCAAAGCCTCGCTCGACGGCCCGCCAGTTATCGAGCTTCCGCCGGTTCTTCCGTTACATCATGCGCGAGGGGCTGCGGAATTCCGACCCGACCGCGGATATCGAGATGCCGCGCATCGGCCGCTCCCTGCCGAAGACGCTGAGCGAAGACGAGGTCGACTCGCTTCTCAACGCGCCGAACACCGATGAGCCGCTCGGCCATCGCGACCGGGCGATGCTGGAGCTGCTGTACGCCACCGGCCTGCGGGTTTCCGAGCTGATCAACCTCAAGCAGTCCCAGATCAACTTCAACCAGGGCGTGCTGCGCATCGTCGGCAAGGGCGACCGCGAGCGGCTGATACCGCTCGGCGAGGAATCGCAGCGCTGGCTGAAGGACTTCATCGACGGCCCGCGAATGGAGATCCTGCTCGAGCGGCAGACCGATTACCTGTTCCCCACACGCCGGGGCGATCGCATGACGCGCCAGGCGTTCTGGCACATCATCAAGCGCTACGCCGAGAAGGCCGGCATCCGTCGCAAACTGTCGCCGCACAGCCTGCGCCATGCATTTGCGACGCACCTGCTGAACCGCGGCGCCGACCTGCGCGTCGTCCAGCTGCTGCTCGGGCACAGCGACCTTTCGACGACGCAGATCTACACCCATGTCGCCCGCGAGCGGCTCAAGGACCTGCACGGCGAGCACCATCCGCGCGGCTAGCTGCTGCTTTTGCGGCGTTCCTGCTACACTCTGCGCGCCGGGGAACCCACCGGTATACATCAGGTCAATGTAGGGAAGTTAACGTGCGTCCCCGGGATTATTGTATGAGCCGTACCACTGTGAGATCGCTGATTTCTCTGCTTGCCGTCGTCACCCTGGCGTTGCCTGCCGCCGCCACGGCGGACGATGCCGAGCTGGAACAGGTGCGCAAGACTGTCGGCGAGATGTTCGGCATGATCGGCCCGGATGACGTCAAGGCGAGCCCCGTTCCCGGCTGGTACACGATTCAGAAAGGCTCCATCGTCGCCTACATTTCCGGCGACGGCCGCTACCTGTTGCAGGGCGATCTCATCGACCTCGATGAGCAGGTCAACCTGACCGAGGTGGCGCGCAACGATTCCCGGCGCGCGTTGATGGCCTCGGTCACCGACGACGATACGATCATTTTCTCGCCTGAAGAGGCGAAATACACGGTCACGGTGTTCACCGATATTGAATGCACCTATTGCCGCAGGCTGCATGCACAGATCGACGAATACATGGCCAACGGTATCCGCGTGCGCTACATGCTCTATCCGCGCAATGGCCCCGCGTCGCGCGCCTGGACCACCTCGGAAGACGTGTGGTGCTCCGCCGATCGCGGCAACGCCCTGACGATGGCCAAGCTCGATCGCGACTTCCCGTCGTCGACCTGTGACACGCCGGTCGTGAGCCAGCATTTCGCGATTGGCAGGGAGGTCGGCCTGTCGGGAACGCCGGCAATCGTGCTGGAGGACGGCACGTTGATCGGCGGCTACCTGCCGCCCGACCAGCTCAGGGCCCGCCTGGACCAACTCGCGGCTCATCCCTGATTCCACCCAGGAACGTCCTCAGACCCCCGACATACGCGATCTCGTCGTCGAGAAAGGCGTCGTTATGACCGCCCCGGATCTCGAGTAGTGAGCGGGGTTCGTTCGCGGCTGCAAAGATCGATTCACCGTGGTGGAACGGGATGATCTCGTCGTCACGGCTGTGGACGACGAGTACAGGGCACTGAACGGCCCGGATGTGATCGCGCGTGGAGTGTTTCAGCCGGCTCAGCCAGCGCGCCGGGAGCCACGGGTAGAGTTCCTGGGCAATGTCTGGCACGGACGTGAACGACGATTCGACGATGAGAGCTCTCGGCTCGTTCCTGCCAGCCAGCCAAGAAGCCACCGATGCGCCAAGTGAACGGCCGAACACGACGATGTCGCTGGCGGCGATGCCGCGGCGCTCGGTGAGGTGGCGCCACGCGGCCTCCGCGTCCCGGTACATGCCTTTCTCGGTAGTGCGACCTCCGCTTTGGCCGTAGCCGCGATAGTCGATGATGAATACCGACAAACCCAGGCTCCGGAACTGCCGAATCGAGTCCAGCCGGTGCGAGATGTTGCCGGCATTGCCATGAAAGAACAGCAGCGTTTCAGTAGCTTGGCCCGGGAAGAACCATCCGTGCAGCGTCACGCCGTCGGCGGTCGCAACGGACACATCCTCGAATTCAATGCCAACCTCGGCCGGTGTCATGACCAGCGCTCGACCCGGCACATTGGCCAGGTACAGCATGCGGCCCTGCATCAGGTAGACCACGGCTACGAGCAGCCCGTAGCAAGCAGCGACAACCAGGATGAATTTCAGCACGTGACCAGGATCCGACTTTGCCTGTCGACGCAGCATAAGACTATTAAGGGCCGCTTTCACCAGGAGCGGACACACAAAGGGACTTAGGATCGCTGAAATTCAGTGCGGCCAACGGCCAAGTGCGGTTATCCATCTTCGACGTTTCTGCTCTTGTCCGTTCTTATTGCCGGAACAAACATCGGAGTTCGGTTCCGATAATCAACATAGGCGTCCCCCAGCCGCTTTACCAGCTCAGGCTCCTCAATGTTCTTGAGTTCCCAAAGATGAACCAGTATGTACAGTGGGGTGAAGATGACAACGAGCGACAGCGACCCGAGGGCAAAACCGATCCCGAATAGCAGGAGAAATACTCCGGTGACCATGGGATTTCGCACATATTGATAAGGTCCGCTGTCAACAAGTGTAGGCGGCGGATTGAAAGGAACAGGCGTCCCCTTGATTCTTAGAAAATGGATGACCGACCAAGCAGTAATCAAAAGGCCAGCACCGAGGATGGGAATCGAAATCAACCTGCTGAAAGCTTCTGAAATTGGCCAGTTCACCGGTAGCACTTGGTCCATGAGAAGTCCGAGAACCACGAACGCCGCAGTAAAGAGGCCAAAGAAAAGTGCTCCGATTGGAGTGAGTAGATCCCGCGACTTCCTGGTTCCGGTCGCTACTCGATACAGGAGATTTACCCAGCGTTCGCGCAGATGCATGTGCTTGCGGCTTCGCGTTGAATCTTCAAGACATTACCGTCTGTATTTGCGGCTGGATAGCGGCGATTGCAATTCGGGATAATGCTTAAGAGGCCGACGTCCGCTTCGGGTCAATAGCCGTCGTTTGATCCGATTCGAGCTGAAGGTCTGCTTGCGGGCGTAAAGCGGACGTCAGGACTTCGCGCGGCGCAGCTCGTGGATGTGCACACCGTTGTTTTCGCCACGGTCCTCGAAATATTTCTCGAGCGCGTAGCGGCCGCTCTGGAACGCAATGTCGTCCCAGGGGATCTCGTCTTCGCTAAACATCTGCACCTCGAGGCTTTCGTCGCCCGGGGCGAAATCACTGACCAGTTTCGCCATGAAAAACAGGTGGACCTGCCCCGCATCGATCACGTCGACCGAGGCAAAAAGGTGCCCGATTTCGACCTCGGCGCAGGCCTCTTCGAGAGTCTCGCGGGCTGCCCCCTCTGCCTGCGACTCGCCGAGCTCCATGAAACCGGCCGGCACGGTCCAGTAGCCGTAGCGCGGCTCGATCGCCCGCTTGCAGAGCAGGATCTTGCCGTCGCGCTCGGGCACGCAGCCGACCACCACCAGCGGATTCTGGTAATGGATGTGCCCGCACGCGCCGCACACCCAGCGTTCGTGGGTGTCGCCTGCGGGCACTTTCCGGGAGACGGATTGGCCGCATGTTGAACAGAATTTCATCGTGAGATTCATGTTTCAGGCTTGGTGCCGGAGGAGGGAATCGAACCCTCACTTCCTTTCGGAAACCGGATTTTGAATCCGGCGCGTCTACCAGTTCCGCCACCCCGGCGCCGGGGCCGCCCAGTATATGCGCGGCCGCCCGGGCCTGCCAGAGGCAAATTCACGCGGAACGTGCGACGCTTTGCAGACCTTCTGCATCTAATATGGCGAGACATGAGCAAGTTCGCTGACATAAATATCGACCCGGCCATCGTCAAGCGGGCGGCACGTGGGGACGCGAAGGCCCACGAGATCATCTACCGGGCGTTTGCGACACCGGTGTACTCCCTGTGCCTGCGGTTTACGAAGGTGCCGGCACATGCGGAGGACCTGGTGCAGGAGACCTTCATCGAGATCATGCGCTCGATCGGCAAGTTTCGGGGCGAGGCGGCCCTGGGCAGCTGGATCCGGCGCGTCGCGGTCTCGAAGGCGCTGATGTTCCTGCGCTCCGCCTGGACGAGCCGCGGCCAGTCGCTCGCAGACGACTGGGACGAGATGACCTCGGACGACGCGATCGGCCGGGGGCTCTCCAGGGAGCCGGATGCGGCGATGGACCTGGATGCGGCGCTGGCGAGCCTGCCATCCGTCAGTCGAGCAGTGGTGTGGCTGCACGACGTGGAGGGTTTCACACACAAGGAGATAGCTGACCTGATGGGACGAACCGAAAGCTTCTCGAAGTCACAGCTATCGCGCGCTTACCAGAGACTGCGGCCGATGCTGGTCGTGCCTGGTGACGACGCCGCCGAGAACGCGGCGCTCAGGAGTTGCTGAAGATGTCGAAAGACAGGAAGGACAAAGAAATGATTTGTGGATTGACGGCTGATGAACATGAGGTATTGCGACGGGAGCTGAATGCGCTGCCCGAAACGATGCCGCCGCGTGCCGTCTGGCAGCGCATCCAGGCGCAGGCCGAGGCGGAAGGCCTCCTCGCGCAGCGCCCGATGCGGCGGCCGATCACCTGGCAGGGTGGGCTGGCGCTCGCCGCAACGGTGCTCCTGGCCGCCGTGCTGGTGCCGATGATGACGGAAACGCCGCAGAC
>JBFFSI010000038.1:0-20064 GCA_041572475.1 Woeseiaceae bacterium
AACTGCGCCGACTCCGGGTCGCGGGGCACGGTCAGGCGCCGGCCTACCGATGCATCCCTCGACACCTCGAGCATTTCCGTGTTGAGCCTCGCTATCCGCCGGGCAGCACGCCGCTTGCCTACCCAGAGCACGATGCCGATGGCGAGGGACAGGACGAGCAGGCTTGCCAGGACGATGATGAGTAGCGTCGCGAGCGTCATTTAGTTCGATGCCGTTTAGTGATCATTTGTTATTATTGGCAGCTCGATACGCATCTCCATCGCCGGAGATCCGAGGGTCAAAAGGGCTCTGGAACTGAGCAAGACAAGCATATCCCAGCAGCCCAACGCGACTGCAGCGATTCACCATAATAAGGCAGTAACAGGATGAACTCGGATTTTGCCCGCCACCAGATGGTCGAACAGCAGGTCAGGGCCTGGGAGGTGCTGGACCCGGCCGTGCTGGACGTGCTCAAAGAAGTGCCTCGCGAGCAGTTCGTGCCCGGCGGCTACGAGTCGCTCGCATTCGCCGACACGGCGATTCCCATCGGCCATGGCCAGGTCATGATGACCCCGACGATCGAGGGTCGCGTCCTGCAGGCACTTGCGCCGCAGGCCCACGAGAGGATTCTCGAGATCGGCACGGGCACCGGCTTCCTCGCCGCCTGCCTTTCCCGGCTGGCGGCCTCGGTCACAACCGTCGACATCTTCCCCGACTTCCTGAAGTCCGCGGCAGCCAACCTCGAGGATTCGGGAATTGACAACGTCGAACTCCTTGAAATGGACGCGACCCGCAGCCTGCCGGGCGACGAGTTCGATGCGATCGCGGTCACCGGTTCGATCGAGACCTTCGACCCACGGTTTGTCACGGCGCTGAAGCCGGGCGGCCGGCTGTTCGTGATCGTGGGGCACCACCCCGTCATGGAGGCGCGCCTCGTTACGCGCACCAGCGACAACGAATGGACGTCGGACAGCCTGTTCGAGACCTCGCTCAGGGCGCTGGTCAACGGTGCGCTGCCGCCGCGATTTTCGTTTTGATCTGAAACCACTTAAGGTATTGCCGCATCTAAGATTTATAATGCCGTCTTGACTGATTTAGTGATATAGTAGACCATAACACCTAGGATGCGGCAGCCGCTGCTCAACCTGCGGAAAGCAAAAAATGAATAAAGTGATTAAGTTCAAGAGCTTATTTGTCTTTGCAGGCGCAATCAGCCTGTCGAGCGCGGCTGGCGCCGCATCGCTCCTCGAGATCTACCAGCAAGCGTTGCAGTCGGACCCAAGGATTCACGAGGCCGAAGCGCTGCGTCTCGCCGCGTTGGAGGCCGAACCGCAGGCACGCGGCGTGCTCCTGCCGCAAGTAGACTTCAGCGGGGATTGGTCGACGAGCGATGGTGACGGCACTAGAACGGACTTCGACCGGGTACCTTGCGATGAGACCAATCCGAGCCTGGGGGAGTGTATTGAGACCTTCCAGAGCCCAAGCGTAACGCGAGCTGAGTCTTTGAACTGGCAGTTCAGCCTGCGGCAAACCCTGTTTCGGTGGGATCAGGTCGTTGGCCTGCGCCGGGCCGACAAGCTGGTCGCAAAGGCGGAGGCAGATCGTGAGGCCGCACAGCAGGACCTAATCGTGCGCGTGGGGCAAAGCTACTTCGATGTTCTCGCCGCCGAGGACCGGCTGACGTCGTTGCACGCCAATCGCCAGGCGATCGCGCGCCAGCTGGAGCAAGCCAAGCAGCGATTCGATGTCGGGTTGATCGCCATAACCGACGTGCAGGAGTCCCAGGCCGCCTACGACGGGGCAGTCGCCGACGAGATCGCGGCCAAGCGTGTGCTGGCGACCGCGCGGGAGATCCTCCGAGAGATCACAGGTGAGTATGTTGGCCAGCTTTCGGCGCCTAGCGAACAATTGCCGATGCGCACGCCAAACCCGGCTAGCGAGAAAGATTGGGTGGACCTCGCGCTGAACCAAAACCTGTCGCTGGTTTCGAGCCGGCTCGATGAAAAGCTGGCGCGCGACGAGATTTCGTACCGCAGGACTGGGCACTATCCGACGATCGATCTGATAGCGACCACGCGTGATGAAGACCTGGATGGCGACATTCGCGTGCCGGTGCTGGACCCTACATCTCCCACCGGCTTCAGTGAAACGTGGGCGCCGATCGACCGCGGCGGTCGACAGGACAGTATCACCGTGCAGTTCACCGTGCCGCTGTTTTCGGGTGGAACGACATCATCCCGGGTTCGCGAAGCCGTCTACCTGCATCGCGCCGCACGTGAGCAACTGCAGCGCGTGACGCGCGAGACCGAGCGTGCGACCCGTGATGCCTACCTCGGCGTGTTGTCGGAAAAAAGCCGTGTCGAGGCGCTCGAACAAGCCGTGAAGTCGAGCCAGACCGCCCTCGAGGCCACCGAAGCGGGTTTCGAAGTCGGCACCCGGACAATCGTCGACGTCCTCAACTCCCAGTTCCAGGTCTACCGCAACATCACGCTTTTCTACCAGGCCCGCTACGACTACCTGATGAACGTACTGCGACTCAAGCAGGCAGCGGGCACGCTGCAAATACAGGACCTGGAAGAGATCGACGAGCATCTCGAGGAACGCAAGACGCCCGAGCAAAAGTTCGCTGAAGAAGAAGCCGCCGGCAGCGCCTGATCAGTCGGGCCTGACCTCGCGGCCGATCAGCGGGTCGAGCAGGCCGAGCAGCTTCGAGAGCGAGCCCCGGTTGCGCTGAACGAGTTCCATCGCCTTGCCGCCGAGCTCGGCAGCCCGCTGGGGATTGGCCAGCAGTTCCTCCACGGCAACCGCGAGCTCATCGGCATCTCCGACCATGTGGCAGGCGCCGAGGTCGACGAACATGTCGGCGATTTCCTGGGCATTGTAGACATGCTGGCCGGTAATCACCGGCAGTCCCAGTGCGGCGGGCTCGAGCAGGTTGTGGCCCCCTACCGGCACGAGGCTGCCGCCGACGAAGGCAATGTCGCTCGCGGCATAGAACAGCGGCACCTCGCCCATCGTGTCGCCGAGAAAAACCTGCGTACCTGGTCCGCAGCGCCGCCTCTCCGTCCGCTGCACGCAGGAGAAGCTTTCATTGTCGATCAGGTCGCGAACCTGGGCGAAGCGCTCCGGGTGGCGCGGCACCAGCACGAGCAACAGGTCCGGATGCCGTTCCAGGAGCTTGCGCTGGGCATGCAGCACCAGCTGCTCTTCCTGGTCGTGGGTGCTGGCCGCAATCCAGACGGGCCGGTTACCGAAGACCTGGCGGCGCAGGTCGTCGCCGTGCGCGACCAGGCCGGGCGCCAGCTCGATATCGAACTTGATGTTGCCCGTTACCCAGGTGCGCTCCTTGCTCGCGCCGAGCGAAAGAAACCGCTCGGCATCGGACTCGCTCTGCGCCGCGATGATGATGCCGTGCGACAGCGTGTCGCGGATTAAGGGTAGTAAACGGCGATAAGCCCCTACAGACCTTGGTGAGATTCTCGCACTCACGAGGACGAGGGGAATTCCCCGGACACCACAGCCGCGATACAGGTTCGGCCAGATCTCGGTCTCCATGATCAACGCCAGCTCCGGGTTGACGGAGGCGAAGAAGTTGTCGACACCGAGAGGCATCTCGAAGGGGATGTAGCTGTGGATCACCGTATTGCCGAAGGCCGCCTCGACGCGAGCGGCACCGGTCGGGGTCACGGTCGTCATGAGTATCGGGTGATCGGGGAATCGCCGCATCACCGCGCGAACCAGCGGTATCGCCGCCTGGACCTCGCCCACCGAAACGGCGTGTACCCAGATGCACCGCTCGAGCTTGGGATACCGCCAGCCGAAACGCTGGCTGACCCTATCGCGGTACCTGTTGTTGACGACGCCTCGGAAAAGCCAATAGACCGCCAGAGGAATTTGCAGCAACCAGACCAACAGGTTGTAGAGTAGACGCAAGGGAGGCGTCCGGCTTGCTTTCGTCGCCTACGGAATCAGCCGCACTTCGAATCGCCGCAAGACAGGCAGGTCATGCACCCTTCCATCATGATGACGGCGACCGTGTTGCACTTGCTGCACAGCTGTGCACCCTCCGGGTACTCGCTCTTGGAGAACGCGTCCTGCTGTCTTCTGCTCTCCTCGAACTCGGCGCGCTTCTCCTCGAGCAACCTCCTCTGGCCCTCGTCCAGGCTCGGCTCGGACAGCATGCCGATGGCAATGAGGTGCTTTTCGACGATGTAGCCGAGCTCCGCGATGATCGATGGCATGAACTTGCCGCCGGACTGCCAGTAACCGCCACGGGGATCGAACACGGCCTTGAGTTCTTCGACGAGGAAGGTCACGTCGCCGCCCTTGCGGAACACGGCCGAGATGATACGCGTCAGTGCGACGATCCACTGGTAATGATCGAGATTCTTCGAATTGATGAAGATCTCGAACGGCCGCCGCTTCTCGTGCTCCGTCCCCTGGTTGAGGACGATATCGTTGATCGTAACGTACATCGCATGATCCGAAATCGGTGTCTTGACCTTGTAGGTCGAACCGACGAGCACCTCCGGGCGCTCGAGCTTTTCGTGCATGCGAATGACCTCGGCGCGGTCGCCGCCACCCTCGCGCTTGTACTCTGGCTTCGCGGTTTTCTCCTCCGGTTCCGGCTTGACTACCGCATAGCCGACGATTTTCTTGTCTATCTTGATCATGCTGCTCATCAGAATTTTCCGTAGTAACCCTCTTTGAGCGCGTCAAAGAGGTTTGCCGCCGTGTGTATCTCGCCGTCGTACTCGATTTCCTCGTCCCCCTTGAGTTCGACGGTGGACCCGTCGGCGAGTTCGAATTTGTAAACGGTATTCTTCAGGTCTTTTTCCTTCACCAGTACGCCCTGGAAGGCCTCGGGGTTGAAGCGGAACGTCGTGCAACCCTTCAGTCCCTGCTCGTACGCGTACAGGTAGATATCCTTGAACTCTTCGTACGGGTAGTCCGTCGGCACGTTGGCCGTCTTCGAAATCGACGAATCGACCCACTTCTGCGCGGCCGCCTGGATATCGACATGCTCCTTGGGCGTCACGTCCTCGGCCGTAATGAAGTAATCGGGGAGACTCCCCGCATCGCTTTCGCCGGTGACACCTGCCGGCATCGCCGTCTCGTCGACGAGTTCACGATAGGCCAGCAACTCAAAGGAATAGACATCGACCTTTTCCTTGCTCTTCTTGCCCTGCCGGATGACGTTGCGGAAATAGTGGTGTGCAAAGCTCGGCTCGATGCCGTTGCTGGCGTTGTTGGCCAGCGACAGCGAAATCGTGCCGGTCGGCGCGATGGAACTGTGATGCGTGAAGCGGGCCCCGACCTCGGCCAACTCATCCACGAGTTCAGGCGCCTCGGCCGCTATGCGTTGCATGTAACGGCTGTAGCGCGAGTGGAGGATGCGTCCCGGGATCTTGTCGCCCACCTGGTACCCGTTGGCGGCCATTTCCGGCCGCTTGCGCAGCATTTCTTCGGTGACCTCGAACTGCTCGGACATGATCGGCGCAGGGCCTTTTTCCTTCGCGAGTTCGAGGCCTTCTTCCCAGCCTGCAAGCGCCAGCTGCCGGGCCACTTTCTCCGTGAACTCGACGGCGCTGCGCTCGCCATACTTCATGCGCAGCATGGTCAGCGTCGAGCCGAGGCCGAGAAAGCCCATGCCATGCCGCCGCTTCCGCTGTATCTCGTTGCGCTGCTGCGGCAACGGCAGACCGTTGACCTCGACGACATTGTCGAGCATGCGTGTGAACACCTTGACGACCTTGCGGAAGGCTTCCCAGTCGAAGCGTGCTTCCTCGGTGAACGGGTCAACGACGAATCGAGTCAGGTTGACGGAGCCCAGCAGGCATGAACCATACGGCGGCAGCGGCTGCTCGCCGCAGGGGTTCGTTGCCCTGATGTTCTCGTCGAACCAGTTGTTGTTCATTTCGTTGACCTTGTCGATCAACACGAAACCGGGTTCCGCGAAGTCGTAGGTCGACGCCATGATCAGGTCCCAGACCCGGCGCGCCGGCAAAGTCTTGTAGATCTTGCAGGCCACGAGGCCGCGTTCGTCGGTTACGTAGTTGCCGGCCTCGGGCCACTCGCGCCAGACGAACTGGGCGGCATCGCCGATGTCGAGGCCTTCGTCGTCGACCTCTTTCTGCGTGACGGGGAATGCGAGGTGCCAGTCTTCCTGCTTTATGACGGCCTGCATGAACCCGTCGGTGACGAGCAGCGACAGGTTGAATTGACGGAGTCGGCCATCCTCACGCTTCGCGCGAATGAAATCCATGACGTCGGGGTGGCCGACGTCGAAAGTGCCCATCTGAGCGCCGCGGCGCCCGCCGGCGGACGAGACGGTGAAACACATCTTGTCGTAGATATCCATGAACGACAGTGGCCCCGACGTATAGGCGCCGGCGCCAGACACGTAGGCGCCCTTGGGTCGCAGCGTCGAGAACTCGTAGCCGATGCCGCACCCGGCCTTCAGGGTCAGTCCGGCCTCGTGGACCTTGTTGAGGATATTGTCCATCGAGTCGCCGACCGTGCCCGACACCGTGCAATTGATCGTGGACGTCGCGGGCTTGTGCTCCCGCGCCCCCGCATTGGACATGATGCGGCCGGCCGGTATGGCGCCCGAGCGCAATGCCCAGAGAAATTCTTCGAAGTACTGTTCCTGCTTGGATTCAACCTCGACACTGGCCAGTGCCTTGGCGACACGCTTGTAGGTGTCATCGATCGACTCGTCGATCTTGCGGCCGTCTTTGGCGGTCAGGCGATATTTCGCATCCCATATATCGATTGAGGCCGGCTGAAACTGTATGTCGGTGACCGTATGCGCTTCCAGGTGAACGGCAGACTTCATTGCCCTGTTAACTCCCCTTTCTCCCTGCGGAGACCCCGATGACTCCCCTTGCGGGACCCAACTTTCGTTTTGAACCATTTTTTGACAGGGGAAAAGAACCCCCCCGCCGCGCATGCGAATTCTCGCGGCGAGTGCCAGAAGCGGCCTCTTTTCCTCTGCTGATTGGACACAAGATCTTGTGCCCGAACGTTCACAAGATTATGCCCGTAGCGTTTGACTGTCAAGGGTTTACCGGAAATTTTTCTATGCAAGATAGTGCAAACAAAACAATGAGTTATAAATACTTCCGCAATAAGTGCTTTAAAAGCTTGAGAAAAAAAATGACACTTTCGTGAAAGATTGGATCCACAACATATAGTGGCTTTAAGTCACGGGGCTGCAGCCCTGAAACGCCCCCGAAAATCCGTGCGAAATACACCTTGAATTGCACGGTCCTGCCCCTATTTCACCGTCCAACAATAGCTTACCGGGCGCTTCAACAAGCCTCCGCAACTGCAATCGAGGAGATCTAGTGATGAGTTTGATACGTTTTGAACCGTGGTCAATCGCTGACGTGGTGCAGCGTGACCTCGACCGCCTCTCCGGCCGCCGCGCCGGCATTGCCGGCAAGCAGACCTCGGCAGTGGACTGGACCCCGGCGATCGATATCGTCGAGGAAAAGACCCGCTACGTCGTGCGCGCAGACCTCCCGGGCATCGATCCGGCCGATATCGATCTGAGCGCCGAAGACGGTTACCTCATGATCGCCGGCGAGCGCAAGGTGGAGGACCGTAGCGAGGTCGACGGCATCGAGCGCTACGAGCGCGTCACCGGCCGCTTCCTGCGCCGCGTCGCGCTGCCCGAAACCGCCGACGCCGACGCTATCACCGCGAAGACCAACCACGGCTCGCTCGAAATCTCGATCCCCAAGCTGCCGGAAATGCAGCCGCGGCGGATTACTGTCGACGCGGCCTGACGCCGATTCCCGGTTCCGCCCTGCTGCAACGCTTTGTTGCAGCAGGGCATCTCTGCTGTAATGAACCAGCCCGGCTAATCGAGGTCTGACATTTTTACGAGGCGCCCATGAATATGAAACTCCGCTTACTCTGCTCCGGACTCTTCCTGATGGTCGCGACGATCGCGGCGGCGGCCCTGCCGGACAGTGTCGATGGAGAGGCGATGCCCAGCCTCGCGCCGCTCGTCGAGCGGACAACGCCGGCGGTTGTCAACATTCGCGTTAGCCAGACCGTTAACCAGCGCTCACCGTTCGGCGACGATGCCTTCCGGCGTTTCTTCGGCCTGCCCGATGTTCCGCGCAGCCCCCGCGAAGTATCGAGCGCGGGCTCCGGTGTGATCGTCGATGCCGAACGCGGCTATATCCTCACGAATCACCACGTTGTCGAGAACGCCGATGAAATCCAGATCTCGCTCGTGGACGGCGAAATCCTCGATGCCGAGATCGTCGGCTCCGATGCGGCGACCGACATCGCCGTGCTCAAGGTCGATGCCGACGGGCTCGTCGACATGCCGATCGGCAACTCCGATGCGGTACGCGTCGGCGATTTCGTCCTTGCGATAGGCAACCCCTTCGGTCTCGGCCATACGGTTACCTCTGGCATCGTCAGCGCACTCGGCCGTACCGGTATCAATCGTAACGGTTACGAGGACTTCATCCAGACCGACGCATCGATCAACCCCGGCAATTCGGGCGGCGCGCTGGTCAACATGCGAGGCGAACTGGTCGGCATCAACTCCGCAATCATCAGCCGCACCGGCGGCAACGTGGGCATCGGCTTTGCGGTGCCGACCGAGATCGCCAGCTCGATCATGAACCAGATCCTCGATTACGGCGAAGTCCGGCGTGGCCTGCTCGGCGTATCGATCGGCAGCATCGACGCCGAGGTGGCAGAGGCGCTCAACTCGAGCGTGACGAGCGGCGCTCTGATTACGGAAATCGTGCCCGGTTCGGCGGCCGAAGAAGCTGGTCTCAAGGTTGACGACATCATCGTCGGTGTCAACGGCGAGAAGATCGATAACGCCTCCAAGCTGCGCAACGCGATCGGCCTGATGGGTTCCGGCGAGTCCGTCAATATCGACTACATCCGGGACGGCAAGAACCGCAAGGCCACCGCCATACTCGGGCAGCTGCAGACAGCGCGCAGTACCGGCGACGAAATCCACCCCGGGCTCGAGGGTGCCGAGTTCGCATCGTCGTCGACAGCGGCAAGCGGCGGCATCGAGGTCACGAGCGTGGAGCCCGGCAGCCCTGCCGCGCAGCGTGGGCTGCGGCCTGGGGACATCATCACGGCAGTCAATCGACAGCGGGTGACCGACCTGCAACAGCTGACCGAGATCGCGCGGCAGAACCGCATCCTGTTCCTGCTGGTGCAACGCGGTGACCGGGCCCTGATGCTGCAAATTCGCTAGCGGCGCGGGCTGATGTAAACTCGGTTCGAGTATGCATTCAACCCGAACCATCGCTCGCCACTGTCGGTTCCTGCTTCGCGCGCTGGTCGCCGGAGCAGCGCTTTGCGCGCCGGCATTCGGGGCCGATATCGACCGCCAGCGCGAGATATTCCTTTCCGTTTACGGCGCCGTCGAGCGCGGCAACTGGAATGTCGTCGAAGCGCTCGACGACGATGACCGGCAGGCGCTGCGGGATTACGTGCTCTGGCCCGACCTCAGGGCAGCCTGGTTCCGGGCGGCCATGCGCGCGGCCGATCACGCCGAGATCGAAGCCTTCCTCGAGCGCTACGGCTCACTGCGCCCCGCGCGGGAGCTTCGCTACCGGTATGCCCTCCACCTCGCCAAGGCCGATGAACTTGCCGCCTTCCTGGAAATCTACGAGCAGTTCTACCAGGGCCTCGAGATAGCCAGTCTGGATTGCCTTGCGCTGCGCGCCGAGATCGACGCAGGACGCGAGCACCGCGTCGTCGAGCGGGCCATCGACCTGTGGACCGTCGGTGAGAGCCAGGTCGACGAGTGCGACCCCGTATTCAGCTACCTGTCCGATAATGACCTGCTCGGCCCGGCCGAATACCTGCGGCGCTTCGAGCTTGCCGTCGAGGCGCGCGAGTTTTCGCTGGCCACGTGGCTGGGCAAGTCCATCGACCAGCAGCATATCGATATCGCGAACGGCTGGCTGAAGGCTCAGCGCAACCCGGAGGCATTCCTGCGCAAGCACGAGCGGCTCGGGCGCGACGAAACGAGTCGCCGGCAGCTCGTTTACGCGACGGAGCAGCTGACCTACGAGGATCCCCTGCTCGCCGCGGAGCTGTGGGAGAAGGCGTCGAAGAGCCACGGCTTCTCTCTCGAGCAACAGCTGCGGACCCGGCGCCATATCGCTCTCTGGATGGCGCGCGACAGCCTGCCCGGCGCCTATTACCAGCTGACGAAGCTGGCAGTCGCGGCGCAGAACACCGAGGTGCTGCGCTGGCGCGCAAGGACCAGCCTGCGCGACAGAAACTGGCAGAACCTGCTGCTCGATATCGGCCTGATGCCGGAGCGCGAGAGGGACTCGGAGGAATGGCAATACTGGCGCGGCATCGCGCTGTTGCAGGGCAGCGACCCCGACGCGGGGTACGAGGCGCTGTCCCGTCTCGCGGGAGAACGCAGCTATTACGGGTTTCTCGCGGCCGATGAGCTCGACCGCCCCTACGCACTGGCAGATGCGGCGGCCCGGCCCGACGAGGCCATGATCGCGGAGCTGGCACAGCGCGAGGACCTGGTTCGGGCCCGCGAGCTGTTCCTCGTCGGCCAGGACGGGAAAGGACGATCGGAATGGGGTGCCGCTACCGAGGGCCTCGATGCGGTGCAGAAGCTCCAGGCCGCTATTCTTGCGAGCCGCTGGGGCTGGCCCTCACGCGCGATTGCCGCTGCGGCCAGCGCGGGCGCGCTCGACCATCTGTCACTGCGCTATCCGCTGCCTTATCACGAGACGTTCCAGCGCTATGCGGCGGAGGCGCGGATACCGGCCACCTGGGCCTACGGAGTCGCTCGCAGCGAAAGCCTGTTCATGCGCGACGTACGGTCGCGGGCCGGCGCGGTCGGTCTCATGCAGCTGATGCCGGCGACCGGGCGCCAGGTGGCGAAAGAAATCCACCTGCCGTATACGGGACTGACCACGCTGATCGACCCGGATAGCAATATCCGGCTCGGCACGACCTACCTCGGCCAAATGGTCGAGCGCTTCGACGGCAACCGTGTACTGGCTACGGCCGCTTACAACGCCGGCCCACACCGCGTCGATGCTTGGCTACCCGAAAACGAGTCGCTCGATGCCCGTATCTGGATCGAGAACATCCCTTTCAACGAGACGCGCCGTTACGTGCGCCGGGTGCTCGAGGCCGAGACCATTTTTCACTGGCGCCTGACGGGCAAGGCGCAACGCCTCAGCGACCAGTTCGAATTGATCCGTGCGCCTGATCCCGGGCAGCGGGTCGCGAGCAAGACGTCAGCCGGCCCCTAGCTGCCAGCGCGGCGCCCACTGCTGTCGGCCGCGTCGCGGCAGCGGTCATAGAAGCAGGACAAGTCGCCAGCACATTCTCCGAGCAAAGCGCGAAACTCCGGCACGCGGCCGTGATACAGCGCCATCGACGCCAACCTGGCGTTATTCAGGTCCTCGTCGACCCATTCCGGGACTGCCCGCCCCGCCTGCTTGAAAGCAGCGCGCAGGTCCGCCGCGAGTTCTTCCAGCCTGGCAGCCTTGCGCCGGCGCATCTCGGCCGGCGCGATGCGCTGCCGGTACAGCGCGTCCAGCTCGCCCCGTGCGGTCTCGACGAGGCCGATAACCCGGCCTTGCAATTCCTGCCGGTGCCGGAAGGTTTCGTAGTCGGCGTCCTGCCCGCGGGCCTCCAGCCAGCGCTCGATACCGGTCTCCTCGACGACGGTGGCGAAGGACTCGTTGAAGGCCGTGTCCCCTTTTACGTAGAGCAGCTGGTGCGCCAACTCGTGGAACAGCATTGCGACCAGGTCCACGTCGTCCCAGCGCAGCATGGTGCTCAGGACCGGGTCGTCGAGTCGGCCCAGCGTCGAATACGCAGGCACGCCGCCCACGGCCACGTCGAAGCCGTCGGCACGCAGCCGGTCCGCCTTGCGGCGTGCCGCCGCCTCGGCGAAATAACCGCGGTATCCCACACAGCCGGCCACCGGGAAGCACCACTCCCGCGGACGCGTGGAAAATTCGGGCGCCGCGAAGACATTCCAGACGACGAAGTCCCTGTCGAGGGCTGCGTAACTCCGGTAGCTCTCGTTGTCCGGCAGCCCGAGTTCCGCGATCGAGAACGCCCTGGCCTCCTGGACCAGCCGCAGCCGCCGGGATAGCGACCCGGGTGTCCCGGGCTCGGCCACGACGGTCTCGATCGGCTCGCTCCGACGCATGACCTCGAGCTGGCCGCGCGCCGCCTGCATGTAGTAGCAGCCGCTGGCTGACAGCCCCGCGAGCAGGACCGCCAACACAGTCACGGTCTTGGCCGCAAAGTTCACCGTCACGCAAGCACCTCGATGCTAGAATCGCCCGATGCGAGTGTACCTTGTCGGCGGCGCCGTTCGTGATGAACAGCTTGGCCTCCCAGTCAAAGAGCGGGACTGGTGCGTCGTGGGCGCGACCCCGGACGAACTGGTCGACGCCGGCTACAAACCGGTCGGCAAGGACTTCCCCGTGTTCCTGCATCCTCACTCACGCGAGGAATACGCACTCGCAAGGACCGAGCGCAAGACGGCACCGGGCTACCACGGTTTCGACTTCGACACCTCACCCGAGGTCAGCATAGAGGAGGACCTGGGCCGCCGGGATCTTACGATCAACGCGCTGGCCAAGGATGACGCCGGTCGGCTCATCGACCCCTTCGGCGGTGTGCAGGACCTGCGGCGCCGGCTGTTACGCCATGTCTCGCCAGCATTTGCCGAAGACCCCGTGCGCATCCTGCGCGTTGCGAAATTCGCGGCCAGGTACGCCGCCCTCGGTTTTCGCATCGCACCCGAGACCCGCGACCTGATGCGGGGCATGGTGGCCAACGGCGAGGCTGATGCCCTGGCCCCGGACCGGGTCTGGAAGGAGACCGAAGCGGCGCTCGGCGGCCCCAACCCGCGGCTCTTCTTCGAGGCGCTGCGAGGCTGCGGCGCGCTCGAGGTCGTCTTCCCGGAGGTCGATCAGCTGTTCGGCGTGCCGCAGCCGGTCAAGTGGCACCCCGAAGTCGACACAGGCCTGCATACGATGCTCGTCATCGACGAGGCGGAGAAGCTCAGCGACGCGCTCGAGGTCCGGTTTGCCGCCCTCGTCCACGATATCGGGAAGGCAGCGACCGACGCCCGTGACCTGCCCTCCCATCCGGGGCACGAGACGCGCGGCGCCGGGATGATCCGGGCGATGGCGAAACGGCTGCCTCTGCCGAAGGCCTGCCGGGACCTCGGGATGCTGGTGGCCGAGTATCACACGCACTGTCATCGGGCCATGGAGCTGCGCAGCAGCACGGTCGTCAAGCTGCTCGAGAGCGTCGATGCCTTCCGCCGGCCGGACCGGTTCGAACTCTTCCTCGCCGCCTGTGAAGCCGACGCGCGTGGCCGCACCGGGCTCGAAAAGCGCGACTACCCGCAGGCTGACCGCCTGCGCGCGGCCCTCGTCGCGGCCAACAGCGTGGACTCGGCAGAAATTGCGGGTAATGCCGGCGACCGGGATATCGGCACCGACATCCGCCGCGCGCGGGTCAGGGCCGTTGCCGAAGTGCTGGCCGGGGACTAGTCCAGCCCGTAGAAGAACATGTGCACCGAAAAGTAGGTGACCGCGTCGAAGATCTCCGACTCGTCGTAGCCCAGGCCGAATTCGATATCGGCGCTCCGCGTCATCGGCACCAGGTAGCGCAGCGTGTATGACTTCCGGCGCACGCGCGCGATCGCTCCCTCGCTGGTTGCGGCATCGAGCTCCCAGCGCCGCTGATCGCGGTCCAGGCCCAGCGTAATACTGGCCCGATGGTCGATCAGCGAATTGATGACGCTGAGGCGCGAGACGGATATCAGTTCGATGACGTCGTCATCCTCGATCGGCCGGAACGGCAAGCTGTAGTCGTAGCTCATGCCGCTCAGGCGAAGGTCGGTGCTCTCACCGAGGTCGAACTTCAGTGTCGCGCCGACACCGTCGGCACTGAAACTGATGCGTCGGCCGGGCGAGAAATCGGTGCCGGGCGTCGTCAGGTCGAAATTCCGGCGCTCGACGTTGGCGGCCACGCTGGCCTTGTCGCCGCGCCAGTACAGCGCGGCACGAGCATCGCGCGACTCGAGGATGTCGGAGTCACCCCAGTAGGCGGCGCCAATGCGGATTCCCAACGGGTCGAAGAAATGATCCAGCTCTGCATCGGCGTAGAGGTTTTCGATTTTCCGCCCCGTGCCCAGCTCGGCCGAATTCCGGGCGGCGGCGGCCGAGATCCAGGTTTGTTCGCTAAGGCCGAGCCCACCCATTGCGCTGACAGACAGCCCATCGGCCGAGTCGCGCTCGACGCCGCCGCCGACCATGTACTCGGCGACCGCCGCCGGCGAGCTCGCCAGCAACAGGACCGCGACCAGCCTAGAACAGGACATAGGCGATAACAGCCGCCAGCAGCAGGCGATAGACAGCGAAGGGCACGAGGCCGAAGCGGCTCACGAAGCGCATGAAGAACTCGATGCTCACGTAGGCCACCACGAGCGACACCAGTGCGCCGACGCCGAGCTCGAGCCAGGCGACCGGGATGTCGGACCCGAGCAGCCCGATGAACTCGTAGGCCGTCGCCAGCAGGATCACCGGGATGGCAAGCAGAAAGGAGAACCGCGCCGCGTCCTGGCGTTCCAGTCCGAGCGCCATCGCCACGGTGATCGTTACACCCGAGCGTGACGTGCCGGGCACCAGCGCCAGCGCCTGTGCGCAGCCGATCAGCAGCGCATCCCTGATGCCGACGCCGGAGATTTCCCGCGACCGCTTGCCAAGGCGGTCGGCCAGGATCATAAGCACCGCGTAACCCGAGAGCGTGAACAATATGACGGTGGGGCTGCGCAGGTTTGCCTCGATCCAGCCGGCCAGCAGCAGCCCGGCCAGGGCCGCGGGCACCGTGCCGAGCGCGATGCCGAGCGCGAGGCGTGCTTCGATCGTGGACACCGTCCCGCCCAGCACCTGGACACCGCCACGCAAGAGGCCGGCCACGTCCCGGCGAAAGAACAGGAGGACCGCGCCGAGCGAACCGAAATGCACGGCTACGTCGAACGCCAGTCCCTGGTCGGTCCAGCCGAATGCGGAAGGCACCAGCACGAGGTGCCCGGAGCTCGAAATCGGCAGAAACTCGGTCAGTCCCTGCACGATGGCAAGAACCACGATCTGCGGCCAGGTCACCGAGACACCTTCACAGGGCGGCGGCCCTGTCCATGCGCAAGAGGCTGGACGGGGCCCGCACAGGGCCGCGACTCAATCCGATACATTTGAAGTGTTCTCCCATCTCGCCGGGCAAAGTCAGCAGTTTAACTTCGTTGGCCAGCGTGAGCTGTGCATCGATCGGCATTTCCGCCATGCCGTCGAGTTCCGCGTCGAGTCCACCATTGATCATGAACTGCGCCTGCGTCACGAAGCCCGCGATATCCAGTCCGTGCCCGGCGGCGGCCGCCGCCACTGCCGTGAAGTCGACCCACGACGTGATGTCCTGTATGCCCGGCAACCGCAAAGGATCGTTGTGTGCGTGGTGACGAAAGTGGCAGCGCAGCCAGCCGGTCGATCGCTCTGCAGCGTAATACTCGCGCCGGCTCACGCCGTAGTCGAACAGGAAGGCGATGCCGTTCTCGAGTGCGCCGGCGAGATCAGCGATCCATGGCGCAAGCGCCAGGCAGACCTCGGATACATAGCCGGCAGGGAACGGCTCGCCGATTTCCCGCTCGATGGATTGGACGGCCTGCGCCAGCAGCGCCGGCGCGGGCCGCGTCGTCATCGAGAAGCCGTCCGCATCGCTCGTGACGCAGATTTGCTCGATGCCATGGTCGCTGACGGCGAAGCGCTCGACGGGCAGCGCGTCGAGGACCTCGTTGGCGAGGATGATGCCCGCATACTCACGCGGCCAGGCATTCAGCCAGCGCACCCGCGCTGCCAGGTCCGGCACCGCGGCTTCGAGCTGTCGCCGCTGCCGCTGCTGCAGGTCCGGGGACACCTCGAGAATGTCGTAGGACTCCGGCAGGGCGTCGAGCTCGGCAAGCCTGGCGAGCACGTCGACGGCCAGCCGGCCGCTGCCGGCCCCGATTTCCAGGAGTCGCGGCGCGCCGAGGTCCGGGAACACCTCGGCGCACTGCCGGGCGACGACAGCGCCGAAGAGCCGGGATGCTTCGGGCGCCGTTATGAAGTCACCGGCCTCGCCGAACTTGGTCGCGCCGGCGACGTAATAGCCGAGCCCCGGCGCGTACAGCGCATGATGCATGTAGTCGGCAAAACTGATCGCTCCTCCCGCTGCAGCGATCCTGCGCCGGATGTTTTCGGCGGCGCGGCGGCTGTGCTCGGCGCCGGCTTCGTCGGGCTCGGGGAGCGAATTGCGGACTTGCGGTTGCATAAGCGCTTCGTAGTCTTTCAGAATGTCGGCAGTTTGTCCCGGGTTTCCCGCAGGATCGTCGATGTCTTCTTTGCAAAATTCCCTGGCCGGCACCGTGGCGCTCGTCACCGGCTCGGCCCGCCGCATCGGCGCCGCCATCGCGAGCGCGCTGCATGCACAAGGCGCCAGCGTCGTCGTTCATTACCGCAGCTCGGCGGCCGACGCGGATGCCCTCGTCGCACGCCTGAACGACGAGCGCGCCAACTCGGCCCTGGCGATCCAGGCCGACTTGCTCGACACGGCCGCGCTGCCGCAGATGATCGACGACATCGTGGCCTGGCACGGGCGCCTCGACGTCCTCGTCAACAACGCCTCGAGTTTCTACCCGACGCCACCCGGGACGATCACCGAAGAACACTGGGACGATCTCGTCGGCAGCAACCTCAAAGCGCCGCTGTTCCTCTCCCAGGCGGCGCTGCCGGAGCTGCGCAGGTCAAAGGGGTCGATCGTCAACCTGGTGGACATTCATGCGCGCCGGCCGCTGCGAAATCACGCGGTCTACGGCTCGGCCAAGGCAGGGCTCGCGATGCTGACGCTGTCGCTCGCCAAGGACCTCGCGCCGGACGTTCGCGTCAATGGCGTGGCCCCGGGGGCCATCCTCTGGCCCGAGGACGAAATGACCGCCGCGACCAGGCAGTCGATACTCGAGCAGATACCGATGGGGCGAGCCGGCGACCCGACCGATATCGCGGACTGCATCGTCTGGCTGGTGCGCGACGCGGGTTACGTCACCGGACAGGTGATCGCCGTCGACGGCGGGCGCAGTATCGGGTGGTGAACCGCGCCGACGTCAGCCAGCGCCGATAATCTCTGTCACAGGATCCGGCTCACGGGCGTCAGGGGCATTGCCTCGGCATCATAACCTTCCCAATGCTCGGCCATGGTCTTTCCCGTTACGGGGTGCACCAGGTCCGGTGCCAGTTCCGCGAGCGGCCGCAGCACGAAGCTGTACTCGAGGACGTCCGACCGCGGCAGTCGCAGCGGCGGTTCGGCAATGACGAGATCGTCATACAGCAGTAGATCGATATCCAGGGGCCGCGAGGCGAACTTTTCCTCGCCGCGCTTGCGGCCCGCTTTGCGATGGATCGCCTCGATTGCCTCGTGGACTTCGTCGGGGCTGCTGTCAGTGGAGCAGCCAACGACGAGGTTCAGAAAATCCGGCCCCTCGAACCCGACGGCCCGACTCTGGTAGATCGGCGACACGGACAGCTCACCGTAGCGACTCTCCAGTTCCCTGATGCCCATCTGCAGGTTGTGCCTGGCATCGATGTTGCTGCCGAGCCCGAGGTAAATCCGTGCCATCGGGGCTCAGTTCCCGGCAGGCCGGGTGCCGCGTTCGATGATGACGCCGACATCGCGCGCGCCGCGTATTGCCCCGGGCTTGTTCACACGGACCCGCACCCACGCGACGCCGAATTCGTCCAGCACGATCTCGGCGACCTTCTCCGCCAGAGTCTCGACGAGCTGAAAGCCGGAGTCGCCGACGAATTGTTGCAGCCGCTTGGCGACGAGCTTGTAGTTCAGCGTGTCCTCGACGCTGTCGCTGGCCGCTGCCTTGCGGATATCGGCGGACATCTCCAGGTCGATCGACACCGTCTGCCGGATCTTGCGTTCCCATTCCCAGATGCCGATGACGGCGTCGATACGGAGATCGTGTAAGAAAATGATGTCCATCAGGCCACCTGCTCGCCGGGAATGCCCAGCGTCTCGAGAGACCAGCGCGCGCGCGCGCGGATCTCGCCGGCGGCCGCTGCGTCTGCGAGCCGCAGGGCGCCGGCAACCGCGATCATCGCACCATTGTCCGTACAGTACGCCAGGCGTGGATAATAAACCTCGCCCGGGAAACGCCGCGCCATGTCCTGGCGCAGCAGCTTGTTTGCGCCCACGCCGCCGGCGACGACGATGCGCTCGAGCCCCTCGCCATCGGCCGCCTGCAACGAGCGCGTGACCAGCGTGTCCACGGCGGCGCGCTGAAAGGAGGCGGCAATGTCTGCCCGGCAATCATCAATCCGGCCGGCCTCGGTCGCCTTGCGCACCTCCAGCATGACCGCGGTCTTGAGCCCGCTGAAGCTGAAGTCGAAACCCGGCCGGTTGAGCATTGGCCGCGGGAAATCGAAGGCTTGTTCATCGCCGTCTTCGGCGAGGCGCGCCAACGCCGGCCCGCCCGGATAGCCAAGCCCGAGCAGCTTGGCCGTCTTGTCGAAGGCCTCCCCTACCGCATCGTCGAGCGTCGTTCCCAGCAGCCTGTACTCGCCGAGCCCGGCGACCGCGATCAGCATGCTGTGGCCACCCGACACGAGCAGCGCGAGGAACGGGAATTGCGGTGGGCGTTCTTCGAGCATCGGCGCCAACAGGTGGCCTTCCATGTGGTGGACGGGGACGACCGGACAGTCCCAGGCGAGGCCGAGGCCGTTGGCCAGGCCGCTGCCCACCATCAGGGCGCCGACGAGCCCCGGGCCAGCCGTGTAGGCCACCGCGTCAGGCCGCTCGACGCCGGCTTCCCCCAGCACCTGCTCGATCAGCGGCAGCAAGCGCCGGATATGGTCGCGAGAGGCGATCTCGGGCACTACACCGCCGTATACGGCATGTAGATCGACCTGGCTGTGCAGCGCGTCGGCGAGCAGCCCGCTCTCCGTGCAGTAGAGGGCGACGCCGGTCTCGTCGCAGCTCGTCTCGATGCCCAATACGATCATAGGCGGCGGATAATACCCTACCTGGAGGCTTGGAATTAGATGAAGTCTGCCGCTATAATATCTGGCTGAGTCCCGGCTTCGGCCGGGTCGTGTGTCTTTGGGCTGTTTAGAACTGGATTCGTATGCCAAGTGTCCGCGTAAAAGAGAACGAATATTTCGACGCCGCGTTGCGCCGTTTCAAGCGCGCCTGTGAGAAGGCCGGCATCCTGACGGAGCTGCGCCGCCGGGAATTCTACGAGAAACCCACGCAGGAGCGTAAGCGCAAGAAAGCGGCCGCCGTAAAGCGGCACATGAAGCGCATGTCTCGGGAAGATGCCAAGCGCAAGCGGCTGTACTAGCTGCGTGCCTGGGCTCCTCGTCGTGGAGCCCGCAAGCCATGGCCCTGAAATCCCGCATCACCAGCGACATGAAGTCGGCCATGAAGGCCGGCGACAAGGAGCGCCTGAAGGTTATTCGCCTGGCGCTGGCCGCGATCAAGCAGGTCGAGGTGGACCAGCGCACCGAACTGGATGACGCCGGCGTGCTCTCCGTGCTCGACAAGATGGTCAAGCAGCGCCGCGATTCCATCGAACAGTTCGAGAGAGGCGGCCGGGAAGACCTCGCCGCCATCGAGCTGGCCGAGATAGCCGTGCTCGAGACCTACCTGCCCGAACAGCTGAGCGACGCCGAACTCGATGCGCTCATCGAGGAGGCCGTCGGTACGACCGGAGCCGAGAGCATTCGCGATATGGGCAAGGTCATGGCCATTATCAAGTCCAGGGCTGCCGGCCGCGCCGACATGGGCGCCGTCGGGGCAAAAGTCAAAGCACGTCTCGGCTAGGCGGGCTATGCTTGGGACAGGGGTCTTTGGCCCCTGCCCGACCACAATAATAACGATCGAAACCCGGGTCCGCGGAGGCGCCGTTTAGACAACATGGCCGGACGCATACCCCAGGACTTCATCGACGACCTCGTCGCGCGAGCCGATATCATCGAGGTCATCGGG
>JBFFSI010000039.1:0-19932 GCA_041572475.1 Woeseiaceae bacterium
CACTCAACGGCGTCGACTTAACGACTACAAACTCGTCCCCCTGCTCGATCTTCTCGCGGATCCGACGAACTTCTTTGCGCGTGAGTCCGGTCATGACCGCGACCCGAGAAATATTCGTGGGCCGGCCTCGGAGGCCATAATCTTTGGAGGCAACGTCGACGAATGCGGTCTTCGCGAGTTCGGAAAATTCCCTAAAACCGATTCCGAAACGCAGAAGTATTCTTGCGATTGGCCTCAGCGCGATTAGAAACGCGCCGAGTATCTGCCGCTGTATGTCATGTTGCATGGACGCAAAATATATTTCGGAAGAAACCATTTTGCTAACAAAATGGTCAACTTGGGAAAAATAGCCCAAGTTTCGTCGATCAGACGAAACTGGAGCAATATGTGTTATTTAGCGACAAGCTGAGTTTCTTGCATGGACAGACCAGCAACTTTGGTCAACTGTCCGCCAACAGCGCGTCGAATTCCTCCTCGTCCAGGGCTGTGACGCCCAGACTACGCGCTTTTGCCAACTTCGAACCCGGCTTGTCGCCATGCACAACAAAGTCGGTCTTCTTTGACACGCTGCCAGTGACCTTGCCCCCCCGCTCCTCGATTCTGGCCTTGGCCTCATCGCGCGTCATGTCCGAGAGCGTTCCGGTCAAAACGAAGGTCTTTCCGGATAGCGGACCGTCCTCTGGAATCACCTGTGCCTCTGCCTCCGGCCACTTGATGCCGGACGCTTGCAAACGCTCAATCACCTCCAGGTTGTGAGGCTCACTAAAGAACGCCCGAATCCTGGATGCCACTACAGGACCCACATCCGGAACGTTTATCAGGTCGGACTCCGATGCGCTAAGGATGTTGGCAAGCTTTCCAAAATGGGCGGCCAGCGATGCTGCGGTTGCCTCGCCAACCTCGCGTATGCCCAACGCAAACAGGAACCGTGCAAGGCTGGTTGATTTGCTGGCTTCTATCGCCTCGACCAAATTATCGGCAGACTTCTCACCCATCCGTTCCAACGCAGCAAGTTCTTCTCTGCTCAGCTGATAAAGATCAGCAGGCGTACTGATGCGACCGGCAGCTACCAGTTGGTCGATCAACTTGGCGCCAAGTCCCTCGATGTCCATCGCCTTTCGCGATACGAAGTGCTTCAGGGCCTGCGCGCGCTGCGCCGAGCAATACAGGCCGCCGGTACAACGCGCAACGGCCTCGCCCTCCTCTCGTGTCACGGCTGACTCGCATACCGGACATTTGGCGGGCAGTTCCACGGGCCTGGTCTTCTTCGGCCGCCGACTCTTAACGACACTAACGACCTCCGGTATGACATCACCGGCCCTGCGAATAATCACCGTGTCGCCGATGCGTACATCCTTACGGTTCAGTTCGTCCATGTTATGCAGCGTGGCATTGCTCACCGTGACACCGCCGACGAATACCGGCTCCAGCCGTGCCACCGGCGTGAGAGCACCGGTCCTCCCGACCTGAAATTCAACCCCCAGAACTTCCGTCATTTCCTCCTGTGCCGGGAACTTGTGTGCGATGGCCCAGCGCGGCGCACGCGATACAAATCCCAACTCACGTTGCTGGCGAAGGTCATCAACCTTGTAGACGATGCCGTCGATTTCGTAACTCAGAGAATCGCGCCTTGCCGCCATTTCCTTGAAATAGGCGAGGCAGCCCTCCACGCCTTCAACAACCCGTCGCTCGGGGCATGTCTTCAACCCCCAGGATTGGAGGCAATCGAGGATCTCGCTGTGGCGATCTGGTAGCTCGCCGTTCTCTACAAAGCCAACTGAATAAACGTACATATCGAGCGGGCGCGCTGCGGTAAGTCTTGGATCCAGCTGCCGCAGGCTTCCGGCAGCCGCATTGCGAGGGTTGACGAACGCCTTCTCGCCCGCGGCACGGGCCTGCTCGTTATAGGCTTCAAATCCTGCCTTCGGCATGAACACTTCGCCACGCACTTCGAGCGTCCGCGGGTAGTCGGATCCCAGCAGGTGCAGTGGCACGGCATCAATAGTGCGCACATTGTGAGTAATGTCCTCACCTGTTGTGCCATCGCCGCGAGTCGCCCCTCTCACGAGCGCCCCATCTTCATAGATTAGGCTGACAGCAGCGCCATCCAGCTTCGGTTCCGCCGTATAAGGGAGCCGGTCCGCGCCCTCCTCCAGCTCCAACCGCTGTGTCACCCGGCGATGGAAATCTCGCAGCTCGTCCTCGGAAAACGCATTGTCCAGCGACAGCATCGGCAGCCTGTGGGTGACGGTGCCAAAGGCCTCGACAGGGGTATCCCCGACACGCTGCGTCGGTGAATCCGATCGCACGAGGTTCGGGTGTTTCGCTTCGAGCGCCTGTAGGCGCCGCATCAGCCGATCATATTCAGCGTCCGGAATATCCGGATCATCGAGAACGTGGTAGCGGTAATTGTGGTAGCGGATCTCGTCCCTGAGGCGATCCAGCTGCTCCTCGATGTCCTTCGTGGAACTCATTGCTCGGCGAGGATACGGATCAGGCGACCAGGTTGGAGTGCTGGTACTGAATAATTTCCTCGCGAAGATATCGCTCGCGCTGAATACTCAGCGTACTGCCCGTCTCGTCGAGCAGTTCGGCATCGAGACCCTGCGCCAAGGCCCTGGCGGCATCCATCATCATGTCGAAGGCTTCGACACCGTCAACGGGGCCCGGCAGCACCATGAACAAACTGATGCCGGGAATTTCCTGCTCCTTGATGTTGGCGAGGTCGAAGGAACCGGGTTCGACCAGGCTGGCCGCACTGAATATCGTCCGATCCTCGTCGTCACCGTCTATGCGATGGAAAATGCCGAACTTGCCGTGACGCAAGCCGATGCCCCGCAAGCCGAGAATAAGGTCGTCACCGGCGAACGCTCCACCATTTCGGGCGACGAGCCGCAGCGTGACGATTTTCTGAGGTAGCTCGCCGGAAGATGAGTCCAGGTCGTCCTCTACGTCGAACCGGCTCGCCTCATCGTCCTCCGGCGCGTCGGCAGCCTCATCACCGAGGGAAGGAGTGATCCGGCGCGTCTCGGTAGATGTACTCTCCGCCCTGGCTCGCTCGCGCCTGCTGTAGAAATAAACACCGGCGATTACCAGTATTCCAAGGAACAGCAGTAACCAGCGCAGACCATCCATTTCGCGGAGACCTAACTCGCCGCCATCTTCACTGCTTCGTCAAGGTCGACCGATACGAGGCGGGACACGCCCGGCTCCTGCATCGTTACGCCGCTGAGCTGTCGGGCAAGCTCCATCGTCACCTTGTTGTGAGTGATGAAGACGAACTGGACCTTGTTCGACATGTCCTTGACGATATCGCAAAAACGCCCGACGTTATGATCATCCAACGGCGCATCAACCTCGTCAAGCAGGCAGAACGGCGCCGGATTGAGTTCGAAAATCGCGAACACCAGCGCCACTGCGGTCAGGGCTTTCTCACCGCCGGACAACAATTGAATCGTACTATTGCGCTTACCGGGCGGGCGCGCCATGACGGTCACGCCGGACGTGAGCAGATCCTCGCCCGTCAGCTCGAGATACGCATGGCCGCCACCGAACAGCTTCGGGAACAGCAGCTTGAAGCCGGCGTTGACGTTTTCAAAAGTCGCCCGGAAACGTGAGCGCGTTTCCTTGTCAATCTTGCGGATCGCACTTTCCAGCGTCGCCAGCGCACTGTTCAGGTCTTCAAGCTGCGCGTCCAAATACTCCTTGCGTTGCGATTGCTCCTTGAATTCGTCAATCGCCGCCAGGTTGATTGGGCCCAACCTGTCGATGCGACGTCGGACCTTTTCAAGCTTGTCCCCCCAGGCCTCGATCGTCGCCTCCACGTCCAGTTCCTCCAGCAACGTCGCGTAATCGAAGTCTGTCTGCGCCAGCTGCTCGGCAAAGCCTTCCTGCCTGACACGGACTTCGCGAAGTGCGATCTCTGCCGCGCTCACGCTGCCACGAGCCGACTCCGCGCGCTGTTCGACCTGCATTCGCTCGTGGTCGAGATTGCGAAGCTCCGATTCGACGGCCTCCACCAGCCTTCTCGCCGCCGCCAGTTCCTCTTCGACGTTCACCCGCGCAGCCAGCTGCTCTTCGAGAGCACGCTTGTTATCCGCGAGCGGCCGCTGGCTTAGCTCCAGCTGTTCCCGAATCTCCACCTCGCGGCGCTCGAACTGTGCCAGCTGCGACTGCATGCGGCTGAGATTCTGCGAGGCAGACTCTTTGCTGGAACGGCGGCTCTCGAACTGAATCGTAATGTTCTGGACGGTCTGCCGATCTTCCTCTGCCTGCGCCCGCACTCTCTGTAGTTCCCCGCGCAACTCGTCACGCTGCACTTCGAGCGTCTGGCGCCGGGTCTCGAAGTCCTTGATGGCCTCCTCAGCCTGGCCGAAGCGAGCTTGCGATTCACGCAGCTGCTCCTCCGCCGCGACCTTGTAGCCTTCGACTTCGCTCGTTTCCTCGGCCAGCGCCTCGCTGCGGGCCGTGACCTGGTCCATCCGATACTGCGCGGCGTCGAGCTCCGCCTTTATCTCGGAGTATTCAGCCAGCGCCGCTGTCGCCTCCTTTTGCAGGGTCTCCCGGCGCTCCTCGAGCTGGTGGAGTCGTGTCCGACCATCCTGCTGGAGCTTTCTCGCGCTCTCGAAGCGCGCCTGCGCCTCGCGGATTTCGCCTTTGAGACGCCGCATCTCGTGCTCCCGCGCGAGTACGCCGGCCTTCTCATCCCGATCGCGCGACACCCGCAGCCAGCGCCTGCCCAGCCAGATGCCGTCTTCGGTAATGACCGAGTCCTCGGCATCGAGCATGTCTCGGATCGACAGTGCCGCAGGCAGCGAGTCAGCCACCTGGACACGCGACAGTATCCTGACCACCGAATCAGGGGCCCCGGATACTTTCGCCGCCAGCGTCGTCGACGTGTCGAGATCCGACAGGTCGCCGCCGTGCTCTTCGAGAATCGTGACCTGACCGGAGCGCAGCTTGGCGATGCTGTCAGTGACCGGGGCCAGATCGTTAACGCAGATCGCCTGCAGGTAGTCGCCCAGAACGGTCTCGATGGCACGCTCCCAGCCGTCTTGCACGTCGAGGGTCTGCGCGACCTTGCGGTTCGATTCCAGCCCCGCATTCTCGAGCCACTCGTGAATGCCTTCGTCACCCTCGCCGAGGGCGGCTTGTTGCAACGCTTCGAGCGACGCATGCTTGCCTTGTGCGGCCTGCAGCACGCCCCGCCTCTCGTCGAGGAGTCGCATCAGCTTGACATCCTGCTCCCGCAATTTTCGAACCTGCTCGGCGATATCGGCCAGGTGGCGCTCATACTCATCGCGCGCCTGCCGTTTGCGCTGCTCCTTCGCGGTCAGCTGAACCAGCGTCGACTTCAGCTCGTCAGGGTCATTGTCCGACCGCGCTTCCGCCAGTTTCTTGTGGCGGTCGAAAAAGCTCTTGATTCGGGACTCGATTTGCTCGGAGCGGGTACGCTCGACGTTATGCTGCTGGCGCGCCTCGCTGATACGCGCAGTGCAATCGTCCCATTGCTCCTGCCATTCAGCCAGCGCCTGCTCGGCCTTGTGCAACGACTCCGAGGACGCCCGCTCACTCTCACGGGCCTGCTCGAGCCCCGGCACCAACTCGTTGAGCGTGAGTTCGAGCTGGTCTATCTCGCTCTGGTCCTTGTCAATGTGCTCCCGGATCTCGCGGGCGCCCAGGATAGCCTGCTCAAGGTCGCTGCTCTGTCGCTCCCGGAGTTCATTGGCGTGCTCGATTGACTGTTCCAGGCGAGCGATTTCAGAACCGACCTTATAGAAGCGGCCCTGCACCCCGTTGAATGACTCGTTGCGTTCGGCCTGTTTTTCCCGGGCCTCCTCGATAGCCGCTTCGAGTTTTCGCAGCTCTGCGATGATGGCCTCGAGCCGGGTCTTGCGCTCCGCCAGCTCTCGTTCGGCCGCATTCGCCTTATCCTCCAGGTTGGCGGTCCTCAGGGTAAGCAGTTCGGCAGCCGTCCTGCGCTCCTGGTTCTTGTACTTGGCATAGCGCTCGGCGGTCTTGGCCTGGCGGTCGAGATGCTTGATCTGCTTCTCGACTTCCTCGAGCACATCCATCAGGCGTTCCAGGTTCTCCTTCGTGTGCTTGATACGGGTTGACGTTTCACGCCGCCTTTCCTTGTACTTCGAAATGCCTGCCGCCTCCTCGAGGAAGACGCGCATATCCTCGGGCTTGGCCTCGATCAGGCGGGAGATCATGCCCTGTTCGATGATGGAGTAACTGCGCGGCCCCAGTCCCGTGCCGAGGAAGACGCCGGTGATATCTTTCCGCCGGCATCGCGTGCCGTTCAGGAAATAGTTCGATATCCCGTCCCGCGTGACCTCTCGCCGAATCGAAATCTCGGCATACTTGGCATACTGCCCTTCGAGAGTTGTCTCGGCGTTGTCGAACAGCAGCTCGACCGACGCCGCACCAATCGGCTTGCGCGAGCTTGACCCGTTGAAAATCACGTCCGTGATCGAGTCACCACGGAGCCGGCTGGCCGAACTCTCGCCCATCACCCAGCGCACAGCGTCAATGACATTGGACTTGCCGCAGCCGTTGGGCCCAACGACGCCGACGAGATTACTTGGAAATGTGATGGTTGTAGGGTCGACGAAGGATTTGAAGCCGGCGAGCTTGATTTTGCTTAGTCGCATGTGCTGGTAGACGCCTATAGCCCGTAAAATCGGGCTAGTGTAAAGGAAATCGACCGATAAAACGATTTTCCGGCGCTTTGGCGACTTGGCTCGAAAGCCCGGCCCGTGGGGCTTTCTGCCGCCCGAATGTTACTTTCCGGCTAGGTCGAAAATTGGGCTTCCATGGCCGGCCAAGCCATGTATAATCCCGGCCTTTTCTCGTTTCGGCAGGAGTATGAAATGGCCGTGAAGAAGGCCGCGAGCAAGAAGCGGAAGAAGGTAACAGCGTCTCGCAAAAAGGTAACCAAGAAAAAAGTTGCCCAGAAAAAGCCCGCCGCGAGAAAAACCAGCAAAAAGAAGGTTGCCAAAAAGAAGGCGACGAGCCGCAAGAAGGTTGCGTCTCGTAAGAAGACGGCAAAGAAGAAAGTAAGCAAGAAAAAGGCTGCCACGAAGAAGAAAGTCTCGAAGAAAAAGGTCTCGAAGAAAAAGGTCTCGAAGAAAAAGGCCTCGAAGAAGAAGGTTTCCAAGAAAAAGGCTTCGAAGAAGAAAGTCTCGAAGAAGAAAGTCTCGAAGAAGAAAGTCTCGAAGAAAAAGGCCTCGAAGAAGAAAGTCTCGAAGAAAAAGGCCTCGAAGAAGAAAGTCTCGAAGAAGAAGGTTGCCAGGACGAAAGCGACGCGCAAGGCCCCGGCGCGCAGGCGCCCCCGCGGCGATGTGCTCACCGGGCCCATCCACGGCATCGAGCCTTACAAGCCGAGGCGCGGCGAAGAATACATGAGCGACGCCCAGCTCGAGCACTTCCGCAGAATCCTGACTGCCTGGAAGCGCGAGCTGATGTTCGAGGTAGATCGAACCGTCCACCACATGCAGGACGAGGCGGCCAACTTCCCGGACCCCAACGACCGGGCGACGCAGGAGTCCGAGTTCGGCCTCGAACTGCGTACCCGGGACCGGGAGCGCAAGCTGCTGCGCAAGATCGACTCTGCCCTCGCCCGAATTGACGAAGGGAACTACGGTTTCTGCGACGAGACCGGAGAAGAAATCGGCCTGAAACGGCTGGAGGCCCGGCCCGTCGCCACATTGTGCGTCGAGGCTCAGGAGCGGCGAGAGCTTGCAGAACGGCAGTTCCGCGACCGGGACGATCGCTACCGGTAACGCTATCCCGGCTGGTTCGTATGTCGGTCGGTTTGCTCCCTCGCCGACCGGCCCGCTGCATTTCGGCTCCCTGCTGGCCGCGGTGGCCAGCTACCTGGAGGCCCGCCGCCGCCACGGCAAATGGCTTGTCCGCATCGAGGATATCGACCCGCCGCGCGAGCGGCCCGGCTCGATACGGGATATTTTCCAGGCCCTCGAGGCGTATGGCTTCGAATGGGACGGCGAGGCCAGTCTGCAGAGCAGCAACCGCGATGCGCAGGACGCAGCGGTCCAAATTTTACTGGACCAGGGGTGGGCCTACCGTTGCGGGTGCTCCCGCCGGGATCTCGCGAACCAGCGCCAGGGCAAGCTGGGCACCATATACCCGGGAAACTGTCGCAACGGCTTTGGCGGCGGCGAATTTTCCGTCCGGGTCCGCACCGATGACCAACCTATTGTGTTCGAGGATCTTCTGCAGGGACCCCAGAGCCAATCCCTCGAATCGGAATCCGGTGACTTCGTCATCCTGAGGCGTGACGGGCTCATCGCCTACCAGCTGGCCGTTGTCGTGGACGATGGCCTGCAATCGATCAGCGAAGTGGTCCGCGGCATCGACCTCATGGACTCCACGGCCAGGCAGATCTGGCTGCAGCGACTTCTGGGGCATCCAACCCCGAGCTACATGCATATTCCGGTCGCCGTGAATTCAAGAGGTCAGAAGCTCAGCAAGAGCACTGGTGCAGCCGCGATCCCGGTGACAGAGCCGCGTCCCGTGCTGCTATCGGCGCTCGCCGCGCTGCGCCAGGCTCCCCCGGCCGACCTCGACGGCGGCACGCTCGAGGAAATCTGGGCCTGGGCCTTTGAATTCTGGAATCCGGCCAAGTTGCGGGGCCTTCGGACGATCGAGGCAGCCGATTTCGCTATGGATTGAGGCGAAAATCGGCTAAGGTATTCAACACGTTGTGTGGGGGGGTGACCGTGGCACTGCAAGACAGGACTCGACTTATTCGGAAATATCCGAATCGGCGGCTCTATGATACGGAAGAGAGCCGTTACATTACTTTCGCCGACATCCGGGACCTCGTGCTTCAGGGCATCGACTTCAGGGTGATCGACAAGAAGAATGGCGATGACCTCACCCGGTGTATCCTGCTCCAGGTGATCTGTGAGCAAGAACAGAATGGCAAGGCCGTTCTCAGCGAAAAATTTCTCTCTAAGGTCATCCTTGCCTATGGCCACCCTGCTTCGAGCCTCCTTGTGGACGGTCTCGAAGACAGCGTGGAGCTGTTTCTTGGCCAGCAGGGCAATTTTTCGCAGGAAATCCGCGACACGGGCAGTAACAATCTGTCACAGAAAATACCTTGACATCAGGGCTTTAGAACCCCAATCTTAAATACTGCAACGGGGATACGCTCCCCCGCCCCCTGTTGCAGAGCCTGAAGGAGTTTTCACTCCATGGCGGGCCCCCTGTGCAAACGGGGGGCCTTTTTTTTGGGTAAAAATAGTGGTTTGCTTAGGCGAGAATGACGACTGAAACGCCCGACACTCGCGTTGTTCGCAGCAACTTCCGCCCCCCCTGGTGGCTAAAGCACCGGCACCTTCAGACCATCCTGCCATCGATGCCCTGGGCCTATCGGTTCAGACCGAAATTGCGCCGTGAAAGCCTGGAGCTGCCGGATGGCGACATCACGGCAGTGGACTGGGTTGTCACCGGCATGGAACCGTCCGCAAAGGCGCCGCTGCTCGTCATTCTGCACGGCCTCGAGAGCTCTGCGGAATCCGCGTACGCGCGGATGATCATGGCCGCCGCGACACAGAAGGAGTGGCGGTGCTGTGTCCTGCATTTCCGTGACTGCGGCGATTATCGCAATCGGCTGCCCCGCCGCTACCACGCCGGCGAGACCAACGACATCCGGTACTTCCTCGACACGCTCATCCGTAACGGCCACGAGGGCCCGATCCTGGCCGCGGGCTACTCTCTAGGCGGCAACGTGCTGCTCAAGTACCTGGGCGAGACCGGTGAAAAGACCCCGGTCTCGGCTGCGGTAGCCGTGTGTGTGCCCCTCGACCTCCACCTTTGTGCAGAAGCTCTTAATCTAGGTTTTTCAAGGTTTTACCAGTGGTATTTACTAAAAAGCATGAAGGAGGCCGTGCGCCGAAAGTTCGACAGACATACGGCTGCTTTCGATTGGGAACGAACGATGAATGCGCGCACTTTCGCCGAATTCGACGACGCCGTGACCGCGCCGCTGCACGGCTTCAAGGGCAAGGCGGATTACTATGACCGCTGCAGTTCGAACCGGTACCTCGCGACTATCGCGAGACCGACGCTCATCGTGAGTGCACTGGATGACCCGTTCATGACGCCTGGCGTCATACCCCACCGCGATCGCCTGTCAGACAACGTGACGCTCGAGATCTCCGAAAAAGGGGGCCACGTCGGCTTCGTTCAGGGGGGCACTCCGTGGCGGCCCGATTTCTACCTGCCGCCACGAATGACCGGATTCCTGAACCAATACGTCTAGGCGGCGTCGACTTCCTTCATCGACAGCCGTACGCGGCCCTGGCGATCGACTTCGAGCACCTTGACCTTGACGACATCGCCCTCGGACAGCTTGTCGCTGACTTTTTCGACGCGCTCGTTCGAGATCTGCGAGATATGCACGAGGCCGTCTTTGCCGGGCAGGATCGTGACGAAAGCCCCGAAATCCATCAATCGGGCAACGCGGCCCTCGTAAACGCGACCGACTTCGACATCGGCCGTGATGAGCTCGATGCGACGACGCGCCTCCTTGCCCGAAGCGCCGTCGACTGAGGCAATCCGCACGGTGCCGTCCTGCTCGATATCGATCGTGGCGCCCGTTTCCTCGGTCATGGCGCGGATAACGGCGCCGCCCTTGCCAATGACGTCGCGGATCTTCTCGGGGTCGATCTTGAAGGTCATGATCGTCGGCGCCCATTCGGACATCTGTGCCCGCGGCTCGCTGATCACCTTGTTCATCTCACCGAGGATATGCAGCCGCGCACCCTTGGCCTGCCCCAGCGCAATATCCATGATTTCGCGGGTGATTCCCTGGATCTTGATGTCCATCTGCAGTGCGGTGATGCCGTGCTCGGTGCCCGCGACCTTGAAGTCCATGTCGCCGAGGTGGTCCTCGTCGCCGAGGATGTCCGTGAGTACGGCGAAATCGTCGCCTTCCTTGACCAGGCCCATGGCGACACCGGCTACCGGCGCCTTGACCGGAACGCCGGCATCCATCAGCGCGAGGCTCGTGCCGCAAACCGATGCCATCGAGCTCGATCCATTCGACTCGGTGATCTCGGATACGACGCGGATGACGTAACCGAAGTCATCGTGTTTTGGCATCACGGCCTGGATGCCGCGCTTGGCAAGCTTGCCATGGCCAATCTCGCGGCGTTTCGGAGAGCCCACGAATCCCGTCTCGCCGACACAGAATGGCGGGAAGTTGTAGTGCAGCATGAAGGGCTCTTTGCGCTCGCCCTCGATGGCGTCGATGATCTGCGCGTCACGGCCGGTGCCCAGTGTCGTCGCAACAATGGCCTGGGTTTCGCCGCGCGTGAAGATCGCCGAACCGTGCGCCCTGGGCAGGGTACCCACCTTGACGTCGATCGGCCTCACCGTTTCGCGATCGCGGCCGTCGATGCGCGGCTCGCCCGCAATCACGCGGCTTCGAACCACATTCTTCTCCAGCCTGTAAAGCGCGCCGCTGACGTCATCGGCCGACCACCGGGCATCGTCGCCCCCAGCCAGCGCCGCGAGCGCAGCAGCCTTGGCTTCCCCAACCGCCGCCTGCCGCTCCTGCTTGTCCGTCACCTGGTAGGCAGCCGTCAGGGCAGCCCTCGCCTGCGCAGCAACGGCCTCGGCCAGCTCGTGGTCCTCGTCCGGCGCCTGCCAGTCCCAGGCCGGCTTGGCAGCTTCCGCTGCCAGTTCGTTGATCGCGTCGATCGCGGCCTGCAGTGCCTCGTGCCCGAACATGACGGCGCCGAGCATGACATCCTCGGACAGGCAGTTGGCCTCGGATTCGACCATCAGGACGGCGTCCTTCGTACCGGCAACAATCAGCTCCAGGTCTGACTCGTGGAGGTCATGCAAACCCGGGTTGAGGATGTAGTTATCGTCCTTGTACCCGACCTTGGCTGCGCCGATCGGGCCCGCGAAAGGCATGCCTGACAGGGCCAGCGCGGCCGACGCGCCGATCATCGCGGGGATGTCCGGGTCGACGTCCGGGTTCAGCGACATGACTGTCGCGATGACCTGGACCTCATTCGTGAAGCCTTTCGGGAACAGCGGCCGGATCGGCCGGTCGATGAGGCGGCAAACCAGCACCTCTTTCTCGCTGGGGCGCCCTTCGCGCTTGAAGAAGCCACCTGGGATCTTGCCCGCAGCGTAGGTCTTTTCCTGGTAATTGACCGTCAGCGGGAAGAAGTCCCGGCCCGGGTCTGCCGTCTTGCGGCCTACAGCCGTAACGAGGACGACCGTTTCGGCCATGTCTACCAGCACGGCGCCGTCTGCCTGGCGAGCTATGGTCCCGGTTTCGAGCGTAACTTTATGCTCTCCGTACTGGAAAGTCTTAACAATTGATTTCACGTTAGCTTCTCTTGATCTTGAATGTGTCGGCAACGGCAAATCGCGTCGTACCCTTAGCGGGAACGGCGAATCGATCAGGCCGTTGCTTGAGGGTCGCGTCTTAGCGACGGAGTCCGAGCCGGGATATAAGCTCGCGATATCGGTCCTGGTCTTTCGCCTTGAGGTAATCAAGCAGCTTGCGGCGCTTGTTAACCATCTTCAGTAGACCCTGACGGCTGTGGTGATCCTTCTTGTGCTCGCCGAAATGCTCGGTGAGCTCGGCGATGCGTGCTGACAGCAGTGCGACCTGCACTTCGGGAGACCCCGTGTCTCCCTGGCCGCGGGAATAGTCCGCGACAATCTTGCTCTTCTGTTCAATCGTAAGTGACATTTTCCAAAAAACCTCAGTTCTCTACTCTTTAGCCCTTTTTTTGCAGCGCGCATTCTAGCGTCTGTTTGGGCCTATTAACAGTCCAAAATCAAATATCTACGGGTTTTTTTCACCCGCACCAAACACCCGGCGCGGCGCCAGCTCACCGTCGCCGGTCAGCTCTCCCACACCCAGAAACTCGCCCGGCACCCCGTAAACCCTTGCAAGGCCGCCCGGCGCCTCGCCGGGACAGGTAACCGCCTGGCCCTGCAGGAACCTGCTGCGCCCCTCGGGCCCAAGGCTCACTGCCGGCAGGCCGGCCAATGCCGTGTCGGCCCCTGCGAGCTTCTCCCGCACAGCCTCACGGCCCTGCTCCGCAGCCTCCTCCAGGACGGTCATATCCAGCATGTCGTCGGCGTCGAAGTCACCCACTGTTTCGCGGTGGAGCCGCGATGTGTGGGCAATGGTGCCAGCCCGCTTGGCGATATCCTCCACCAGCGACCTCACATAGGTCCCCTTCGAACAGCTCACCCGGAACACCAGCCGCGAGCCGGCACTCTCGAGCAGCTGAATGTCGTTTATCCGGATCCTGCGCGGCTCCCGCTCCACGCTCTCGCCCTTGCGCGCCAGTTCATAGAGCCGCTTGCCGTCCTTCTTGAGGGCCGAATACATCGGCGGAACCTGCATGGACTCGCCGAGAAATCCCTCCAAAATCTCCTGCCAGTCACCCGCGGACAGCTCGGGCACATTTTCCCGCGCGATCACCTCCCCGTCCGCGTCGCCCGTATCGGTTGCTTCGCCGAGGCGAGCCGTAACCCGGTAGATCTTGTCCGCATCGAGCAGGAAGGCGCAAATCTTGGTGGCCTCGCCGAAGCACAACGGCAGCATGCCGGTCGCCGAAGGGTCGAGGCTCCCCGTGTGGCCGGCCTTGCGTGCATTTAGCATGCGCCGGACTCGCTGCAAGGCCTGGTTAGAGGTCATCCCTGCCGGCTTGTTCAGCAACAGGATGCCGTCAACCGCATCCCACCGGTCATCGCGCCGTCTACCCATCGAGCGTCAGCCCTGGTCGTCAACGTGCAGCGCACTGTCGATCAGCTCGCTGATCTTCGCACCCTGCTCGGCGCTGTCGTCGTGGGCGAAGCGCAGTTCCGGTACGACCCGAACCTTGAGCTCGCGCCCCAGCCTCGACCGCAGGAAACCCGCAGCACGTTCCAGGCCCTCCAGCACCTCTGCCGGGTCCTCGTTGGGGTCGAGCATGCCGAAGTACACCCGTGCCACGCTGAGGTCCCGGGACAGGTCAACGGACGTCAATGACATTCGCTGCAGTCGCGGGTCTTTGATCTCGAAGCGCAGCAACTCGCTCAGGGTCCGCAGAACCTGGCTGCCCAGCCGTTGGTGACGTGAAAACTCCCGAGGCATCAGTCTATCGTGCGAGCAACCTCGACACGCTCGAAGCACTCGATCTGATCGCCGACCTGAACGTTGTCGTAGTTCTTGACGCCGATACCGCATTCTGTGCCCGCGCGGACCTCGTTGACGTCATCCTTGAAGCGGCGCAGCGACTCCAGCTCGCCCTCGTAAATGACGACATTGTCACGCAGGACACGAATGGGATTGTGCCGCTTGACGAACCCCTCGCTGACGATACAGCCAGCAATGTCGCCGAGTTTGGGCGAGCTGAACACTTCCTTGACCTCGGCGAGACCGACTATCTGCTCCTTGACCTCGGGCGACAGCATGCCGCTCAAAGCTGCCTTCACGTCGTCGATCGCCTCGTAGATGATGCTGTAGTAGCGAACATCCACGCCGGATTCCTTGATCGCCGCCCGTGCCGCGGCATCCGCGCGCACGTTGAAGCCGATGATGAATGCGTTGGATGCGGCGGCCAGGTTGGCATCCGTTTCGGTAATTCCACCGACTCCCGAACCCAGCACCTTGACCTTCACCTCATCGGTGGAAAGCTTCGTCAGCGCATCCCGAAGCGCCTCGGTACTGCCATGCACATCAGACTTGATGATCAACGCCAGCGACGAGACGTCGCCCTCGGTCATCTGGCTGAACATGTCCTCCAGCTTCGACGCCTGCTGCTGCGCGAGCTTGGCGTCGCGCGTCTTTGCCTGGCGGAACTCAGCGACCTCGCGGGCCTTGCGATCGTTCTTGACAACCAGGAAATCGTCGCCGGCGCTTGGCGTATCGGACAGGCCGAGCACAGCGACCGGTGCGGACGGACCGGCCGACTCGATGGGCCGCTGAGACTCGTCAAACATCTTGCGGATGCGCCCGTATTCCTCGCCGGCGATAATCATGTCGCCCTGCACGAGCGTGCCTGACTGGACCAGCAGCGTGGCAACGGCACCCCGACCTTTCTCCAGGCTCGATTCGATGACGAGCCCCTGTGCCGGGCCATCGGCCACGGCCTTGAGATCCATGAGTTCGGCCTGAAGGAGAATGGCGTCCAGCAGATCGTCCACACCCTGCCCCGTGTGCGCGGACACGTTTACGAACAGGTTCTCGCCACCCCAGTTCTCCGGAATGACCTCGTGCTGGGTCAGTTCGTTGCGGACACGCTCCGGATCGGCGTTTTCCCGGTCGATCTTGTTGACCGCGACGACCAGCGGCACGCCTGCCGCCTTGGAATGCTGGATGGCCTCGATGGTCTGCGGCATGACCCCGTCATCGGCGGCAACGACGAGCACCACGATATCGGTGGCCTGCGCACCGCGTGCGCGCATCGCCGTGAACGCGGCGTGGCCGGGCGTATCCAGGAACGTAACCTGGCCTTTGTCCGTCTTCACCGAGTACGCGCCGATGTGCTGCGTAATGCCGCCCGCCTCGCCTTCAGCCACGTGACTGCGGCGTATGTAATCGAGCAGAGAGGTCTTGCCATGGTCCACATGACCCATGATGGTTACGACGGGCGGCCGAGCTACTTCGTCGCCGGTGACCTGGCCTTCCTCTGCAAGCAGCTGCTCGTCGACATCGCCCTCCGTGATGGGCTTCGCGACGTGCCCCAGCTCCTCGACGACCAGCGTCGCCGTGTCCTGATCGATCACCTGGTTGATGGTGACCATGGCGCCCATATTGAACAGCACCTTGACGACCTCGTTGCCCTTGACCGCGAGCCGCTTGGCCAGCTCGGATACGGCGATGCCCTCCGGGATCTCGACCTCGTGAACGACCGGTGCGGTCGGCCTCTCGAAACCGTGCTGCGAATCGCCGCTCAGCGATACTGCGCGCCGCCGCATCGGGGTCTTGCGCTTGCGCCGGCCGCTCTTGTCGCCAGCCACGTGCAGCTCCTTGCGGCCGTAGCGAGTCTCCGGCTTCTTGGCCTTCGGCTTTTCCTTCTCCTTGGTGCGGCGCAAGCGTGCGTCCGCCTCGGCTTTCTCGAGCCGGGCCTTCTCCTCCGCTGCAGCCACCGCTGCCTGCTCCGCAACCTTACGCGCTTCCTCTTGCGCGTCGATGCGCGCCTGCTCCTCTTTGCGGCGCTCTTCTTCCTCGAGGCGCGCGGCTTCTTCCTTTTCAGCCTTGAGACGCTCTTGCTCACGCTGCTCGGCTTCGAGGCGTTCTTCCTCTTCGCGCCTCTTGCGGTCGAGCTCCTCCTGTTCCTTCTGGGCCTGTTCTTCGAGCACGTCACGCTTGATATAGGTGCGCTTCTTGCGGACCTCGACGTTGACCGTCCGTGAACGTCCCTGCGCGCCCGACAGGCGCAGTTCCGACTGCGACTTGCGCTTCAGCGTGATGCGGCGAGGCGCGGCACCCGCGGAGGCGGCGGACTGCCCGTGGCTGCGGCGCAAGTGCGTCAACAGCTCCATCTTGGCGTCTTCGCTGATCGTATCGTCGGAACCACTGACCTCGATGCCAGCCTCTTCCAGCTGCGCCAGCAGCTTGTCGACCGGCACCTTCAGTACTTCCGCAAATTGTGCAACTGTTACGTCAGCCATTGTTTAACTCCGCGTGAATCGGCATTCAGGCCTGCGCCTCTTCCTCGAACCAGTGGGCACGAGCCTTCATAATCAGTGCCGCCGCTTCTTCCTCGTCCATCTCGCTGATCTCGAGCAGGTCGTCGGTGGCCAGCTCGGCCAGGTCCTCGCGCGTCACGACACCCTTGCTCGCAAGCAGGAATGCGAGACCCTTCTCCATGCCATCGAGGCTCAGCAGGTCCTCTGCAGGCTCGGCCTCGTCGATCTTTTCTTCCTGTACGATGGCCTGCGTCAGCAGGACGTCGCGAGCGCGACTGCGCAGCTCTTCGACGATGTCCTCGTCGAACTCCTCGATCTCGAGCAGTTCGGCACTCGGCACGTATGCAACTTCCTCGATCGTCGAGAAGCCTTCCTGCACGAGAATCAGTGCCACTTCCTCGTCGACGTCCAGCTGCTTCGAGAACAGCTCGATGAGCTCGCGCATCTCTGTCTCGCTCTTTTCCTCGGCATCGGCGGCGGTCATGACATTGAGCTCCCACCCCGCCAGCTCGCTGGCCAGGCGGATGTTCTGACCACCCCGGCCGATCGCCTGCGATAGCTTGTCCTCTTCGACCGCCACGTCCATGCTGTGCGCATCCTCGTCGACGACGATGGAAACGACTTCCGCCGGTGACATCGCGTTCACGACAAACTGTGCCGGGTTCTCGTCCCAGAGGATGATGTCTACGCGCTCCCCGGCGAGTTCATTGGAAACCGCCTGGACGCGCGAACCGCGCATGCCCACGCAGGCGCCGACGGCATCGATGCGAGCGTCGTTGCTTCTCACCGCGATCTTCGCGCGCAGGCCCGGGTCACGGGCCGCGCCGAGGATATCGATGAGGCCCTGGCCGACTTCCGGCACCTCGATCTTGAAGAGCTCGACCAGGAACCGAGGCGAGGTCCGGGTCATGAACAACTGCGGGCCGCGCATCTCCGAGCGAACCTCGGTCAGCAGGGCCTTGATCCGATCCTGGGGCCGTACCGGCTCGCGCGGCACCATCTGGTCGCGCGGCACGAAGCCTTCGGCATTCCCGCCGAGGTCGATGTAGACGCCGTTGCGGTCAACCCGCTTGACGAGGCCGGACAGCAGCTCGCCTTCGCGCCCCGAGAACTCTTCGACGACCTGCTCACGCTCTGCCTCGCGAACCTTCTGCACGATGACCTGCTTGGCGGTCTGGGCTGCGATGCGGCCGAACTCCACCGATTCCATCGGCACCTCGACAAAACCGCCAGGCTCGGCGTTTTCATCGATGTCCACGGCATCCATAAGGCGCAGTTCCCGATCCGGCACCTCGAGTTCCGTCGAATCGTCCTCGAAGACGAGCCAGCGGCGAAACGTCTCGTAGTCGCCAGTCTGACGGTCGATCGCGACCCGAACGTCGATATCATCCCCGTGCTTGCGACGAGTCGCGGACGCCAGTGCAGCTTCGATGGCCTCGAAGACAACCTCCTTCTCCACGCCCTTCTCGTTCGAAACGGCGTCGACAACCATCAAAATTTCTTTGCTCATTACCTAAAGACCTCTTAAAGCCCCGGCTCTCGGCCTCAGGGCACCAGTCGGGCGGTGTCGATCGTTGCCCTCGGCAACGTATGCGGCTTACCGTCCACTTCGACCACAATGTTCTCGTCATCCGAGGACACCAGTGTGCCCCGGAAACGCCTGCGTCCCGCCACCGGGAAACGCATACGCACTTTCACGATTTCACCTGTAAACCTTTGAAAATGCGCTGTTTTTGTCAGCTTACGATCCAGTCCGGGCGACGACACCTCCAGGTTGTAGTGCCCCGGCAGCGGATCTTCCACGTCAAGTAGCGCGCTGACCACCCGGCTGACCTTTTCACAGTCATCCAGCCCGATGCCGTCCGGATGATCGATGAAAAGCCGCACGATCCCGGACTTGCCGCCCAGGTTCACCTCGAGGTCGATCAGTTCGTACCCCATGTTTTCGATGGTCGGCTCCAGCAGCCTGTGCAGCTCTTCACCCGTCATCGAAAACCTAATCCTCTGTTTTTAAACAAAAAATGGGCCAGTGGCCCATTTCTTCTCGCAACAAAAAACCCCTATGCGGGGCCTTTTCTGCGAAGACTCTGGCTCGTGATGCCATAACGCCCATCACCGCGAACGCGCGGGATTATACGGCACACTCAGCCTGCGGCGCAATGCAAGTTATACACCCTCGAGACAACAAGAAAACCAAGCCCTGCCATATCTACAATTTGGCTGCTCCGAGCATAAGCTGCCACAAAGACCAGGAACGCAGCGTTGCTGAGGCGGGTACTTAATCCTCGGTGTCTTCGAGGTCCAGGAACGTCTGCATCGGGTTCTCGGGATTCGCAGCCCACTCCTCGAGCGAAGCCGCGTAGATCGCGACGTCCACGTAACCGAGCCGTGCCAACACGAACGCGTTTGACGAGGCGGCGATGCCACCCCCGCAATAGGTGATCGTGCGCTGGCCAGCGTCGCCGGCAAACAACCCGGCGAGTTCTTCGTCGGAACGGAACCGCCCGGTCTCGTCGAAGAGCGACATGACAGGCACGTTGACCGCGCTGCTTATGTGCCCCGGTCGCGCGTACATCGACCACTCACCGCGGTAATGAATCTCCGGCAGCACGTCGATCAACTCGACCGAGTCATTCCCGATCGATTCCCGCACCTCCGCCTGGTCGGCAATGAGACCCGGCCGCAGACTGACGCTGAGCGACCGCGACGGGGTTTCCACCACGTCGGTCGACAGTTCGCCACCTGCAGCCGTCCAGGCAGTCAGCCCGCCGTCCAGCAAGGCAGCGCGATCGAAGCCGATCCAGCGCAGCATCCACCAGACGCGGGCGGCCCAGGACGAACCCATCGCGTCGTAGATCACGACCCGGGAATCGTCGCCGACCCCCAGCGCGCCCATGGCGGCAGCGAACTGCTCCGGCGACGGCATGCCGAATTGGAGCGGACTGTCAGCATCAGACAGGTCACCCATAAGATCGGCGAACGCGGCACCCGGAATGTGGCCGGTCTCGTAGTTGGCCCGGCCGTTAATGGACCGGAAATTCCCGGACGCGTCGCGCTCGACGATGACGGTAGCGTCGATAACCACCAGGTCCGGCTCGTCGAGATTCGCCATCAGCCACTCGGCGCTGACGAGCGTATCGATCGCCGGCAACGGCTCCGCTACCGTGCCTTCCGGCTCTCCGGAATCGGAACAACCGCCGAAAATGGCCACGGCTGCAAGAATCACGAGCCGAAGAAACCGGTTACGAA
>JBFFSI010000040.1:0-18921 GCA_041572475.1 Woeseiaceae bacterium
ACTCCGGCGTCTCGATCTGCTCGATGGAGGACATCAAGAAGCTCTACGCGGGCTTCGATCTGTGCCACCCGAGCACCTCGGTCTCGATGACGATCAACGGACCGGCGCCGATGATTCTCGCGTTTTTCATGAACGCGGCGATCGATCAGCAGGTCGAGAAACACCTTCGCGGGGCGGGCAAGTGGGAGGCGGCGCAGAAGAAGATCGACGCGTACTTCGAGGGTCGCGAGCGGCCGCGTTACGAGGGCGAGTTGCCCGAGGGCAACGACGGTCTCGGGCTCGGCCTGCTGGGCATTTCCGGCGACAAGGTCGTCGATGCCGAGGCCTACGCGCGGATTCGCGCCGCAACCCTGTCCACGGTTCGCGGCACCGTGCAGGCCGACATCCTCAAGGAAGACCAGGCACAGAACACCTGCATCTTCTCGACCGAGTTCGCGATGAAGATGATGGGCGACGTCCAGCAGTACTTCATCGATAACAACGTGCGCAATTACTACAGTATTTCCATCAGCGGCTACCACATCGCCGAAGCCGGTGCGAACCCGATCAGCCAGCTGGCGTTCACGCTGGCCAACGGCTTCACGATCGTCGAGTACTACCTGGCTCGGGGTATGCACATCGACGACTTCGCGCCGAACCTGAGCTTCTTCTTCTCGAACGGCATGGACCCGGAATACACGGTGATTGGCCGCGTCGCGCGGCGCATCTGGGCACGCGCGATGCGCGAGCGCTATGGCGCCAAGGCCCGTTCGCAGATGCTGAAGTACCATATCCAGACATCCGGCCGCAGCCTGCATGCGCAGGAGATCAGCTTCAACGACATCCGGACCACGCTGCAGGCCCTGTACGCGCTGTTCGACAACTGCAACAGCCTGCACACCAATGCGTACGACGAGGCGATCACGACGCCGACCGAGCAATCGGTGCGCCGGGCCGTTGCGATCCAGATGATCATCTCGCGCGAGCTCGGCCTCAACTTCTGCGAGAACCCCTGGCAGGGATCCTTCATCATCAACGAGCTGACCGATCTCGTCGAGGAGGCGGTCTACCAGGAGTTCGAGCGCATCTCGGATCGCGGCGGCGTGCTGGGCGCCATGGACACGATGTACCAGCGCGGCAAGATCCAGGAAGAGAGCCTCTACTACGAGAGCAAAAAGCACGACGGCTCGCTGCCACTCATCGGCGTGAACACTTTCCTGCCGAAAGAGGGCGAGGAAGACGAGGTGCACGAACTCGAACTGATTCGCTCCTCGGACGAGGAGAAGCGGGACCAGATCGGTCACGTCCGCGCGTTCCAGGCGGCGCATGCGGAGGACGCGCCAGCGGCGCTGGAGCAGCTGCAGAAGGTGGCCCGCGACCGTGGCAACGTGTTTGCCGAACTGATGGAGACTGTCAAGGCGAGTTCGCTCGGCCAGATTTCGAATGCCCTGTACGGGGTGGGCGGCGAGTACCGCCGTAACATGTAAGGAGACGCCGTGGGCGACATCACCCGATACGAGCAGCACGACGCTGTCGCGCTGATCGCGCTGAACCGGCCCGACAGCCTGAACGCATTTACGACCGAACTGAGGGCCGCCCTTCTGGCCGCGCTCGAGAGGGCCCGTGACGACGACAGCGTGCGTGCGGTGGTGCTGACCGGTGAAGGCCGGTCGTTCTCGGCCGGCGCAGACCTGAAGGACACCAAGGTCGACAAGCCGGTCGAGGACATACTGCAGGAGGAGTACCGGCCGGTGCAGGAGATAATCGCGGATATACCCAAGCCGGTGATCGCCGCGGTGCCCGGGTCGGCGGCCGGCATCGGCCTCTCGGTCGCTTTGCAGTGCGACCTGCTGATCATGGCGGATGACGCATTCCTGCTGTCCCCGTTCACGACGATCTCGCTGGTTCCCGACGGCGGGCTCAACTGGATGCTGGTCCGGCAGCTGGGTTACCGCCGGGCCTTCCAGCTCAGCGTCGAATCGGAGCGCATACCGGCAGCCCGCTGTGTCGAGCTGGGCCTGGCGAACAGAACCGTGCCGGCGGATCAGCTCAGGGACGCGGCGCTCGAATGGGCTCATGCGTTGGCCAAGCGTGCGCCGCTGTCGCTGGCCGCCACCAAGCGGGCCATGCGCCACGCGGCCGATCAAGACTGGGCGAGTTCCTATGATGTCGAGTCGCGCCTGCAGGGCGATCTGCTCGGCACCGAAGACAATCGTGAGGGCATTGCAGCGTTTCTGGAGAAGCGCGCGCCCGAGTTCAAGGGAAAATAACGATGGATAGATTCATATTCGAAGAAGAGCACGAGATGTTCCGCGACGCGGCACGGAGTTTCCTGATCAACGAGATCCAGCCCTACCGGGACAAGTGGGAAGAACAGGAGATCGTGGATCGCGAGGCCTTCCTGAAGGCCGGCGAACAGGGGCTCCTGTGCATGTGGGCCGACGAGAAGTACGGCGGCGCCGGGGTTTCCGACTTCCGCTACGAGCAGATCCTGCTCGAGGAAAATGCGAAGCATGGTGACATCGGCTTTTTCATCTTCCTGCACAGCCGCCTGGTCGGGCCGTATCTCGGGGAACTGGGCACCGAGGAACAGAAAGCCCGCTGGCTGCCGAAATGCGTATCCGGCGAGAACATCCTGGCCATCGCGATGACCGAGGCGGGCGCCGGCAGTGACGTTTCGGCGATCAGGACCAAGGCCGAGGACAAGGGCGACCATTACCTGCTCAACGGCTCCAAGACATACATCTCCAACGGCATCCTCGCCGATCTCGTGATCGTCGCCGCCCGAACCGACCCCAACAGCGGTCACGGACTGAGCCTGTTCGTCGTCGAGCGCGGCATGGAGGGCTTCGAGCGCGGCAGGAACCTGAAGAAGATGGGCATGCACAGCCAGGACACGGCCGAGATGTTTTTCAACAACGTCAAGGTGCCCAAAGAGAACCTGCTCGGCGAGTGGAACCGCGGTTTCTATCACCTCATGCACTTTCTCGCCGAGGAGCGTCTGCTGAGCGCGGTCGGGTCGCTTGCCAACGCCGAGGCCGCCTTCGAGATCACGCTCGAATACGCGAGCGATCGCAAGGTGTTCGGCAGGGCCGTCGCCGATTTCCAGGTCAACCGCTTCAAGTTCGCCGATATGCGCACCGAGATGGACGTCTGCCAGGCTTTCATCGATCGCTGTGTCATGGTCCACAACGAGGGCAAGCTGACGGCCGAGGATGCGGCCAAGGCCAAGCTCTATGCGACCGAGCTCGAAGACCGCGTGACGGATCACTGCGTGCAGCTGCACGGCGGCGCAGGCTACATGGACGAATACCCGATCAGCCGCATGTACACGGCGGCGAGGGTCTCCCGCATCTACGCCGGCAGCTCGGAAATAATGCGCGAGATCGTTGCGCGCTCGATCGGCCTGGATCCGCGGCAGCGGCAGAAAGCGTCGAAGAAGGACGCGGCCTGAGGCAGAGCCGGGTACTCCGATGGGTCCGCTCAACGGCCTGAAAATCGTCGAGATCGCAGGCATCGGCCCGAGCCAGTTTTGCGGGATGCTGCTGGCCGACATGGGCGCCCAGCTGATCCGCGTCGCGCGCCCGGAGGCCGGCGATCCCGCCGTCGAGATTCCGGCGCGGTTCAACCTGATGAACCGCGGCCGGCCGACGATCCGTGTGGACCTCAAGTCTCGCCGGGGTGTCGAACTCGTGCTGCGGCTTTGCGATACGGCCGATGCCTTGTTCGAAGGCTTTCGGCCGGGCGTGATGGAGGGCCTGGGCCTGGGTCCGGATGACTGCCTGCAACGCAACGAACGCCTTGTCTACGGCCGCATGACGGGCTGGGGCCAGGACGGCCCGCTGGCCGGCGTCGCCGGGCACGATACCAACTACATCGCGCTGGCCGGTGCGCTCCATGCGATCGGCCCTGCTGACCGGCCGCCGCCGGTCCCGTTGAACCTCATTGGCGATTTCGGTGGCGGCGCGCTGTACCTGGCGATGGGTCTGCTCGCCGCCATGCTCGAGGCACAGCGCTCGGGCAAAGGCCAGGTCGTCGATGCCGCCATGGTCGACGGAGCAGCATCGTTGCTGACGCTGTTTTACGGACTGCTGGCCGAGGGACGCTGGACGGACCGGCGCGAGCGCAACGTCCTCGACGGCGCTGCCCCGTTCGTGCACTGCTATGCAACGCGGGACGGGAAGTACGTGGCGGTGTGCGCTATCGAGAGCCGGTTCTTCGGGAACCTGCTGGAGGCGATGGAGATCACCGAGATCAACACCGACGACCAGTACCGTGTCGAAAGCTGGGGCGAGCAGATCGCGATCTTCGAGCGCAGCTTCGCCACGAAGACCCGGGATGAATGGGCCGAGCTCCTGGAGAGCGCCGACACCTGCGCGGCGCCGGTGCTGTCGCTGGTCGAAGCGCCACAACATCCTCACAACCATGCGCGCGATACTTTCGTCATCGTGGACGGCGTCGAGCAGCCCGCGCCCGCGCCGCGCTTTTCGAGGACGCCGTCCGGTATCCGCGGTGGCCCGTCCGAGCCGGCGGACGCCAGCGCCGCGCTCGCCGCGTGGGGCCTCGGCGAAGAGGAGATCGCCGAACTGGTATAATTAAACCTGATACAGGGGTGGCCTCGGGGCCTGAGATCCGTTGTGGGAACCCTTAGAACCTGATCCGGGTAATGCCGGCGTAGGAAGGCGAGCATGACATTCAAACTTTATCTGCAGACCGCACTAGTCTGCGCGCTCCCCGTCTTTTCGGCCTCCGCCGTGGCACAGGACACGATCGACGAAATCGTCGTGACGGCCGATTTCCGGCAGCGCGAGGTACAGGAGCTGCCGGCCAGTATCACGGTCATGGACGGCGCTGAACTTGACCGCCTCGCGGTGCAGCACTTCGAGGAACTCGTCAACGCCGTGCCGAATTTCAACTGGTCCGGCGACGGCCACCGGGCGCGCTACTTCCAGCTGCGTGGCGTCGGCGAACTCGAGCAATACCAGGGCGCGCCGAACCCGTCGGTGGGCTTCCTCGTGGACGACATCGACTTCAGCGGCATCGGCACGCTCGCGACGCTGTTCGACATCGAGCGCGTCGAGGTGCTGCGCGGACCGCAGGGCACCCGCTATGGCGCCAACGCGCTGGCGGGCCTCGTCTACATGCGCAGCGCTTCCCCGACCAGGGAGCGTCAGGGCCGGGCTGAGCTCTCGGTCGGTGGTGATGACGCCTTCGCCGCCGGTATCGCGGTGGGCGGTGCCCTCGACGCGGCCGAGAAGGTCCTCGGCCGATTCAGCCTGCATCATTACCGGAGCGACGGGTTTCGCCGCAACGCCTGGCTGGGCCGCGACGATACCAACGGTCGCGACGAGACGACGGCGCGCGGCCGCCTGCACTGGGCCGCCGGCGAGGACTGGGCCATCGAGCTGGCGGGCCTGTATGCGGACCTGGACGACGGCTACGATGCCTTCTCGCTCGACAACGGCTTTACGATGTTGTCGGACAAGCCAGGCAAGGATGCGCAGCGCAGCATCGGCGTCTCGCTGCGCGCCGAATACTCGGGCTGGGACGAGGTGCTGCTGACGTCCATCACCAGTGCCGCGAGCTCGGACATCGAGTTCAGCTTCGACGCCGACTGGGGCAACGCCCAGAGCTGGGCGCCCGTTACCTATGACTACGTTTCGCTCAACGACCGCAAGCGCAGAACCCTGAGCCAGGAATTTCGTTTCAGTACCGACGCGTGGCTGTTCGGCGTCTATGCCATGCGGCTCGCGGACGACCTGGAGACGCTCAACGAGGGCGATTACTACGATCCGTTCTACGACTTCGCCGACAGCCTCTTCGACCCGCTGGCGAGTCGCTATGACGCGACCAACGCGGCTGTTTTCGGTCAGTACGATATCGACATCGGCGAGCGCACGGCGCTCAGCGTCGGCCTGCGCGGCGAGCGTCGTTCGACCGATTACACCGACTCGGCCGGTCTCGAAACCGGTCCCTCGGATTCGCTCTGGGGCGGCGACCTCACGTTGAATCACGAGCATTCGCCGGCGGTGTCCAGCTACGTGAGCCTGGCGAAGGGCTACAAGGCCGGAGGCTTCAATCTCGGCATTCTTCCCGACGAGCTGCGCGAATTCGGGGCGGAGTCGCTGCTGAACCTCGAGGCCGGCATCAAGTCGATGCTGCTCGAGGGGCGCCTGCGTTTCAACGCGTCTGTCTTCTTCAGCCGCCGGCAGGACCAGCAGGTGCGGACCTCGGTGCAGCTGGTGCCCGGCGACCCGGCATCGTTCGTGTTCCTGACGGTGAATGCCGAGGAGGGCAGGACGGCCGGGCTCGAGGCCGACATGCGCTGGATAGCGAATGACGCCTGGTCGTTCCACGCGAGCCTCGGCCTCCTGGACACGCGCTTCGAGGACTTCCCCGGCCGACCCGACCTCGAGGGCCGCAACCAGGCGCACGCGCCTCGTTTCAGCCTGGCATTCGGGGGCAGCTACCAGCATCCCGGCGGCCTGTTTGCGCGTCTCGACGTGTCGGCCCGCGACGCATTCTACTTCGACGTCAGCCATGACCAGCGCTCCGAGCCTTATGAACTGGTCAATGCCAGGGTCGGCTACGAGGCCGACGGCTGGACGCTGCAGGTCTGGGCCCGCAACCTGTTCGACGAAAACTACGCGGTCCGCGGCTTCTACTTTGGCAACGAGCCGCCGGACTTCCCGAATACCCTGTACGTCCGGCCCGGCGACCCTCGCCAGGTCGGCATCACTTACGAGAAGAGGTTCTGAGCATGCGCGTTTCCGCTGACATAAGCCTGTACCCGCTGCAGGAAGACCTGATTCCGCCAATCCGCGATGTCATCGAGCGCCTGAATCAGGACCCCGAGCTCGATGTCGTCACCAACCCGATGAGCACGCAGATCCGGGGCGACTATGACCGGGTCATGGGGCTCCTGCAGGCCGAGCTGAAGACGACTTTCGAGGCGTTGCCCAAGGCCGTGTTCGTGATCAAGATCCTGAACAACCCGATCGCGGACTAGATGCAGGGGCTGATCGCTGCCATCGGCGCGCAGGCAGAGGCCTTCTCGGCGCTGGAAGTCATCGCCGTGGTGGCGGCAATCCTCTACCTGCTGCTCGCCATTCGCGAGAACATCTGGTGCTGGCTGTTCGCGGGCATCAGCACCGCGATCTACGTCTACCTGTTCGTCAACGCGCGGCTGTACATGGAATCCGCGCTCAACGTGTTCTACTTCGGCATGGCGATCTACGGCTGGAGCGTCTGGTATTTCGGCCGTACGCCGGGCCACGAGCTGCCGGTCACCGCCTGGCCGCTGAGGACGCACGTCGGCGCCGTTGCGATCATCTTGTTTCTGAGCGCGATCAGCGGCTTCCTGCTGGATCGGCATACCGACGCGGCATTTCCCTTCATCGATTCCCTGACGACCTGGGCGGCTATCTGGGCCACGTTCCTCGTCGCCCGCAAGGTCCTCGAGAACTGGTGGTACTGGCTGGTCATCGACATCGCCTCGGTGGCCATCTACTGGGCGCGCGACCTGCAGCTCACCTCGCTGCTGTTCGTCGTGTACGTGATCATGATCCCGTTCGGTCTGGTGAGCTGGACGCGGTCGTGGCGGGAGGCCCGGCCGTGAGCAAGTCGCCGCAAGCCGTGCTGGCCGGTCTGCCGGGCTGGGAGAATGCCACCGTCGTCGAGCTGGCCGGCGGCCTGTCCAACCGCAGCTGGCTGGTCGAGGCGGCAAAGCGCAAGGCGGTGCTGAAGATCGACGATCAGCCGCGCAGCGCGCCGTACAACAGCCGCAAGGCGGAGGCGCAAATCCAGGCTCGGGCCGCGCGGGAAGGGCTCGCCAACCGGGTGCTGTACGTCACCGATACGGTGTACATGACCGAGTATCTCGAGGGCACGGTCTGGTCACCCGCGGACCTGGATGACGACGAAAAGCTCGGGCACCTGGCGGCGGCGCTGCGCCGGCTCCACTCGCTGCCGTTGACGGGTCGTGTCTTCGACGCGCGCCAGGCGGCGCGGCAATATGCCAAGCGCAGCGGTGACGCGGACCCGGAGCGCCTGGGCCACTGCATGCGCGTCATCGACGAGATGCCGGCGCCGCATCACCTGTGCTGCTGCCACAACGATCTGGTGGCCGGGAACATCATCGCGACGCCCGAGCTTCGCTTCCTCGACTGGGAATATGCCTGCGACAACGACCCGTTCTTCGACCTGGCGACCGTTGCGGCCCACCACGAGCTGAACGAGCACCAGATCGAAACTTTGCTCGACGCGTACTTCGACGGCAAGGGCGCACGCTGGCGTCAGCACCTCGACCGGCAAGCCGAGGCCTATTCGGCATTGCTGTATTTGTGGGAGCGCGCGCGGGCGGACTAGCGTCGTGGCCGGAGTCGTTGCTCACCGGAAGTAAAGCGCAGCGAAGCGAGCCATGGAGGTGAGTAACGACGCAGGTCGCGGCGCTTACCACTTGTTCCGCAGCTCCCGCAGCTTGAGGAATACCGTGCGGGCGTCGGGACTGTCGCCGATGTCCGGAAACTGCTCCTGCAGCCGGGCGATGACCGATGGGCTGTCCAGCCGGAAGAACGTGTTGACCTGCCGCTCCTCGGCCAGCGTCGTCACGTGGGCGTCGGCCGGGTCCTGCTCCGCGTAGTCGGTGAGCATCCGCTCTGCGACCGCGTTGTCGGGTTCGCGGTCCAGCGTGAAGCGCAGGTTATTGACGAGATAGTCATGACCCGGGTAGACGAGGGTGTCCGCGGGCAGCTTCTCGAGCTGGTTCTGAAAGGTTTCGTAGAGTTCGTCCGGATGCCCGCCGTTATGGCAGTTTCCCGCGCCGGCATTGAACAGCGTATCGCCGCTGAAGAGTGCCGGCTGGTCGGTGCGCGATAGCAGGCAAATGTGGCTCATCGTATGCCCGGGCGTATCGAGGCATTCGAGATCCACGGTCTTGCCGACGTGAATCACGTCGCCGGCGCCGACGCCGCGGTCCATGTTCGGGATCCGCTTGCCGGCATTGCTGTGCGCGATCACCGCTGCGCCGGTGGCCCGGACCATGCCCTTGTTGCCGCCGGTATGATCGCCGTGCTCGTGCGTGTTGAGGATCTGGGTGACGGTCCAGCCCCTGTCTTCGGCCACGTCCAGGCACTTCTCGTAGTCGAGAGGGTCGATTGCGAGGGCGTCGCCCGTCTCGGGGCAGGCGATCAGGTAGTTGAAGTTCCGGTAGGCGTTACCGGTCCAGACCTGCTCGACGATCATCGGGCGCCCTCCGCGGCATAAACGCGCTGCCCGCCCACCCAGGTCTCGAGGACCCGGATATCGTCGATCTGTGCGGCCGGGACCCGGAAATAGTCCCGGTCGATGATGATGAAATCGGCCCACTTGCCGGGCTCGAGGCTGCCGAGGCGGTCCTCCTGGCGGGCTGCGTACGCTGCCGCCAGCGTGAACGAATGCAGCGCCTCGGCGCGCGTCAGGGCCTGGTCGGCGTACCAGCCGCCATCTGGCTGGCCGGACCGGTCCCGGCGCGTCACGGCCGCATACAGGCCGAGGAACGGGTTCGGCAGCTCGACCGGGAAGTCGGAGCCGCTCGCGAGCACCGCGCCGCTCTCGAGCAGGTGACGCCACGCGTAGCCGCCCTTGATGCGTTCCGGGCCGACGCGGTCTTCGGCCATGTTCATGTCACTGGTCGCGTGAATCGGCTGCATCGACGCGATGACGCCGAGCTCGGTGAAGCGGGGGATGTCGTCGAGCGCGATGATCTGCGCGTGCTCGATGCGGTTGCGCAGCGCCGATGCTTTGCCATCCTGGGCGGCCTCGAAGGCATCGAGCGCCTGCCGGTTGCCGAAGTCGCCGATGGCATGGATGCCGACCTGGAATCCCCTGGCCATCGATCTCCGTGTCATCGCGATCAGTTCGTCATCGGTCCAGAACGGCAGCCCGCGGTTCTCCGGGTCGTCGGAGTACGGCTCGATCAGCGCGGCCCCGCGGCTGCCCAGCGCGCCGTCGGCGACCAGCTTCACGGCGGCGATCTCGAGCCTGTCGTCGCCATAGGCCGTAATCGGCGCGCCGATCGCGTCGAGTGCCTCGTCCGCGCCGCGGATCATCGCGTAGATGCGCATGTCGAGCTCGCCATCGTCGGCCATCGACATGTAGACCTCGGCCTCGTCCTGGTTGATGCCGGCGTCGTGCACGCCGGTCAGGCCGAGCGACACGAGGTCGGCGACGGCCTGCCGGTAGGCCTCGCGGATGTCGTTTTTCGTGGGCTGCGGCACGTGCGCCTCGACGAGGTCCATCGCCTTGTCGATGAGCACGCCGGTGGCATTGCCGTTGGCGTCCCGCAGGATCTTGCCGCCCACCGGGTCCGGTGTGTCGGCGTCGATCCCGGCTATCTCCAGGGCCTTCGAGTTTGCCCAGCCGGCATGACTGTCGATGCGGTTCAGCCAGACGGGCCGGTCGCTAACGACCGCATCGATGTTCGCGGCGGTCGGGAAGGCCTTGACTGGCCAGATCACCTGGTTCCAGCCGCGGCCGAGCAGCCAGCGCCGGTTCGGATAGTCCCTGGCGTATGCGGCGATACGCACGGTTGCTGCGTCCAGGCTCGAAATGCCCGTCAGATTGAGGCTGGTCTCCAGGAAGCCGAGGCCATAGACGTGCGCATGCGCGTCGATAAGCCCGGGCAGCAGCGTCCGGCCCTTGCCATCGATGCGTAGGGCATCCGGGTGCTCTTTGAGTAATGATTCGTCCCCCGTGGCGACGACGCGGCCGTCGTCGTCCATAAGCAAAACCTTGAACTCTTGCATGCCAGCCGCTGTCGATGTATAGCCGGAGACGTTATGAATCGCCGTATCGGCGAAAGCCAGCGAACTCGCCAGCAATAGAAGAATCGTGATACGCATCCCTGCATTGTAATCTCATCGGAGTGTCTTGATGAACAGACTGATCAGTATGGTCCTGTTGGCCCTGGTAACGGCCGGCTGCAGCCAGCCCTCGGAACCGCCGGGATCGAAGACCGCCGCCAGCGGCGACAAGATATTCGACATGCCTTACCTGATGCGCGACCTGGACAACGGCCTGCGCGTCATCATCGTGCCGACCGACTACCCGGATATCGTCACGATCCAGATCCCGGTGCAGACCGGTTCGCGGAACGAGATCGAGCCCGGCAAGACCGGTTTCGCGCATTTCTTCGAGCACATGATGTTCCGGGGCACGGAGCAATTCCCTGCAGAGGTCTACACGGCTGTCCTCAAGAATATGGGCGCCGATAACAGCGGCTATACCACTGACGACTACACCAATTACCACGTCACGCTCACCCGGGACGACCTCGAGAAAATCATCGAACTGGAGGCCGATCGGTTCATGAACCTCAGTTACACCGAAGATGTTTTCAGAACCGAAGCGCTGGCGGTCAAAGGTGAGTATCTGAAGAACTTCTCCAACCCGCCGCGCAAGATGCTCGAGCGTATCCGCGACCTGATGTTCAGTGAGCACACCTACAAGCACACCACGATGGGCTTCATCGAGGACATCGAGGTCATGCCCGACCAGATCGAGTACTCGCAGACCTTCTTCGATCGCTGGTACCGGCCCGAGAAGACCGTCGTCATCATCGCGGGCGACCTCGAGGCCGAGCCGACCTTCGAGCTCGTGAAAAAATACTGGGGCGGCTGGGAGCGCGGCGACTACGAGATCGAGGTGCCCGTCGAGCCGCCTCTGGGCGGGCCGAAGTACGGGCACTTGCAGTGGGACAGCCCGACGCAGCCCTGGCTGGTCATGGCCTTCCGCGGTCCCTCGTTCGAACCGACGCAAAAAGACATGCCGGCGCTCGACCTGGTCTCGTCGATCTACTTTTCCGAGTCATCGGACCTCTACAGGGAACTCGTCATCGAGAAGCAGTTCGTCGACCAGCTGTTCGGCTATTTTCCGGACCGTAAAGATCCCAATATGCTGACCATCTTCGCGCGCCTGACGGCTGCGGAGCACGCCGCGGACGTACGCGACGCGATCAACGCGACGCTGACCGAGGCGCGTACCCGGCTGGTGGATGCGGCCAAGGTCGAGGAGACCAAGTCGCGGCTGCGCTACGGTTTCACGGCGCAGCTGGATAACTCCGGCAGCATCGGCGCCGTGCTGGCGAGTTTCGTCCATTTCGATCGCACACCGGAAACCATCAACGAGGTCTATGCGACCTACGAGACCCTGACGGCGGAAGACATCCGCCACTACGCCAACAAGTATTTCGTGGATGACTCCCGCGTGACCTTCACGCTCTCCAGCGAGTCGTCGATGCAGGGCATCGACGGCAAGACCTCGCTCGATGAACTCGTGGCTGCGGCCGGCATGGCCGCGGCGGCGCCGGATGCCGGTTCCGACTCGGGCATCGTCGAGTTGCCGGCCGTCACGGTCGAGGAGGCGGCGCCCGTCGCGATCGTCGCGAGCCCGTCGGCATCCTCGCCGCTGGTCGACGTCACGTTCCTCGTGCACGCCGGTTCCGCTTTCGACCCGGAAGGCAAAAAGGGCCTCGCGGCCCTGACGGCCGCCATGCTGAGCGACGGCGGCTCCGAGGCGATGTCCATCGAGGCGATCAACGCCGCGATGTACCCGATTGCCTCCGGCTTCGGCTCGCAGGTGGACAAGGAAATGACGCGGCTCTCGGGACAGGTCCACAAGGACAATCTCGACACCTGGTACGCGCTGGTGCGCGGCCAGTTGTTGTACCCGGCCTTTTCAGAAAAGGACTTCGAACGCATCAAGCAGCAGATGATCAATGCGATCAAGACGGACCTCGTCGGCAACAACGACGAGGAACTCGGCAAGGAGATGCTGTACGCGTCGATCTACGGCGAGGAGCACCCTTACGGGACGCTGACTCTTGGTAACGTCGGCGACCTCGAATCGATCACGCTCGGCGACGTCCGGGCGTTCTACCGCGACTATTACACCGTGGCGAACATCACGGTGGGTCTGTCGGGCGGTTACCCCGATTCGTTCCCGGCCGCGGTCAGTAACGACCTGCAGAAGCTCGGACCCGGGCTCGAAGCCCTGCTGGAGGTTCCGGCGGCGCCGATGCCCGAGGGGCAAAAGGTCGTCCTCATCGAAAAAGAGACACCCGGTGTTGCCGTCTCCTTCGGCTTCCCGATCGAGCTGCGCCGCGGCGACCCGGACTGGGTCGCACTCTGGCTCGTCCGCTCCTACCTCGGCGAGCACCGCAGCATGAACAGCCACCTTTACCAGCGCATCCGCGAGGCGCGCGGCATGAACTACGGCGACTATGCCTACATCGAGTATTTCCCCAACGGGATGTTCCTGACGCAGCCCGGCACGAACTACGGGCGGCAGCAGCAGATCTTCCAGGTCTGGATCCGGCCGGTGCGCAGCAATAACGACGCGCATTTCGCGACCCGGGTGGCGTTGCACGAGATCGACAAGCTGATCGCGGAGGGCATGACGGAGTCCGATTTCGAGGCGACCCGGACGTTCCTGTCCAAGTACGTCAGCCTGCAGACCGACGGCCAGTCTCGGCAGCTCGGCTACGCGCTCGACAGCCAGTATTACGGCATCGGCAATTTCTCGGACTACGTGCGCGAGAAGCTCGGTAAGCTGAGCCTCGACGATGTCAATCGTGTGATCCGCGAGAATCTGTCGACCGAGAACGTGCAGTACGTCTTCGTCACCAGGGACGCCGGGGACCTGGGCAAGCGGCTGGTCGAGAACCTGCCGTCGCCGATGAGCTACGACGCCGAGATGACGCCGGAGCTGCTGGAGGAGGACGCCGTCATCTCGGTGCGGCCGATCGATTTCGATGCCGAAGACGTCAGCATCGTGCCGGCCGAAGGGGTATTCCGGTAGGGAGCCGGCGCGGCGCGGACCCGGAATTAGAGTGGCAGCCGATCGGGGTCAGATCTCGATCTGCTGCCACCGTCGCCCGCGCCACATCGTGAGAAAGAGGCCGGCCTGCAGCGTGCGTGAGACGCCCTGCCAGAGCCAGACGCCGAGCAGGCCGAAGTTCAGCAGCGGCCCGATGACGTAGGCCAACGGCAGGAATACCAGCCATTGGGTGCCGATACTCACCGCCATCACGCGGCGTGCGTCGCCGGCGCCCAGCAGCCCGTGCATGAACGCGAAGCCGATAGCCTCGATCGGCATCGTCAGGCCCATGATGCGCATTGGCCAGCGCGCGAGTTCACGCGTGGATTCTTCGTGAATGAAGATCGACGAGACGAGGTCGGGAGCGAGCCACATCGGCAGCCCGAGCACGGTCAACAGCACCACCGTCACCTTGGCAACGTCGAAGCCCCAGCGATAGGCGTCGTCGGGATCGCGCTTGCCGAGCGCCTGGCCGACCAGCGTCGCGCACGCGATGCCCATGCCGAGCCCCGGCAGGATCGCGAACAGCAGCACGGTGACCAGCACGTTGGCGGCCGCAAGCGACGGCGTGCCGATGCGACCGATGATCCAGAACATGGCGACCAGCCCGGCTGCGAAGAACAGTTGCTGCAGCCCGGCGGGTATCGAGATCCGCACCAGTGCCGCCGTCTCCCGGCGCGTGCCAAGGCAGCGCAGGAAATGGCCCCTCGCTACGTGCCTGAATCCCAGCCACAGGTATATGGCCGTGCCGATCGCCATCGAGATCGCGCTGGCCATGCCGGCGCCGGTCACCTCGAGGCGCGGGGCGCCGAAGTTGCCGAATATGAGGATGTAGTTCAGCAGGATGTTGCTTGCGTGCATGAAAATCAGCGTCGTCATGTACATGCGCGAGAGGTCCAGTGCATTCCAGTAGCCGCGGAACGCGAAGTTCATGCCCACGAACACGATTGCGCCGAGCCGCCACTCGACGTAGGGCACACCACGCCCGATCACGGCGGGGTCACTGTTCAGGTGCGGGTAGACGGGTTCGACGAGCTGGATCAGGACGAGCGACATCAACGGCGCGACGATGAGTACCAGCAACAGCGCCGAGTTCAGGATCGCCGCGGCCCGGTCATCCCTGCCTTCGCCCCGGCGCCGCGCGGCGCTCGACTGCACGCCGGTCGAGATGCCCAGGATCAAAGCCTGGCACATGAAGACGACGAAGCCGCCGAGGCCGACAGCGGCAAGTGCCGGGTCACCGAGGAAACCGACCATGGCCGTATCAACGATGTTCAACAGGTTCTGCGATACCATGCCACCGATGATGGGCAGGGCGAGGGCGAATATGCGTTGCCGGCGCTCGAGGACCATCGCGCAACTATTGCACAGGGCGTGACATGAAAGTAGCGAGTTTCAGCATCGACGGCCGCGCGTCCTACGGCATCGTGCGCGACGGTGCGGTGTTCGAGGTAACCACTGCATGGCGCGAGCGATACCCCGATCTGCGCTCGGTGCTGGCGGCCGCCGAACTGCCTGCGCTGGGGGCAAATTGCCAGGCCGGCGCCGTGGCTCCGGGCGAGCTGATGTTTCTCCCGCTCGTGCCCAACCCCGACAAGATTCTTTGCGTCGGTGTTAACTACCGGCCGCACGTCGAGGAAATGGGCCGGGAGGTGCCGTCACGGCCGGTCGTATTCGTGCGGTTTGCCGGCAGCATGGTAGGGCACGAACAGCCATTGATCCGGCCGCGGGCCTCCGAGCAATACGACTTCGAGGGCGAACTGGCCGTCGTCATCGGCCGCCCGGCGCGCCACGTGGCCCGGAGCGACGCGGCCGAGTATATCGCCGGCTATACGTGCCTGATGGACGGCTCGGTCCGTGACTGGCAGCGCCATACTCCCCAGTTCACGCCCGGCAAGAATTTCCAGCAGAGCGGCGCTCTCGGGCCGGTGCTGACGACGCGGGACGAGGTTCCGGACCCGGCGCAGTTGCGCCTCGAGACTCGAGTGAACGGCGTGCTGATGCAGGAAGGCTGCGTTGGCGACCTGATTTTCGACGTCCCCTGCCTGATCGAGTACTGCTCGACGTTTGCGGAACTGCTGCCTGGCGACGTCATTGCGACGGGTACCCCGGGCGGGGTCGGTGCCGCGCGCAGACCGCCGGTCTGGCTGCGGGATGGCGATCGCGTCGAGGTAGACATCGACGGTATCGGTTGCCTGGCGAACCCGGTGCGCGACGAGTAGCGGTAGCCGGAGCCGGCCAGATCTGTGGTGAAAATGCAACAGAAGATCGAGCAGCTGGCTTCACCCGCCTTAATCAAGCCTAAAAGATTGACAAAAGGTGGTATTTCTGCGAACTTTTTCCAGCAACAGCGTAGCCTTTCAGCAACACTCGCTTACGCTAAGAATTGCAAGACACCTTCAGGTACGGCTTGGCGGGGGACTCAGGGGGCCAGGAACCACGTGCTAACGTTGGTAAAAAAGGCGGCTTCGAAAGAAGCCGCTTTTTTTGTTGGAGCGGCCCATGGCCGCGATTAACATGGTGTTCGCGCCCATGGAGCGCTCCGACAGGAGGCACTATGCACCGCGATAACCGCCTCGCCTACTGGCGCGCCAACTTGCGCCTCGTAGCGCTCTGCCTTGCCATCTGGTTCATCTGCTCGTACGGCTTTGGCGTACTCTTTGTGGACCAGATGAACCGCATCCGCATCGGCGGCTTTCAGCTTGGTTTCTGGTTCGCGCAGCAGGGCTCGATCTACGTCTTCGTTGCCTTGATTTTCTTCTATGCGTGGCGCATGAACCGCATCGATCGCGCCCATGACGTGCACGAAGACTGAGCCGGCGTCGTGAGCCTCCAGCTACTCACCTACATCATCGTCGGACTCAGCTTCGCCCTGTATATCGCGATAGCCATCTGGTCTCGTGCGCATAACACGGGCGATTTCTACATCGCAGGCAAGGTCGTCTCGCCCGTCGCCAACGGCATGGCGACCGCGGCTGACTGGATGAGTGCAGCCTCGTTCATATCCATGGCCGGCCTGATCGCGTTTCTCGGCTACGACGGCTCGGTCTACCTGATGGGCTGGACCGGTGGCTACGTCTTGCTGGCATTGCTGCTTGCGCCCTATCTCAGGAAATTCGGCAAATTCACCGTGCCCGAATTCATCGCGGAGCGGTATTACTCGAGGGCGGCCCGTGTCGTGGCTGTCGTCTGTCTCATTTTCATCAGCTTCACATACGTTGCCGGACAGATGCGCGGCGTGGGGATCGTGTTCTCGCGCTTTCTCGAGGTCGAGGTCACGACCGGGCTGCTGGTCGGCATGGGCGTCGTCTTCGTTTATGCGGTGCTCGGCGGCATGAAAGGCATCACCTACACCCAGGTCGCGCAGTACTGCGTGCTGATTTTTGCCTACACGGTGCCGGCGGTCTTCATCGCGATCCAGGTCACGGGGGACCCGCTGCCACAGCTGGCATTCGGCAGCGAGGTAGCGGGCAGCGGTGTGTCGCTGCTCGACAAGCTCGACGATGTCGTGACATCGCTGGGCTTCAACCAGTACTCCTCCGGTACCAAGAGTACGATCGACGTGTTTTGTATCACGATGGCGCTGATGGTGGGTACGGCCGGGCTGCCGCACGTCATCGTACGATTTTTCACGGTGCCGAAGGTGCGCGACGCGCGGGTGTCGGCGGGCTATGCGCTCCTGTTCATCGCCATCCTTTACACGACGGCGCCCGCCGTCGGCGCAATGGCACGCCTGAACCTGATCGAGACGTTTCAGCCGGGCGCCGTCGGCAGCGTCGACGGAAACCTGGCCTACGAGGAGCGCCCGGACTGGTTCCGGACCTGGCAGCGGACCGACCTGGTGCGGTACGAGGACCTGAACGGCGACGGCAGGATTCAGTATTACAACGATGCCAATCCGGCGTTCGCGCCGCAGGCTGCCGCTTACGGCTGGCAGGGTAACGAGCTCAGCGTCGATCCCGATATCATGGTGCTGGCCAATCCCGAGATCGCCGGGCTGCCCGACTGGGTGATCGCGCTCGTCGCAGCGGGCGGCATCGCTGCCGCCCTGTCGACGGCGGCGGGACTATTGCTGGTCATCTCGGCCGCGGTCTCGCACGATCTGATCAAGGGAATACTCCTGCCCCGAATTTCCGAGCGGCGCGAACTCCTCGCGGGCAGGATGGCGGCAGCAGTTGCGATCTTTATCGCGGGTTACCTGGGTTTCGACCCGCCGGGCTGGGTCGCACAGGTGGTGGCTTTCGCGTTCGGCCTTGCCGCGGCGTCGCTGTTCCCGGTCATCCTGCTGGGCATCTTTTTCAAGCGCATCAACAAACAGGGTGCGATTGCAGGCATGCTCACAGGCCTGGTGTTCACCTACGCCTACATCGAGTATTTCAAGGGCCTGTTCCTGAAATGGGCCGGAGCGCCCTGGGGCGAAAACACAGCGGAACACTGGCTGTTCGGCATTTCCCCGGAGGGCATCGGCGTCATCGGAATGGCGCTGAATTTCGCGGTGGCCGTCGTGGTCAGCCATCTGACGGCGCCGCCGCCCGAACGTATTCAACACATGGTCGAGCACATTCGCGTGCCGCGACACTTTGAAGAGGAAACTGCATGAAATCGTGGTTTGCACCGACAGTCATTGCCACCTGCCTGGCCGTCAGCGCCGGCGCCGCGGACTTGAGCCCGGACGAGCAGCGCATGGTCGAGTGGGTCGACGCGCACGCCGAAGACGCTATCGAGCTGCTGGCAGAGACCGTCAACATCGGTAGTGGGACGATGAACCACGACGGCGTCCGCGAGGTGGGTCGCGTGATGCGGCGCGAGCTCGACGCGCTCGGGCTCGACACCGATTGGATCGAGATGCCGCCCGAGGTCAACCGCGCCGGCCACCTGTTCGGCCGCAAGGACGGTTCAGGCCCGAAATTCCTGCTCATCGGCCACCTTGACACGGTTTTCGAGGCTGACGACGAATTCCAGGCCTTCGAGCGCCACGGCGACATGGCCAAGGGCCCGGGTGTCGACGACATGAAATCCGGCAACGTCATCATCGTCTATGCGCTGAAGGCCCTGCAGTCGATCGGGGCGCTCGGGGACATACCGATC
>JBFFSI010000041.1:0-18267 GCA_041572475.1 Woeseiaceae bacterium
GGGCGAGATCGAGGGCCTGTTCGTGCCCAATGAGCGGGGCCGGCTGCAGGCCGACCTGTTCGGGCTTGCGAGGGCCCGGTTGCGCGCGGCCGGCGTCTCGGCCATCTACGGCGGCGGGCTTTGTACCTACGCCGATAAAGGGCGCTTTTACTCCTACCGGCGCGACGGCGAGACGGGGCGGATGCTGAGTTTCGTTTTCCACAAATCCCCTTGAAAAGCAGGCGCCTGACGTCATTTCTGCAACAGTTTTCGCCCTGCGGGGCGGTGAATTCGAGGAATTCCGATGCGTTTGGACAAACTGACCAGTAAATTCCAGATGGCGCTGGCCGAGGCGCAGTCGCAGGCCTTAGGCCGCGATCACCAGTTCATCGAGCCGGCCCACCTGATGGTGGCGCTCTTGGACCAGCAGGGCGGCAGCGTCCGCGGCCTGCTCACGAAGGCCGGCGTCAACGTCAACCTGCTGCGATCGCAGCTGGGTGAGGCGCTCGACCGACTGCCCCGCGTCGAAGGATCGGGCGGCGAGGTGCATGTCGGCAACGACCTCGGCAAGCTCCTGAACATCACCGACAAGCTCGCGCAGAAGCGCGACGACCAGTACATCTCGAGTGAACTGTTCGTGCTGGCCGCGATGGACGAGAAATCGCCGCTGCTGTCGATCATGGAACAGGCGGGCGCCGTGCGTGGCGCGATCGAGAAGGCCATCGACGACCTGCGCGGCGGGCAGCACGTCAATGACCCGAACGCGGAAGATACGCGTCAGGCGCTCGAGAAGTACACGATCGACCTGACGGAGCGCGCCGAGCAGGGCAAGCTGGACCCGATCGTCGGTCGCGACGACGAGATTCGCCGCACGATCCAGATCCTGCAGCGTCGGACGAAGAACAACCCGGTGCTGATCGGCGAGCCCGGCGTCGGCAAGACCGCAATCGTCGAAGGGCTCGCCCAGCGTATCGTCAACAACGAGGTCCCGGAGGGCCTGCGCGGCAAGCGCATCCTGTCGCTCGACATGGGTGCGCTGATTGCCGGTGCCAAGTTCCGCGGCGAGTTCGAGGAGCGGCTCAAGGCCGTCCTGTCCGACCTCGCGAAGCAGGAGGGCCAGATCATCCTGTTCATCGACGAACTGCACACGGTGGTTGGCGCCGGCAAGGCCGAGGGCTCGATGGATGCCGGCAACATGCTCAAGCCCGCGCTGGCGCGCGGCGAGCTGCACTGTGTCGGTGCGACTACACTCGACGAGTACCGCAAGTACCTCGAGAAGGACGCTGCGCTCGAGCGCCGCTTTCAGAAGGTCCTCATCGAGGAACCGACGGTCGAGGACACGATTGCCATCCTGCGGGGTCTCAAGGAGCGCTACGAGGTGCACCACGGCGTCGAGATCACGGACCCGGCGATCGTCGCGGCTGCAACGCTGTCGCACCGCTACATCTCGGACAGGCAGCTGCCCGACAAGGCGATCGACCTTATCGACGAGGCGGCATCGCGCATCCGCATCGAGATCGACTCGAAGCCCGAGGCGATGGACCGGCTGGAGCGGCGCATCATCCAGCTCAAGATCGAGCGCGAGGCCCTCAACAAGGAATCCGACGAGGCGTCGCGCAAGCGGCTGGACGATCTCGAGACCCAGCTCGCAGAGCTCGAGCGCCAGTTCGCGGACCTCGAGGAAGTCTGGAAGGCCGAGAAAGCCGCGATGCAGGGCACGACCCAGATCAAGGAAGAGCTGGAACGCGCGCGGTTGGAACTCGAGACAGCGCACCGCGCCAACGACCTCGCACGCATGTCCGAACTCCAGTACGGCCGCATCCCGGAACTCGAGAAACGACTCGAGGACGCCGTGCATGCGGAAGGCAAGGAGACCACGCTGCTGCGCAACAACGTCACTGACGAGGAAGTGGCGGAGATCGTGTCCAAGTGGACCGGCATTCCTGTCGCCAAGATGCTCGAGGGCGAGAAGGAAAAACTCCTGCAGATGGAGTCGGTGGTTCGCGAACGGGTCGTCGGCCAGGACGAGGCCTTGACGGCCGTCGCCAATGCGATCCGGCGCTCGCGTGCGGGCCTGTCCGACCCGCGCCGGCCTATCGGCTCGTTCCTGTTCCTCGGCCCGACCGGCGTCGGCAAGACCGAGCTGACCAAGGCGCTGGCCGAGTTCCTGTTCGACACCGATGAGGCGATGGTGCGCCTCGACATGTCCGAGTTCATGGAGAAGCACTCCGTCGCGCGGCTGATCGGTGCGCCGCCGGGCTACGTCGGCTACGAGGAGGGCGGCTACCTGACCGAGGCGGTCAGGCGCCGGCCATACTCCGTGATCCTGCTCGATGAAGTGGAGAAGGCGCACCCCGATGTTTTCAACGTGCTGCTGCAGGTACTCGACGACGGCCGGCTCACCGACGGGCACGGCAGGACCGTCGATTTTCGCAACGCCGTCGTCGTCATGACGTCGAACCTCGGCTCGCAGATGATCCAGGAACTGGCCGGGGAAGAGCGCTACGACGAGATGAAGGCGGCGGTGATGGAGATCGTGGGCACGCATTTCCGGCCCGAGTTCATCAACCGGGTCGACGACGTCGTGGTGTTCCACCCGCTGAGCCGGGAGCACATTCGCAGGATCGTCGATATCCAGCTCGGCTACCTGCACGACCGGCTGGCCGACCGCGACATGCGCATCCGGCTGTCGGAGGCCGCGCGCGACAAGCTCGCGGATGCCGGGTTCGATCCGGTCTACGGCGCGCGTCCGCTCAAGCGAGCGATCCAGCAGCAGGTCGAGAACCCGCTGGCGCAGGAGATCCTGCAAGGCAGGTTCAGGCCCGGCGACGTGATCGAGGTCGGCGTAGCCGAGGACCGGCTGGCCTTCCAGAATGCGGCGTAGAGGGTTAATTGCAGGAGCGGCCCGTGGCCGCGACAATCGCGCCCATGGGGCGCTCCAACGGGTATAATCCCGCGGCCTCGAGGAGCTAGACCCATGCCGATTTACGAGTATGCCTGCACAAACTGCGAGCACATGCTGGACGCCCTGCAGAAGGTGGCGGACGCGCCGCTGGTCGACTGCCCGGAGTGCGGCAAGCCGGCGCTGAAGCGGCTGGTGTCGGCGCCGCGGTTTCGCCTGAAGGGCCAGGGCTGGTACGAGACCGACTTCAAGAAGGACAACCAGCGCAACCTGCACGGCGAAAAGGAAGACAAGCCGAAGAAAGACAAGGCCGACGACAAGGGCGGCAAGAAAGCCGAGCCTTCGCCGAAGGCCGAGAAGTCGGCCTGACCCCGTCATGATGAAGCGCCTGCGCCGCTATCTCGTTGCCGGCATCCTGGTCTGGCTGCCGCTCGCAGTTACGTACCTGCTGGTCAAGTTCCTGATCAACGTCATGGACCAGTCGCTCAAGTGGCTGCCCGTCCGTTACCACCCCGAGCAGTTGCTGGGCTTTCACATCCCCGGGCTCGGCCTGATCCTGACGGTTATCGTCCTGTTGATCACGGGGCTGCTGGCCGCGAACATCGTCGGCCGCAGGGTCGTCGGCGGCTGGGAGTCGCTGCTCGACCGGATCCCGGTCGTGCGTTCGATCTATTCCGCAGCAAAGAACTTCGCAGAGATCGTGTTTTCCGACTCGGGACACGCGTTCAAGAAGGTGCTGCTCGTCGAATACCCGCGCAAGGGCATCTACACGCTGACCTTCCAGACGGCCCAGGCCGTCGGCGAGATCCAGGGCCGCACGGGAGAGGACGTGATCGTCTGTTTCGTGCCGACCACGCCCAACCCGACCTCCGGCTTCATCATTGTCGTCCCCCGCAAAGACGTGATCGAACTCGACATGGAGGTGGACGAGGCGGCCAAGCTGGTCATGTCGCTGGGCGTCGTCGTGCCGCAGTGGACCAAGGACGAGACCAGGGAGCTGCCGCTGAAGATGCCGCAGGATTGACCGCGGCCGCGACATTTGTCTCCCGAATGGCTCGCTGCGCTGCGCATTATTTCGGTCGACAAACGCCCCGCCCGCGGTTGTAAGTCCGACGCCCAAGCCGTACCATTCCGCCACTTTTTTCGGACCCATACCGTCATGAGCATGCGCGACCACTATTGCGGACTAGTCGATGAAAACCTGATCGGGCAGGAGGTATCCGTCTGCGGCTGGGTGCACCGGCGCCGGGATCACGGCGGCGTGATATTCGTGGACTTGCGTGACCGCGAGGGCCTGTTGCAGATCGTCTTCAATCCGGATCGCGCGGAGGTCTTCGCCGAGGCCGAGCGGATTCGCGGCGAATACGTACTGGCCGTCAAAGGCAAGGTCGTCGCCCGGTCGGACGACACGATCAACCCGAAGATGAAAACCGGCAAGGTCGAGGTCGTCGCCGCCGAGCTCAAGGTGCTTAATCGGGCCGAGACACCGCCTTTTCATCACGACGAGCAGGCGAACGAGGAGCTGCGACTGAAGTACCGCTACCTCGACCTGCGCCGCGAGCACATGCTCAACAACCTGCGGCTCCGGCACAAGGTCACGATGGCCATGCGCGAGTTCCTCGATCGCGAGGGCTTCGTGGACGTCGAGACGCCGATGCTGACCCGCGCCACGCCCGAGGGCGCCCGCGACTACATCGTCCCGAGCCGTACCCACCAGGGCAAGTTCTTTGCGCTGCCGCAGTCGCCGCAGATCTTCAAGCAGCTCCTGATGATGTCCGGGCTCGACCGTTACTACCAGATCGTGCGCTGCTTCCGCGACGAGGACCTGCGCGCCGACCGCCAGCCGGAATTCACCCAACTCGACGTCGAGATGAGTTTCGTCGACGAGAGCGACGTGACCGGGACGATGGAGGCGCTGGTCATTCATCTCTTCAGGGTCGTGCTCGACGTCGACCTGCCGGCGCCGTTCCCGCGCATGACCTATGCCGAGGCCATGCAGCGCTTCGGCACGGACCGCCCCGACCTGCGCATCGACCTCGAGCTCGTCGAATTGTCCGATCTGATGGGCTCGGTGGAGTTCAAGGTATTCGCCGGGCCGGCCGCGGACCCCGAGGGCCGCGTCGCGGCGCTGTGCCTGCCGGGTGGCAACGAACTCACGCGCAAGGAAATCGACGACTACACGGACTACGTGACCCGCTTCGGCGCCAAGGGCCTCGCCTACGTCAAGGTCAATGACGCGAGTGCCGGCCGCGACGGCCTGCAGTCGCCGATCCTCAAGTTCCTGCCCGACGACGCGATCAGCGGGATCCTCGAGAGGACCGGTGCCGCGACGGGCGACCTGATCTTCTTCGGGGCCGACAAGGCGCGCATCGTCAACGATGCCCTCGGCGCATTGCGGGAGAAGCTCGGCCAGGACCGCGGGCTCGTGGCCGAGGGCTGGGCGCCGCTCTGGGTGATCGACTTCCCGATGTTCGAGAAGGATCCGCATACCAAGCGCTGGAGCGCGCTGCATCATCCGTTCACGTCGCCCGCGATCGAGGATGCGGATGCACTCACCGCGGATCCGGGCCATGCGTTATCCCGTGCCTACGACGTCGTGCTCAACGGTTCCGAGATCGGCGGCGGGTCGATTCGTATTCACGACCAGGATATCCAGGCCGCGGTGTTCGACATCCTGGGCATCTCCAAGGACGAGGCCGAGGAGAAGTTCGGCTTCCTGCTGCGCGCGCTCGAGTACGGCTGCCCGCCGCACGGCGGTATCGCGTTCGGGCTCGACCGGGTCGTCATGCTGATGGCAGGCGCCGAGAGTATTCGCGACGTCATCGCGTTTCCGAAGACGCAGACGGCACACTGTCCGCTGACCAACGCGCCGGGCGAGGTCTCCGCCGAACAGCTCAAGGAAGCCGGCATCCGCCTGCGCGCCCCGCGCACCGAATGACTGCCAGCGACACGGTCGTCTGCGTCCACGGCATCTGGGGCAAGGGCATCGAGATGACGCTGATGAAGCGGCGTCTCGAGAACGACTACGGTTTTCGCGTCCTGTTGTTCAGCTACCCGTCGGTGCGCGGCACCCTCGACGGCAACGCTGCGAAGCTGTCCCGGTTCATTGCGGACCAGCGGCTCGATAGCGCTCACCTCATCGGCCACAGCCTGGGCGGCGTGATTGCACTGCGCATGCTGGCCACGTCGCCGGATACGGTGCCCGGCCGGGTCGTCTGCATCGGCTCGCCGCTCACGGGCTCGCGCCCGGCCGCCATCCTCGCTCGCAAGAACTGGGCCAAGCCGATCATCGGCCGGTCGCTGCCCGACGGCGTAGTGCACACGCCTGCCGGCGAGTGGGCGAGCGACGTTTGTGCATCACGCGAGGTCGGCATCATCGCGGGAACCGTGCCGGTCGGATTCGGGCGGCTGGTCACGAAATTCGACGGCGACAACGATGGCAGCGTGGCCGTCAGCGAGACCCGGCTTCCTGGCGCGAAGGACCATATCTGCCTGAAGGTCAGCCACAAGAGCATCCTGTTATCGCGCGACGTCGTCGACCAGGCCGCGGCATTCCTCAGGCGCGGCGAGTTCCTCAGAGGCCCTTGAGCCTGTAAAGCGCCTCGAGCGCCTCGCGCGGTGTCATCGAGTCGGGGTCCAGTTCCTCGACCGCCTCCCTGAGCGGGTCCGTGGCCGCCGGCGCCGCCGGCTCGACGGACAGCGGCAGCCGTCCCTGCGGGCCTTGCTGGTGACTGTCGCGCAGTCCTTCCAGCGCTTGCAGGTAAGCGCGCGCGCGCTTGATGACGTCGCGCGGTACTCCCGCGAGCGAGGCCACCTGCAGGCCATAGCTCTGGTTGGCGGGGCCGGGCCGCACCGCGTGCAGGAAGACGAGTTCGCCCTTGTGCTCGGTGGCGTCGAGGTGCACGTTGCGGCAGGTCGAGATTTCTTCGGCCAGCGCCGTCAGCTCGAAGTAGTGCGTCGCGAACAGCGTGAAGGCCCTGGCCGTCTCGCCCATGTAATGAGCCGCGGCCCAGGCGAGCGACAGGCCGTCGAAAGTGCTCGTGCCGCGGCCGATCTCGTCCATCAGGACGAGGCTCTGACGCGTGGCGTTGTTGAGTATGGTCGCGGTCTCGGTCATCTCGACCATGAACGTCGAGCGGCCGCCGGCGAGGTCGTCGGAGGCGCCGATGCGCGTGAAAATCCGGTCGATAGGCCCGATCCGCAGGCTGTCCGCCGGTACGAAGCTGCCGATGTGCGCGAGAATCGCGATCAGCGCGGCCTGCCGCATATAGGTCGACTTGCCGCCCATGTTCGGTCCGGTGACCACGATCAGTCGCTCGGCGGCGTTGAGCGACAGGTCGTTCGCGACGAACGGCGTCTCGATGACCTGCTCGACGACGATGTGTCGGCCGCCGGTGATCTCGACGCAGGGCTCCCCGGCGAGATCGGGCTTGCTCAGGTTGAGGGCGTCTGCGCGTTCCGCGAAACAGGCCAGTACGTCGAGCTCGGCCAGCGCCGCGGCCGTCAGCTGCAGCTCGCCGAGGACTTCGTGCAGCTTGTCCAGCAGTTCCTCGTAGAGCGCCTTCTCGCGGGCCAGTGAACGTTCGCGCGCCCCGAGCACCTTGTCCTCGAACGCCTTGAGCTCGGGCATGATGTAGCGCTCGGCGCCCTTCAGGGTCTGGCGGCGCACGTATTCGACGGGTGCCTTGTCCGCCTGGCCCTTGCTGATCTCGATGTAATAGCCGTGCACCTTGTTGTAACCGAGCCTGAGGGTGCCGATGCCGGTGCGCTTTTTCTCCCGCGCCTCGAGGTCGAGCAGGTACTGGTCCGCATTGACGGCAATGGCCCGCAGGTCGTCGAGTTCGTCGTCGTAGCCGTCGGCGATGACGCCGCCGTCGCGGATCAGCATCGGCGGGCTGTCGACGATGGACCTGTCGAGCAACTCGCGCTGCCGCCGGTGTTCACCGACCTGTTCGTTGAGTTCCTGCAGCAGCGGTGACTCGAGTTGCCCGAGGAGCCGGCGCAGTTCCGGCAGCCGGGACAGCGCCTCGGCCAGCTGCCGCAGGTCCCGTGGCCGCGCCGACCGGAGGGCTATGCGCGCGAGAATCCGCTCGGCGTCGCCGATGCCGTCGAGGAGCGCCTGCAGGGCCGCCGCCGCGCCGCCGCCCTGCAACGCCTCGACCGCCTGGTAGCGGCCCTTGAGCACCAGCGGGTCGCGCATCGGCCGCTGAATCCAGCGCCGCAGCAGCCGCGAGCCCATCGGGCTCTGGCAGTGATCCATGACGCCCGCGAGGGTGTGCTCATCGTGGCCGCTTAGCGACCGTTCGAGCTCGAGGTTGCGGCGCGTCGCTGCATCCATGATGACCGCGTCCTCGCGCCGCTCGACCGTGATGGACTGCAGGTGGGGCAGGGCCGTCTTCTGCGTGTCGGTAACGTACTGCAGCAAGGCCCCCGCCGCTGCGGTGCCGCGCGCGAAACCCTCGCAACCGAAGCCGGCCAGGTCCCGGGTCCGGAACTGGTTGCACAAAAGCCGCGTCGCACTGTCGAGTTCGAAGTGCCAGGGCGGGCGGCTGGTCACCCGCCGCTCCTCGCCGAGGCCGGCGGTCGCGGCCTGGTCCTCGTCGACGATCAGCTCCGCGGGCCGCAGGCGCGCCAGCTCCCCGTGCAATGCCTCGGCGTCCGGCACCTCGGTCAGCCGGAACCGCCCCCCGGCCAGGTCCAGCCAGGCGATGCCGATGCCATCCTCGTCGGCAAATACCGAGGCGACCAGGTTGTCGCGGGCGTCCGCCAGTAGCGCCTCATCGGTGAGCGTGCCCGGCGTGACGATGCGCGTGACCTGGCGCTCGACGGGCCCCTTGCTCGTCGCCGGATCGCCGATCTGCTCGCAGATCGCGACGGACTCGCCCTTGCGCACCAGCTTTGCGAGATAAGCTTCGGCGGCATGGTAGGGCACGCCGGCCATCGGGATCGGGCTGCCGGCGGATTTGCCCCGCGAGGTCAGCGTGATGTCGAGCAGCCTTGCCGCCCGCTTCGCGTCGTCGTAGAAAAGCTCATAAAAGTCGCCCATGCGGTAGAACACGAGCATGTCGGGGTGCTCGGCCTTGATCGCCAGGTACTGGCGCATCATCGGCGTATGGACTGCGGAGACGTCGGCTTTCATATTATTGTTGGAGCGGCGCATGGTCATTGTTGGAGCGGCCCATGGCCGCGACCTGATCATCCTGATGGCCCTCTGCGGCGCGCTACTACAGTATGATTGAGCCATGAAGATTTTGCATGTCGAAACGGGCCGGCACCTTTACGGCGGCCCGCAGCAGGTTATCTACCTGATCTCGGCGCTGGTCGAGCGCGGTCATGACTGCACCCTGGTCTGTCCGCCCGATTCCGGCATCGACATGGCGGCGCGGCTGAAGGGGCTCACTGTCCGCAACCTGTTCTGCGCCGGCGACCTGGACCTGCCCTTTGCCTACCGGCTGGTCCAGTTCCTGCAGGAGACGCGGCCGGACATCGTGCACTGCCACAGCCGCCGCGGTGCCGACGTGCTCGGTGGCCTCGCGGCGAGCTTCGCGGACATCCCGGCGGTAGTCTCGCGCCGCGTCGACAACACCGAGATGCGGCTTGTCGCGGCGCTGCGCTACCGGCCGTTCAAGAAAATCATCGCGATCTCCGAGGCCATCCGGCAGGTGCTGCTGGACCACGACATCGACGACCAGCGGATCGAGGTCATTCGCAGCGCGGTCGACATCGAGCAGCTCGGCAGGACACCCGACTGTGCCGCCGTGCGCGACGAGTTCGGTGTGCCGCAGGACGCGTTCGTGATCGCAGCGGCCGGGCAGCTCATTCCGCGCAAGGGGCACCGTTTCCTTCTCCAGGCTGCCGCGGAGCTCAGCAAATCGGCGCGGGACTTCCGCGTCATCATTTTCGGCGAGGGCTACCTGAACAACCAGCTGCGCGCGCAGGCCGCTTCGCTGGGGCTCGGCGATATCGTGCAGTTTGCCGGTTTTCGCGACGATCTCGACGATTACATGGGCTGCGTCGACCTGTTCGTGCACCCGGCCACTCAGGAGGGCCTGGGCGTGATCGCGCTGAAGGCCGCCGGGGCCGCGGTGCCGGTCGTCGGCTTTGCGGCAGGCGGCATGCCCGAGGCCGTCGTCGACGGCGAGACCGGTGTGCTGGTGCCGGCCGAAGACGTCGCAGCGCTTACCGCGGCGATCGCGCGGTTCATGGACGACGACGGGATGCGCGCGTCGATGGGCGCGGCGGGGCGCAAGCGAATGCAAAACGAGTTCTCCATCGCTACGATGGTCGACAAACACGTTGCGTTGTACGAATCTGTGTTGAATGGCTGATCACGAAGCGCTGAACACACTGGCGACGACACTCGTCAAGGAACTCTCCGACGCCGGCAAGGCCGTTGCGACGGCCGAATCCTGTACGGGCGGATGGATCGCCAAGGCGATCACCGACGTGCCCGGCAGCTCGGCGTGCTTCGGCTACGGCATCGTCAGTTATTCGAACGGGGCGAAGGAATCGATCCTCGGCGTCAGCAACGAGACGCTCGAAGAGAACGGTTCGGTATCAGAGCCCGTTGTCCGGGAGATGGCGGATGGTGTGCTGAGCCTGAGCGGCGCCGACATCGCGGTGGCGGTCAGCGGTATCGCCGGGCCGGACGGCGGCACCGACGAGAAACCCGTTGGCACGGTCTGGTTCGCCTGGGCCGTCCGCGACGGCGGCGAGCACCGGATCGAGGTGGCGCAAAGGAACTTCGAAGGCGACCGGGAGGCAATCCGCGAGCTGACGGTCGCCTACGCGCTTCAGGGCTTGCTGGAGCGTTTCTGAGATGAGCAAGAAGCGCCTGTTTTTCGCGCTGTGGCCAGATCACCGGCAGCGGGACCGTATGCGCGATTTCATTTCGCCCGTTGCCAGGGAGATCGACGGAACGATCGTGGACCGGCACAACTGGCACGTGACCCTGGCCTTCATCGGCGATTTCGAGGAACGGCTGATTCCGTCGCTGCACAAGGCCGCCGCCGAGATCGAGGTCGAGCCGTTCCGCCTGCGTTTCGACAAGCTCGAATTCTGGCCGCGTCCCAAGGTGGCGAGCCTCGTCAGCCCGAACGTGCCGTCCGAGCTGCAGGCCCTCGTGCAGCAGCTCAACGTGGTGCTCCTCCGGGCCGGCATACTCGCCGAGGAGCGGACCTACCGGCCGCACATCACGGTCGCCCGGCGGGCCAGGCCCTTCGAGACGATCCGGCTCGCGCAGCCAGCCGTCACGGAATGGGACAGCTTCCGGCTGATCGAGTCCGTGCCGGAACCCGGCGGGGTCGTCTACCGCCCGCTCGATCAATGACTTCGACGCAATTCTTGAGGTTTCGCCGACATACGCCACCAAAATACTGTGGTTATGTACAGTTATTTGTGGAATAATTGCGCCCTCTCGAAGCTTGGCTACAACCCCTTTAAAAGGACAACGACGAACAATGGATGACAACCGCAAAAAAGCACTCGCCGCAGCCCTAGGGCAGATCGAAAAGCAGTTTGGCAAGGGCTCGGTCATGCGCCTCGGCGACAGCGGCACGGCCCGGGATATCGAGGCCATATCGACAGGTTCCATCGGGCTCGATGTCGCGCTGGGCATCGGCGGTGTCCCCAAGGGGCGCGTCGTCGAAGTTTATGGTCCGGAATCCTCGGGCAAGACCACGTTGACGCTGCAAATCGTTGCCGAGTCCCAGAAGAAGGGGGGCACGGCAGCCTTCGTCGACGCGGAGCACGCGCTCGACCCGAGCTATGCCGAGAAGCTGGGCGTCAACGTTGACGAGCTGCTCGTCTCCCAGCCGGACACCGGGGAACAGGCCCTGGAGATCACCGACATGCTCGTACGCTCGGGCGCTGTCGACGTCATCGTTGTCGACTCGGTCGCCGCGCTGACGCCCAAGGCGGAGATCGAGGGCGAGATGGGTGACTCGCACATGGGTCTGCAGGCCCGGCTCATGTCGCAGGCACTGAGAAAGCTCACCGGCAACATCAAGCGCTCGAACGCCACGGTCATTTTCATCAACCAGATCCGCATGAAGATCGGCGTCATGTTCGGCAGCCCCGAGACGACGACTGGTGGTAACGCGCTCAAGTTCTATTCGTCCGTTCGCATGGACATCCGCCGCATCGGTGCGATCAAGAAGGGCGACGAGGTCATCGGCAACCAGACCAGGGTCAAGGTCGTCAAGAACAAGGTCTCGCCGCCGTTCAAGATGGCCGAGTTCGAGATCCTGTACGGCGGGGGCATCTCCCGCGAGGGCGAGATCATCGACCTCGGCGTGCAGCACGGCATCGTCGACAAGGCCGGTTCCTGGTACAGCTATGGGGACGACCGCATTGGCCAGGGCAAGGAAAACGTCCGGGAATTCCTGAAGGCCAACCCCGAGGTTGCCAGCGAGATCGAGACCAAGATTCGCGTGAAGCTGCTGCCGAGCTCGGCCGCCGCCCCTGTTGCCGAAGCAGCGGAGTTGAAAGAGGCGTAATAGCGCGCCCCGCCCGCGAGATTGTAGGAGCGCCCCGTGGGCGCGATGACCCGCTGCGCGGGTCTGCATTGCAGCCGGGCTGCAGTGCTCGCGGGCATGGCCCGCTCCTGCAGTGAGATGCGTGTGTCTGACGACAAGTATTCCGATCCGATCGATGCCCGCAAAAAGGCAATGGACTACCTCGCCCGCCGCGAGCACGGCCGCGCGGAACTTTTCGCCAAGCTTGAAAAGGCCGGCTTCGACCCGGATATCGCTCATGCTGCGGTAGACCAGCTCGTCGAGGACGGGCTGCAGTCCGATACGCGTTTCGTCGAGGCGTTCGTCCGTTCGCGCATCGGCCAGGGCAAGGGCCCGGCACGCATCCGGGCCGAACTTCGCGAGCACGGGGTTCGTGACGGCCTGATCGACGAGGGGCTCGTCAATGCGGAGCAGGATTGGTATTCGCTGGCGCTTGAGGTGCGCCTGAAGAAATTTGGCGCCGGGCGGCCGCGTGATTTCAAGGAAAAAGCGCGACAGATGCGCTTCCTGCAATCGCGCGGCTTCGATACCGACCAGATACAGGCCGCTGTTTCGGCAGAGGTCGAATAAGCTTAGAATCCGCCCCATGAAAACCATGACCAGCAATGAGCTGCGCCAGGCGTTCCTGGATTATTTTCGTGACAACGGCCACGAGGTTGTCGCGAGTTCGCCGCTCGTGCCTGGCAACGACCCGACGCTACTGTTCACCAATGCCGGCATGGTGCAGTTCAAGGACGTGTTCCTCGGCGCCGAGAAGCGCAAGTATGTGCGTGCGGTGTCCTCGCAGCGCTGCGTGCGGGCCGGCGGCAAGCACAACGACCTCGAGAACGTCGGCTATACGGCGAGGCACCACACCTTCTTCGAGATGCTCGGCAATTTCAGTTTCGGCGACTATTTCAAGCGCGAGGCAATCCAGTACGCCTGGGAGTTTCTGACCGAAACGCTGGGGCTGCCGGCGGAGCGCCTGTGGGTGACGGTCTTCCGGGAGGACGACGAGGCGGCCGACGTCTGGCTCGAGGAGATCAAGGTCGACCCGGCGCGCTTCTCGCGCATGGGCGAGAAGGACAATTTCTGGGCCATGGGCGACACGGGTCCCTGCGGCCCCTGCAGCGAGATTTTTTTCGACCACGGGCCGGCGGTTGAGGGCGGTCCGCCGGGTTCGCCCGACGAGGAGGGCGATCGCTACGTCGAGATCTGGAACCTCGTCTTCATGCAGTTCAACCGCTCCGCCGATGGCGAGATGACGCCGCTGCCCAAGCCCTCGGTCGACACCGGCATGGGTCTCGAGCGCATGGCCGCGGTGATGCAGGGCGTGCACAGCAACTACCAGATCGACATCTTTGCCGACCTCGTCGAGTCGGCGGCAAAAGTGCTCGGCGTGAAGAACGACGGGTCGAGTTCGCTCAACGTCATCGCCGATCATATCCGCGCGTCGGCGTTCCTCATCGTTGACGGCGTGCTGCCGGGCAACGAGGGCAGGGGCTACGTACTACGCCGTATCATTCGCCGGGCCATCCGCCACGGCAAGAAGCTCGGCACGCACGAGCGCTTTTTCCACAAGCTCGTCGGGGCCCTGGTTCGGGAAATGGGCGAGGCCTACCCGGAGCTGGCCAAAGCGCAGGCGCATGTCGAGAAAGTGCTCAGGAAGGAAGAGCAGCGCTTCGCCGAGACCCTCGACCAGGGCATGGAGATCCTCGAACAGTCGATCGCGAGCCTCGACGGCAAGCTCATTCCTGGCGACGTCGTTTTCAAGCTCTACGACACCTACGGTTTTCCGGTCGACCTGACGGCCGACATCGCACGCGAGCGCGGTCTTGTCGTCGACCAGGACGGCTTCGAACAGTCCATGGCGGTGCAGCGCAAGAAGGCCAAGGCGGCGAGCAAGTTCGGGGTGAGTATGGGCGAGGGTATCGAGACCGATGCCGAGACGGCATTCCTCGGCTACGAGGGCACGGAGGCGACGAGCGAGATCGTTGCGCTGTTCGCGGACGGCCAGCCCGTCGAAAAACTGTCTGTGGGTGAGGACGGCGCCGTGATCCTCTCCTCGACGCCGTTCTATGCCGAGAGTGGCGGGCAGATCGGCGACACCGGGATTTTGAAGGCCGGCGACCATTCGTTCACGGTCGTCGATACGCAGAAGAGCGGTAACGCCAGCGTCCACTATGGGTCGGTGCAGGCAGGCGAGGTCGCGGTGGGCGACCAGGTCGAGGCGCATGTCGACGCCGAACGCCGCCAGGCGATACGCCTGAACCACTCCGCGACCCACCTGATGCACGCGGCGCTGCGCAAGGTGCTGGGCGAGCACGTGCAGCAGAAAGGCTCGCTGGTCGCACCGGATCGCCTGCGCTTCGACTTCTCGCATTACGAGCCGGTCTCGAAAGAGCAGCTGGCAGAGATCGAGGCCATCGTTAACGACGAGATCCGCCGCAACGCGCCGGCCCTGATCCAGCACATGAGTTACGACGCTGCGCTCGAGTACGGCGCGATGGCCCTGTTCGGCGAGAAGTACGGCGACGAGGTACGTGTGCTCAACTTCGGCGATTTCTCGATCGAACTCTGCGGCGGCACGCATGTCGATCGCACCGGCGACATCGGTGTATTCAAGATCACGCACGAGACGGGCATCGCCTCGGGCGTGCGCCGCATCGAGGCTGTTACCGGCGAGGGCGCGCTCGACTGGATCGAAGCCCACGAAAACGCACTGGACCAGATAGCGGGGCTGCTCAAGAGCCAGCCCGACCAGGCGGCCAGCAAGGTCGAACAGCTCCTGAAGCGCAACAAGGAGCTCGAGAAGGAACTCGCCGCTGCCAAGCAGGCGCTCGTCACGGGCTCGGCCGGCGACCGCAGCGACGACGTCAAGGAGATCGACGGCATCAAGGTGCTCGCCACCCGGATCGACGGCGCTGATGCGAAGACCCTGCGTGACGCCGTCGATCGCTTCAAGGACAAGCTCGAGAACGCCGTGGTCGTAATCGGTTCCGTCGACGACGGCGTGGTGCGCCTTGCCGCCGGTGTGACCAAGAACAACACCGACCGCATCAAGGCCGGCGAGCTGATCAAGCCCGTTGCCGAGCAGGTGGGCGGCAAGGGCGGCGGCCGGCCCGACTTCGCCCAGGCCGGCGGCAACAACCCGGGCGCGCTCGATGCGGCCCTCGATTCGGTCTCCGACTGGGTGGCCCAACAGCTCGGCTGAGCACCTCGGCAAAACTGCTGCCGGCCCGGATTTGTCGATTTTGGCCCATTGAGAGCGAAAATCGACTAGTATTACAAGCGTTTAGGACGTTCGACGCGTGATAAGAAGGGGGTAGGACCCCCCAATGGGCAGGAGTAGGAAGTCATGCTTATTCTGACGCGACGCGCTGGTGAGACGGTCATGATCGGGAGCGATGTTACGATCACCGTCCTGGGGGTCAAAGGGAATCAGGTACGCATCGGGATCAACGCCCCGAAAGACGTCGCTGTGCACCGGGAAGAGATCTACGAGAGAATCCAGAGCGAAAAGGCATCCGGCGAGGCTGAAAGCCCCGCCTCGGATGATTAGCAGAGAGCTGTAGGAGCGGCCCATGGCCGCGACCCGGGTCATGGGGTTTACCTGTTGAATCCCGGGCAGTAACATGTGCGGCCGCTTTCAGAGCGGCGATCGCGAACCGGAGAGATGGCTGAGTGGTCGAAAGCGCTCCCCTGCTAAGGGAGTAAGGGTTAAAAGCCCTTCGAGGGTTCGAATCCCTCTCTCTCCGCCAACTTTATTGAGACATCTTCACGAGTACTCGATTTCTTGCGAAGTCGATGATGAGGTCGCGTCCACCGAAAAGATCGGTACCCACGATCGCCATCGGCTGGCCACCCGTGTCCAGTACTTCGAATACCGGGAAATCCGCGATCAGGAAGGTCCGGTTGCGCCAGTGAATGTTCTGGGTCTTGACGAGATTGATGTTGATTTCGGCCTTGATCGGTGCGCTTTGCAGAGCGCCGGCGACGGAGTTCCGTTGCTTCGGCTGCAAGGGCCGAACCTCGAGCGCGCGGGCGGCACGCCAGTTCATGACGTTGGTGGTTGCACCCAGGTCGAACAGCGCCGGTATGGTCTCCGGGCCGATGACGAGGTCGATGGTATAGGCAGTTGCTTTGCTGTCGGGGATCTGCAGGCTGTGTAGCGGAATCGACGTCCAACCCAGATAGGCACGTTCGCTGGTCAGTTCCGGTGGATAGAGTCGGAGCGCCTTGTTCGCTGTCGACAGTCCCACCGAGTATCGGCTTAGAAAATCCACGCCAAGAATGCCGTCGATGCTGCCGAGCGCCACCGAATCACCGGGAATAGATGCCATGCGCGCGTCGGCCCACCCCTCTTCACCCACCCACAGCCGCTTCACGGACACCAGAGGGAACTGTCCCGATGCGACCAGGCCCTGGATCGAAACTCTGCTGCTCGTGAGCGCCTCGATCCCGGCGGCTTGCCGGGTTTCGTCGAAGACGACCGTGATGCTCGCACCCGTGTCGATCGCGAAACTGAATGGCCCGTCGTCATTCAGGCGTGCGTCGACCACGATCTGGCCGACGCTGCTGATCCGGTACGGGACGACGGCGAGCGCGCCATCCTCGTCCAGCATGCTTGCGCAGCCAGTCACCGTGGCGATCACCGCGAGCAGGGCAATTCTTCGCAACATCCTGACACCAGGCCGTCAAAAATGGCTGCCGCAACAGGCACAGCCCTTATATTGTGACACGCAGGCCGCTTTGGAATTCAGGCCCATAGCGCTTTACGGGCGGGCGGCGGATCAGTACCATTAGCGCCCCTGCGAGGGCCAGCAGCCCCGCAACCGGTCACAGCGCCCGTAGCTCAGCTGGATAGAGTACCTGGCTACGAACCAGGCGGTCGGGAGTTCGAATCTCTCCGGGCGCGCCAAACAAAAAAGGCACCCCCTCGTGGGGTGCCTTTTTTGTTTGGTGTGTTCCGGATGAAGATGAGGACTGCTGTTCGACAAAACGCGCAAGCGTTTTGGACGCACGAACGAAGTGAGTGCGCCCCGAAGGGGCGAGAATCGCCCAGAGGCGATTCGAGTCTATCTCTCCGGGCGCGCCATAAACTGAACGGCCCCCTTGCGGGGCCGTTTTGTTTTTGCGGTCCTCCGAGAGTTCGAAATGTGTCGGCTGCAGGGCGACTGTTCGAGCCGAGGAGCCCGCAGGGCGACGACGCGCCGACCGCAGGGAGGCCATCTCTCCGGGCCTTCCACAAAACGAGAAGTCCTCAGCGGTCACGCGGGCTCTTTACCCTGGTCCGATGAATCCAGCAGCTCCTGGACCTGTTTGGCGCAGTCCTCGGCCGGGCTCCAGAACCAGCCATTAGGATCCCAGGCCCGACCGCAAGTCATGTAGATGCATTGGCCGTAGGCTTTCTTGGCCGCTTCGAGGTCGCCGAGTTCGTGCAGAGAGCGTGCCTTCGCCCAGAGCGCCAATGCGACATCGTTGAACAAACCGTTGGCATCGATCTTCGTCTTGGTGCGTTTACTGACTTTGCCTGTGCGAGGGCACTTCGCTCCCTCGTCATGCAACGCTTTCTGTTGATGTCCTCCCTTCGGGCCCCATTGCGCGAAGCACGCGTCTACGGTCGCAACGGCATCCGCGTACTGATTCTCGCTGAACAGAACGACCGCCGTGGTCGCCCAGTGAGAGGAGTCACTGATATTCGGGTCGCCTGAAATGCAGGCGGCAGCCGGGGTGGTATCTCCGGCTTCGTCGTCCGCAATGGCCGTGGCTGAGCACAGGGTCACGGTGGCGATGCAGATCAAAGCGACTATATTTTTCATCGTCTCCTCCAGGGTCGTCCTGAATCTCACCAGTCCCCTGAGAAACGCTGCGAACCTTGTTCGCAGCCCC
>JBFFSI010000042.1:0-17955 GCA_041572475.1 Woeseiaceae bacterium
GAGTTGCGCACCGTGGCGGTCGCCGACCCCTACCTCGAGCTGCACACAGGGCCTGGCCGTGGCTATCCCATCTTCCACGTGGTCGATCGCGGCGAATCCGTGCAGCTCGTCAAGCAGCGGACCGCCTGGTATCTCGTTCGCACCGACCGGGGCATCGAGGGCTGGGTCGACCTGGCACAGATGGAACTGACGCTGAACCCGGATGGTTCCGAGGTCGAGTTCACGGTTGCCGGGCTCGGGGACTTCACGAACGCCAAGTGGGAAGTCGGCGTCCTGGCCGGTGATTTCGGCGGCGCCAACATCATTTCCCTTTACGGTGGGTACTCGATCGACCCTCACGTCTCGTTAGAGGTATGGGGTTCACAGATTTTGGGAAATTTTTCGAACGGATGGATGGGCAGTGTTAACGTCGTCCATGAAACCTGGCCGGATTTGCGGGTTTCGCCGTTTTTTACACTGGGCGCCGGCGTCATTCATACGTCGCCCAAGTCGACAATCATCCAGGGAGAGGATCGCACGGACCAGGTCGGTCATGTCGGCGCAGGCGTGCGCGTTTATGCGACCCGGCGCTTCCTGTTACGCGCCGAGTACAAGAGCTATGTCGTGTTTACGAGCCGCGACGACAACGAGGAAGTAGAGGAATGGAAATTAGGTTTCGCCTTCTTTTTCTGATTATCGCGACGCTCGCGATGTCGGGCTGTGCGGCCACGAAGAATCTGTTCGGGATCGACGACGACGAGGCGCCGCCACCCACGGCCGAGCCGCCCGGCGAGGTAGTCGATCCCCAGGTCGAGCGGCGGGAGATCAAGGAGCCTGCCATCGATCGCGAGGACTTCGAAGTCGGCGCTTTCGTCGGCATGATGAGCCTCGAGGACTTCGGCACGGACGTCGTCTACGGGGCCCGGCTCGCCTATCACGTGACCGAGGGCTTCTTCATCGAGGGCACCGTGGGCCAGACGGAAGCAGGCCTGACGAGCTTCGAGGAACTGTCCGGCGGCGCGCGGCTGATCGACGACGACGAGCGAACCTTCACCTATTACAACCTCAACGTCGGCTACAACGTGCTGCCGGGCGAAGGCTTTGTCGGTGAAGGCCGCGCTTACAACACGAACATGTACCTGATCGCGGGCCTCGGCTCGACGCGGTTCGCCGGCGACGACCGGTTTACCGTGAACTTCGGGCTGGGCTGGCGTTTCCTGCTTACCGATTCGATCGCCTTGCATATCGATTTTCGGGATCACCTGTTCGACATTGACCTGCTCGGCGAGGAAAAGACCGTGCACAACCTGGAGGGGCATGTCGGTGTAACCGTCTTCTTCTGAGGAAGCGGTCACGGTTCCGCTCGGCTCGGGCGCGCTAAATTAGGGGTTATGAGTATGAATATCAAAGTGTTGGGTCGCGTTCTGATGCCGCTGATGCTCCTTGGGGCCAGCGCGGGATGCAGCAACTTCGAGCCATGGGTGAAGCCTTACGAACGCGATCGCCTGGCTGACCCGATCATGGCGCTGGACACGGACCCGGTGTCGAGCTCGTATATCCAGCATGTCTACGAGGCCCGCGAAGGCGCGCGCGGCGGCGAGGGTGCGGCCGGCGGCGGCTGCGGGTGTAACTAGGCGGCGAGCCGGAACGGATGCGGTACAGACGCGACATCGTTGTCTCCTTCCTGGCGCTGCTCGGCCTGGGCGTGAGCGCGCAGGCGGGCGTGTTGCCCGAAGACCGCGCGGATGTCCTTTACCATCTCTACGACGGCGGCGGCGTCGAGATCGACGGGCCGTCGATACTCGTCCGCAAGCAGGTAGGCAAGAGCACGTCGTTCGTCGGCAACTATTACGTGGACATGGTCAGCTCGGCCTCGATCGACGTCATTACGACGGCAAGCCCGTATTCGGAAGAACGCAAGCAGTGGTCGCTGGGCATGGATTACCTGCGCGGCAATACGACGATGCGCGTCAATTACACGAGCAGTGTCGAGTCGGACTTCGACGCGAAGACCTACGGTTTCTCCGTCAGCCAGGACATGTTCGGTGACCTGACGACGCTGACGCTGAGCTATGCGAAGGGCGACGACATCGTCGGCCGGTCCGACGACCCGGCCTTCGAACGGGACAACGATCGCCAGCACTATGGCGTGGGCATCACCCAGATCCTGACCCGCAACCTGATTGCGACACTCAACTTCGAGACGATCACCGACGAGGGGTTCCTCAACAACCCCTATCGGTCGGTGCGCTATGCGGACCAGGGCAGCGCGCTCGGCTACAGCTACGAACCCGAGCTTTATCCCAACACGCGCACGAGTAACGCCGTCGGGTTGCGTGCAAAGTATTACCTGCCGTACCGCGCGGCGCTCGAAGGCGAGTACCGTTTCTTCACGGATACCTGGGACATCGAGGCGCACACGGCTGCGATTACCTATACGCATCCATGGCGGGAGTTCGTGTTTACCGGCAAGTACCGTTACCACGACCAGACCGGCGCGCATTTTTACCGTGATGTGTTCCCGCGTGAACAGGCGACCAACTTCCGCGGTCGCGACAAGGAACTCAGCCCGCTCACCAGCCACACCTTCAAGATCGGGGCGAGTTACGAGTTCATTAACGATGTGGACGGGTGGGGCTTTATCAAGCGCGGCACGGCCAACGTCTCCTACTCCTTCCTGACGGTCGACTACCATGACTTCAGCGACCTCAGCGTGGGGGCCTTACTCGGCCAGGAGCCGCTGTACGCCCTCGACGCCGACGTCATCCAGATCTTCTTCTCGTTCTGGTATTAGTCCGCCGTCCCGCGGCCGGGATATTTGTCTCGGTCATGGCTCGCGGAGCTGCGCTTTACTTCCCCCGACAAACATCCCGGCCACGGGCAAATGGTACGATTACGGCCCATGACGATCCTGATCATCTTTGCGGTCGCGTTACTCGTCGCGGGAGTGCTGCTCTACAACCGGCTGGTGCGGGCGCGCAACCGGGTCGACACGGCGTGGTCGGATATCGACGTTCAGCTGCAGCGGCGCCATGATCTGATCCCGAACCTCGTCAAGGCCGTCAAACAGTACGCCGATTACGAGCGCGCGACACTCGAGGCCGTCACCGCGCTGCGAGACGAGGCGAAGAATATCGACGATGTCGAGAAGCTCGGCGAGCTCGAAGAGGAACTCAGCGCCGGCGTCAGGAAACTGATCGCCGTGGCGGAGGATTACCCGGATCTCAAGGCGAACGAGAATTTCCTGGGTCTGCAGGCCGAACTCGCCCAGACCGAGGACTACCTGCAGTTCGCGCGGCGCTACTACAACGGCTCGGTCCGCGACTACAACACCATGACCGAGACCGTCCCCAGCAACATGATTGCCGGGTTCTTCGGCTTCGAGGCGCGGAAATTCTTCCAGAAGGCCTCGGACCATGTTGCAAACGCGCCTCTGGTAAAGCTGTGATCCGTCGTCTGCAGCGCGTCATCGCCACCCTCGGCCTGCTGGTCGCGGCAGTCGCGTCAGCCGACGAGCGCATCCTCGATTTTCACAGCGACATCGTCGTCATGCAGGACGGCTGGATCCAGGTTACCGAGACCATCGGGGTGCGCGCCGAGGGCGATCGAATCCGGCGCGGCATTTACCGTGATTTTCCCACCGAGTATTTCGACAAGCTGGGTAATCGGTACGAGATCGGTTTCGAACCGCTGACCGTGCTGCGCAACGACGCGCGAGAGGACTACCACTCGCGGCGCATCGACAGGGGCTGGCGGGTGTACTTCGGGCACGCGAATCGCCTGGTCAGTGCCGGCGTGCACACTTACACGTTTCGATACCGGGCAAGCCGGATGCTCGGCTTTTTCGACGAACACGACGAACTCTACTGGAATGTCACGGGATTCGAATGGGCCTTTCCGATCGACAACGCGACCGCTACCGTTGGTTTCGCGTTCGACGTGCCGGCTGGCGCGATTACGCACGAGGCCTACACGGGACCTTTCGGCGCCGCGAACCGCGACTACACGTCGCGAGTCGATGCCGACGGCCGGGCCCACTTCGCGGCCACGAAGCCGCTGTCCCCGGTAAACGGCCTGACGATCGTCGTTGGCTGGCCCAAGGGCTTCGTCGACGAGCCAACGCAGGCCACGCGCGTCGGCTGGCTGCTGCAGGACAACCTCAACCTGCTCATTGTCGTCGCCGGCCTGGTTCTGCTGCTCGCTTATTACATTCCGGTCTGGCGCCGCTTCGGCAGGGACCCGGAGGCCGGCGTGCGGGTGACGCGTTACGTGCCCCCGGACAGCTTTTCCCCGGCCTCCCTCCGCTACATCCGGCAGATGTACTACGACGACAAGGTCATGACGGCGGCAATCGTCAACCTGGCCGTGAAGGGCTATCTGCGCATCGACGTGGAAGAAGGCTCCGACGGCTTCCTCGGAATCGGCAAGGAGGAGGACAAGTACTCGCTCGTCAGGACCGGTTCTGCGGGCGCAACAGCGCCGATGGCGAGGGGCGAGCAGGAACTCTACGACGCCCTGTTCGCCGAGGGTGATGTCGTCGTGCTCGAACAGGACAACCACGAGCTACTCGGAGAGGCCAAAAGCGCGCACCGTAAGTCGCTCAGCAAGGATTACAACCAGCATTATTTCCGGTGGAACGTCGCACTGAATATACCCGCGGTGCTGATCGTCATCGTCTCGATGCTCATGGCGATGCGGGCGGGACCGACACCGTTCGTGGTCCTGGTCGGCGTCGTTATGGTTGTCGTCCTGATCTTCTTCTCCGTCATCATGAAGAGCCCGACATTGCGTGGCCGCAGGGTGCTGGACGAGGTACTCGGCTTCAAGGATTACCTCGAAGTCGCAGAAAAGGACGAGCTGAACCTCAGAAACCCGCCCGAGAAAACGCCGCAGCTGTTCGAGGCGTATCTACCGTACGCGCTCGCGCTGGGTGTGGACCAGCCCTGGTCCGAGAAGTTTGCAGCCGTGCTTGCCGATGTCCGCCAGCCCGATGGGTCTTCGTATTCGCCGGCGTGGTACCACGGCAGCTGGGACAGCAGCAGCCTGACCGCGACGACGAGCCATTTCTCCAGCGCGTTGAACACGGCAGTGACGTCGTCGGTGAGCCCACCCGGTTCGTCGTCAGGCGGTGGTGGCGGCGGATTCTCCGGCGGCGGTGGTGGCGGTGGCGGTGGCGGCGGCTGGTAGCCCCGCGGTAACTTTGCAGCGGATCGGCGGTCGAAAAGGCTAACACTTTCCTGGATACCCGATGAATCAACCGGTTTACAACCTGCGGCCGCGCGACAACAGCGCGATTCCCAATGTCATCTTCGCGCTGCTCATCGCCAACGGCCTGATGTTTGCCGTCCAGCAGTTCAACATGCCGTTTACGCGTTATTACCTGGCACTGTGGTCGATAACGGACGCGCCGACGGCGACCTACGCCGAGTTCATCCAGTACTGGCTCAGGGATCGGATGGTCCCCGCGCCGTTCGCGCCCTGGCAACTGGTCACCTACGCTTTCCTCCATGGCAACCTGACGCACATCTTCTTCAACATGTTCGGGCTCTGGATGTTCGGCCGCGATCTCGAGCGGCTGATGGGCGCCAAGCGGTTCCTGATCTATTTCTTCACCTGCTCGATCGGTGCGGGCATCGTCCAGCTCATCGTCGCCACGACACAAGGCGCGCCGTACCCGACGGTCGGGGCCTCGGGCGGCGTCTTCGGCATCCTGCTCGCCTACGGCATGACCTACCCGAACCGCATGGTCATGCTGTTATTCCCGCCCATCCCGATGCGGGCGAAGTACTTCGTGCTGTTTTACGGCCTGCTCGAGCTGTACCTCGGTGTCAGCGGTGGCACGCCGCGCGTAGCCCATTATGCCCACCTCGGGGGCATGGCCTTCGGCTTCGTGCTGCTGCGTTACTGGACCCGGCCGAGACGTGGTGGCTAACCTCGTTGCACTCGCCGTGGCGACGACCATCCTCGTCGCCATACCAGGGCCGAACGTCGCGCTGATCGTCGCGAACAGCCTGCGCTACGGGTTTACCAACGGTGCGGCGACGGCGCTGGGGATCACGCTCGGTACTGCGCTGCAGCTGGTCGCGGTCATCGCGGGCCTTGCGGCCATCGTCGAGCTTGCGGCGCACGCGCTGACCTGGATACGCTGGGCGGGCGTCGCCTACCTCCTGTACCTCGGTGTTCGCACCTGGAGCGAGCCGGCAGAGGACATTCGCAGCATCAGGGCCATGCCGGCCATGTTCTGGCGTGGCTTCATGATCGCTGCCGTCAATCCCAAGACACTGCTCTTTATAGCCGCCTTCCTGCCGCAGTTCGTCGTGCCGAACGGCGGTATTGCAGGTCAGCTCGTCGTCGTCGGGGCGGTGTTCCTCGGCGTGCTACTGGCCGGGGACGTGGTATGGGCCTACGGGGCGGCCTCGGCGCGACGCGTCTTCGACCGCTATGCACGCCTGCGCAACCGGGTGACGGGGGGCTTTCTCGTCGCCGCAGGGCTCGGCCTTGCACTCGCGCGCCGGTAGCTGCAACTTTTCGAGGCTGTGCGGCATCTACGCTCAGATAATCAAGAAACAGGGGTAACACATGACGATCAAGCGCAGAGAGTTCCTGGCCCGGGCTGCGGCGGGCACGGCCGTGCTGACGGTTCCCGGCTTCCTCTCCGGCTGCGGGATTCAGCCGGCGACGAGCATCGCCGAACCGACGCCTGCAAATCCGTTCATGGACTGGTTCGGGGTGGACCAGGCGACCGTCGCTCGGGTGATGTCGGAACTCACGGCGAACGGGGCGGACGCCGCCGACCTGTATTTCCAGCATGCGCGGACTAACTCGCTGTCGCTCGAGGACGGCATCGTGTCGAAGGCGAATTCGAGCATCCAGCAGGGCGTCGGCTTGCGCGTGGTCATCGGCGAGCAGACGGGTTATGCCTTCACCGAGGACCTGACCCCGCCCTCGATGCTGGCGGCGGCCCGCACGGCCGCGGCTATCGCGTCGGGCAGCCGCGTTGCGGCGCCGCAGGCCTTTGCACCCGGGGAGACGGGCAAGCTGTATACGACCACGGTGCCCTGGTCCGATGTCGGCATCGACCGGAAACTGCCGGTGCTGAAATACGTCGAGGGGCAGGCCCGGTCGCTCGACCCCGCGGTCGAGAAAGTGTCCGTGTACTGGGGCGACGGCGACGAGCGCGTCATGATCGCGACGCTCGACGGCAAGCTCATTACGGATCACCGCCCGATGACCCGCGTCACGGTGCTGGTGACGGCGAAGAAAGGCCAGGAAGTGCAGTCCGGTTACTCCAATATCGCGGCTCGCGAGGAGTTCGGCTGGTACACGACCGAGCGCCTGGACACGATGGTGCAGGAGGCAGTCGACAGGACGATGATCCTGTTCGACGCGCGCCGGCCGCCGGCCGGCGAGATGCCGGTTATCCTGGCATCCGGCGCGAGCGGCATCCTGCTGCATGAGGCGATCGGTCACGGCATGGAGGCGGATTTCAACCGCAAGGGAACGAGCATCTACTCCGACATGATCGGCAAGAAGGTCGCAGAGCCGTTCATCACGATCGTGGACCAGGCCGACATCCCGCGGGAGCGCGGTGCGCTGAACTACGATGACGAGGGCAACCGCGCCGGGCGCACGGTGCTTGTCGAGGACGGGATCCTCCGTTCTTACCTCCACGACCAGATCAGCGCGAAGCAGTACGGTCTCAGCCCGACGGGCTCCGGACGCCGGGAGTCCTACAAGTATGCGCCGATGCCGCGCATGACCTGCACGTTCATGGAAGACGGCCCGCATACGAAGGATGAGATCATCGCAGCCGTGGATCACGGCATCATCTGCGAGACCTACACCAACGGCCAGGTACAGATCGGTGCGGGCGACTACACCTTCTACGTGAAGAACGGCTGGCTCGTCGAGGGCGGCAAGGTGACGGCGCCGATCAAGGACGTGAACATCATCGGTAACGGCCCCGAATCGCTCAAGCGCATCACGATGGTGGCCAATGACGCACGTCTCGACACCGGCGGCTGGACCTGCGGCAAGAACGGGCAAATGGTCCCGGTTTCGCAGGGCATCCCGACGGTCCTCGTGTCCAAGATGACGGTAGGAGGCGAAAATGCCAGCTAAATTGCAGGAACAGGCAATCGCCGCCGTTGAGCTCGCGAAACGTGGCGGCGCCGACGAGGCCTGGGCGACCGCCAGCCAGAGCCGTGACGTCGAGTTCGAGTACCGTGACGGTGCGCTCGAGAAGGTCAAGGACACGACAGCCCAGGGGCTTGCGATCCAGGTCTACGCCGACGGTCGCTACTCCGGCCACCAGACGACGGATCTGCATCCCGAACGGCTAGGCGGCTTCGTGCAGGAGGCCGTGGCGATTACCCGCGCCCTCGAACCCGATGAATTCCGCGCGATCACCCCGGAGGAGCTGTTCAGGGATCGGCCTGCCGAGGACCTGGAAATCGTCGACCCGCAGGTCGCGACACTCGGCCGCGAGCAACGCATGGCGTGGTGCCAGGCGCTCGACGAGGCCACCCACGGCCACGAGCGCGTCATCTCGGCGACGGCGGGCGTTTACGACGGCAAGCAGCGATCCGCGTCGGCGAGCAGCAACGGGTTCCTGGGTACGCAAGAATCGACGTATTGCTGGTTCGGGGCGCAGGTCACGCTGAAAGACCGGGGCGACAAGCGCGCCGCCGATGGGTTTTACGCCGGAGGGCCGCACGTGGCCGACCTCCCCGATGCCGCAGCAGTTGGCGAGAAAGCCCTGCAGCGCGCACTGGTGCGGCTGGACTCGGAGAAGGGCCCGACGCTGAAGACGACGATGCTCGTCGATTCGCGGGCGGCGGGCCAGCTCATCGACCGTCTGCTGCGTCCGGCCAACGCGGCCAGCGTGCAGCAGGGGCGGTCGTTCTGGAGCCAGCTCATCGGCGAACAGGCGTTCAGTGACAAGCTGACGATTATCGACGACCCGCTGATCAAGCGCGGCGTGGCTTCGCGGCACTATGATGGCGAGGGCATCTCGTCCCGGGTGCTGCCGATCGTCGAGGAAGGCGTCGTACGCCATCTCTATGTCGATACCTATTACGGCCGCAAGGGCAACATGGCGCCGACGACGGGCTCGCCGTCCAACCGCCTCGTCGTGCCGGGCAAACATTCGCTCGAGGCGTTGTTGGGCGAGGTCGGCGATGGTGTCTACGTGACGTCGTGGCTGGGTGGCAATGCGGACTCGACGACGGGTGACTTCTCGCTCGGTATTCGCGGCCACATGATCGAGAACGGCGAGATCGGCAGGCCGGTCGGTGAGATGAACGTCACTGGCAACCTGCGCGACCTGTTCGGCCGCCTGGAACTCGTCGGCAACGACCCCTATCCGTATTCATTCTCGGGGATGCTGGCGCCGTCGCTGGTGTTCGGCGGAGTCGACTTCTCAGGCGCGTGATTCGTAACTGATTCAGGCCATGAGGCCGCCATCGATCGACAGGATCGCGCCGTTGATGTGACGCGCGGAGTCGCCCGCGAGAAACAGGGTTAGTGCAGCGATGTCCTCGGGGGTCGCGATGCGGCCATTCGGACTCCTGTTGGCCACCATCCCGAGGAACTCGTCGAGGTCCATTTCCGCGTTCTCTGCACCCTGGGCCAGCATCGGCGTGTCGACGCCGCCGGGGCAGATCGCGTTGACGCGCAGCCCCTCCGCGGCGTGATCGCGGGCCATGGCCCGGGTCAGCATGAGCAGGGCGCCCTTGCTCGCGCAGTAGGCCGCAACCGCGTTGCCCGAGCGCAGTCCCCAGATGGAGGCGATATTGGCAATGCTGCCCGCAGTGACGAGGAGGCTTGGCAACGCCGCCCGGGAGAGGAAGAAGGGCACATCGAGATTGATGCTGAAGGTGTCGCGCCAGTCGTCGTCGCTGAGATCCTCGATGCTGCCCCGTATCAGCACGCCGGCCGAGTTCACCAGGCAATCGATCTGACCGAATTCGTCGATCGTATCCGCCACGAGTTCGTCACAGTCCTCGGATTCGACGAGTTCCCCGGCCCAGGTCGCGATGTTGTCGGCAACGTCGGCGACTTCTTCGAGCCGACCCTCGTCGCGTCCCGCCGCCATCACATCCCAGCCTGCTTCAGCAAACTCGATCGCCGTGGCGGCACCGATTCCGGAACTGGCGCCGGTAACAAGCACGACACTCATGGCACACCCCTGAAGACTGGTAAGCTTCGATTATAGCCGGGGAAGTCAAGATGACCGAGGAGGTGTTGGCAAGCCTGGGTTGGCGGCAACATTTTGCCGTACAGCTCGATGTCAACGACAGCAAGTACCTGCCAGTGCGCGTGCTCGCGGCACACCGAGGCCGCGTGGACGTGATCGGTGCCGCCTTCGAGGGCAGCGTTGCACTGACGCGCAGGTCCGCGGCGATGCACGTCACGGTCGGTGACTGGGTGCTTGTCGAACAGTCCGGCCCTGCCATCGTGCGCAGGCTCGAGCCGTTCGGGCTGTTCCAGCGTCGCGCCGCGGGAACGGCGGGCGAGATCCAGAACATTGCCGCGAACGTGGACACGCTGTTCATCGTCACGTCGGCGAATCGCGACTTCAATGTCGCGAGGCTGGAGCGCTACCTCGCCATCGCCCAGGAAGCCGGCGCATTTCCTGTCGTCGTCATCACGAAGGCCGACACCGTGGACTCCGCGTCCGGTTTCGTCGCCGACGCGGCAACGCTGTCGGCAGGGCTGCTGGTCGAGGCGATGGACGCGCGGGATCCCGAACAGGCCGGCGTTCTGCGGCGCTGGTGCGAAGCGGGGCAGACTGTCGCGCTGGTCGGATCGTCGGGTGTGGGCAAATCGACGCTGATCAATACACTGGCCGGCGAACATCTGGCCACTCGCGTGACCCGCGCGAGCGACCAGCGCGGCAGGCACACGACGACGACGCGGTCGATGCACCGCTTGCCGGACGGGGGCTGGCTGCTCGATACGCCGGGTATGCGCGAGTTGCAGCTGGTGGACGTCGCCGACGCCCTCGACGACGTTTTCGCGGAAATCACGACGCTGGCCCGACGCTGCCGATTCGCGGATTGCCTGCATACAGCCGAGCCCGGCTGCGCCGTGCTCGCAGCGGCCGAGAGCGGGGAACTGGACCCGGATCGGCTGCGACGCTACCGGAAGCTGGTTTCCGAAGACCGGCGCAATACCGAAACGCTGGCCGAACGGCGTGCCAGGGACCGGTCGACGGGTCGGCTGTACAAGTCCATCCTGACCGAGAAGCGCCGCGAGAAAGGCGGGGACTGACACGATAACTAGCTGACATTGCCTCGGGTACCGCTATAATGCGGGCCCTTTTTTCGGCCATCCCACCATGTTTCCTTCCGACAGAATCCGCAATATCGCGATCATCGCGCACGTGGACCACGGCAAGACGACGCTCGTCGACCGCCTGCTGCAGCAGTCGGGCACGCTCGACGAGCGCGCCGCCGTGCCCGAACGCGTGATGGACTCGAACGACCTCGAGCGGGAGCGCGGTATAACGATTCTCTCCAAGAACACGGCCATCCACTGGAGAGACTGGCGGATCAACATCGTCGACACGCCTGGCCATGCCGATTTTGGCGGCGAGGTGGAGCGTGTGCTGTCGATGGTCGACGGCGTGCTGCTGCTCGTCGACGCCGTCGAGGGCCCGATGCCGCAGACGCGCTTCGTCACGCAGAAGGCCTTCAGCTACGGGTTCACGCCGCTCGTCGTGATCAACAAGATCGATCGTGACGGCGCCCGGCCCGATTGGGTCCTGGACCAGACCTTCGACCTGTTCGATCGCCTCGGTGCGACGGAGGAGCAGCTGGACTTCCCGGTGATCTATGCGTCGGCCCTCCAGGGCTATGCCGGGCTCGAGGCCGACGTGCGCTCGGGGGACACGTTGCCGCTGCTCGAGGCGATCATCGAACACGTGCCGCCGCCGGCCGTCGAGACCGGCGGGCGCCTGCAGCTGCAAGTGTCCAGCCTCGACTACAGTGCCTACCTCGGCGTGCTCGGGATCGGCCGGGTGAGTCGCGGTGTGGCCAGGGCCAAGGCGCGCGTCAGCATTGCGCGTCCCGACGGCACCGTCCGCGGCGCGCAGCTGGCCAAGCTGTTCGGCTTCAGCGGCCTCGAACGCATCCCCGTCGACGAGGCCGGGGCAGGGGATATCGTCGTGTTCAGCGGCATCGAGGACCTGCGGATATCCGACACGATCTGCGAGCGCGACGCGCCCGAGGCAATGCCGGCGCTCAGGGTCGACGAACCGACGATCAGCATGACCTTCCAGGTCAACAAGTCGCCGTTTGCCGGTCGCGAGGGCAAGTACCTGACCAGCCGCCAGATCAAGGAACGCCTCGACCAGGAACTCAAGCACAACGTCGCCCTGCGAGTGAAAGAAACGGACGATCCCGACAAGTTTCGGGTTTCCGGCCGTGGAGAGCTGCACCTGTCGGTGCTGATCGAAACGATGCGCCGCGAAGGCTATGAGCTGGCCGTCTCAAGGCCGATGGTCATCGATCGCGAGATCGACGGCGTGCTCTGCGAACCCTGGGAGTTCGTGACGCTCGACTTCGACGAGGAGCACCAGGGCGCCGTGATGACCCGGCTGGCCGAGCGCAAGGGCGAGCTGCTCGACATGATGCCGGATGGGCGCGGCCGCATCCGGCTCGATTACCGCATACCGTCGCGGGGCCTGATCGGCTTCCGCACCCAGTACCTGACGGTCACAGCGGGCACCGGGCTCCTCTATTCCGTGTTCGACGAATACGCGCCGCGGGTCAGGGGCGAGATCGGGCAGCGCAACAACGGCGTGCTGGTCTCCAACGTCAGCGGCAAGGCGCTGGCCTATGCCCTCTTCAACCTGCAGGATCGCGGTTCGCTGTTCATCGGTCACGGGACCGGGGTCTACGAGGGCATGATCGTCGGCATCCACAGCCGCGCGAACGACCTGCCGGTCAACCCGACCAAGGCCAAGCAGCTGACCAACATCCGGGCGGCGGGCTCGGACGAGAATATTCAGCTGACGCCGCCGTTGAACTACTCGCTCGAACAGGCGCTGGAGTTCATCGACGACGACGAACTCGTCGAGATCACGCCCGCGAGCATTCGCCTGCGCAAGAAGATTCTTGCCGAGGGAGAGCGCCGCCGCGACGAGCGGCAGCGCAAAAAAGAGGCGGTGATTTAAGGTATTCTGCCGCCATGTACCCGGGCGAACGATTCAACAGCATTACGCATCTTGTCGGTGCGTCGCTCGCGCTCGTCGGTGGCGGCGTGCTCGTCACGATGGCGGCCATGGAGGGCGCCGTCGACAAGATCGTGAGCTATTCCGTCTACGCGGGCACCCTGTTCTTGCTGTATTTCGCGTCGACGCTCTATCACAGCTTTCCCGGCCGTGCGAAGAAATTTTTCCGGGTGATCGACCACCAGGCGATCTACCTGCTCATCGCCGGTACCTACACGCCGATCGCGGTCGTCGCGCTGAAGAGCGCAGGGGGGTGGTGGCTCCTCGGCGGCGTCTGGGCAATGGCGATTTTCGGCGTGGTGCTCGACGCCGTCAGGCGCACCGGGCCGAGGATCGGGTCGCTCATCCTCTACCTGGCCATGGGCTGGTTCTGCGTATTCGCGCTGGACTCGCTGATGATCGTCCTGCCGATGGCGTCGATCGTCTGGCTGATCGTCGGCGGCGCCTTCTACACGACCGGCATCGTGTTCTACGTACTCGACAGCTGGTACCCCTGGTGCCACGGCGTCTGGCACCTGTTTGTGCTGGCCGGGAGCATCAGCCACTACTTCGCGATATTGCTGCTCTGATCACCGGCAGTGCGCCCGGGTATGCCGGGCAAAGCCGTATCGACCATGCTTGAATTTGGTGGGCCCGCCAGGACTCGAACCTGGGACCAAGGGATTATGAGTCCCCTGCTCTAACCAACTGAGCTACAGGCCCTGCTCGTGGGGAGCGAGATTCTAGCAAAAAAAAGCCGGGCTGAGCCCGGCTTTCCTGTCGCGGCCGAAGCCGCTCCTGCAAATGTGCCGGGTCAGTCCTCGATCAGGAAGCTCCTGAGCTGGTCCGACCGGGTCGGGTGGCGCAGCTTCCTGAGCGCCTTCGCCTCGATCTGGCGAATGCGCTCCCGGGTTACGTCGAACTGCTTGCCGACCTCTTCCAGCGTGTGGTCCGTGTTCATGTCGATGCCGAAGCGCATGCGCAGCACCTTCGCTTCGCGCGGGGTCAGGCCGGCGAGCACGTTGTGGGTCGTTTCCTTGAGGCCCTGCGAGGTCGCGGAGTCGACCGGGGAGTGCACCGTCTGGTCCTCGATGAAGTCGCCGAGGTGCGAATCCTCGTCGTCGCCGATGGGCGTTTCCATCGAGATCGGCTCCTTGGCGATCTTGAGCACCTTGCGGACCTTGTCCTCCGGCATGTCCATGCGCTCGGCCAGCTCGTCCGGCAACGGCTCGCGGCCCATCTCCTGCAGCATCTGCCGCGAGATGCGGTTGAGCTTGTTGATCGTCTCGATCATGTGCACCGGGATGCGAATCGTCCTGGCCTGGTCCGCGATCGAGCGCGTGATCGCCTGGCGAATCCACCAGGTCGCGTACGTCGAGAACTTGTAGCCGCGGCGGTATTCGAACTTGTCGACCGCCTTCATCAGGCCGATGTTGCCTTCCTGGATCAGGTCCAGGAACTGCAGGCCACGGTTCGTGTACTTCTTGGCGATCGAGATGACGAGTCGCAGGTTGGCCTCGACCATCTCTTTCTTGGCGCGGCGTGCCTTGGCCTCGCCGATCGACATCTGGCGATTGATCTCCTTGATCTCCGGGATCGACAGGTGTGTCTCTTCCTCGACGGCAATGAGCTTGCGCTGCGCCCTGACGATGTCGTCCTTGAGCCTGGCCAGTATCGACGAGTGCTTGCGCTTCGCGCGGATGTGCTTGTCCACCCAGCCGAGGTCCGTCTCGCTCTTCGGGAAGCTAGAGAGGAAATCCTTGCGCGGCATGCCGGCGTCACGCACGCAGATCTGCATGATCAGCCGTTCCTGGCTGCGAACGATAGCAATCGTGTCCCGCAGGTTGCGCACCAGCGCGTCGAAGAGCTTGGGCGCGAGCTTGAGTTCCATCAGCTCGTCGGCCAGGGTTTCCTGCACCTTGATCGTCTTCTTGTCCTTGAAGCCGAGCTTGTCGATGCTGGCCAGGGCGCGCGTGTAGAGGCGGCGGATCGTCTTCACGCGCTTCCTGACTTCCTCCGGATCCGGCCCCGTGTCGACGACCTCGTCATCGTCATCGTCATCGTCCGACGTGGGTATTGCGGGTCGAATTTCGTCGGGCTCGTTCGGGTCGTTCAAGCCGACCACGAACTCCTGCATGCGGGTCTCTTCGGCTTCGACCGCGGCTGCGACTTCCAGCACCATCTCGATGGTCGGCGGGAAGTGTGCCATGTGGTACTTGACCTGGTTGAGGCCGTCCTCGATACGCTTGGCGATCTCGATTTCGCCCTGCCGGGTCAGCAGCTCGACAGTGCCCATTTCGCGCATGTACATGCGCACGGGGTCCGTGGTTCGCCCGAATTCCGCGTCAACGCTGGCGAGCGCCGCCTCGGCTTCATCGGCGGCAGCGTCATCGTCGTTCGACACGGCCGCGTCCGACAACAGGATCTCCTCGGCATCCGGCGCCTTCTCATACACCGTGATACCCATATCGTTAATCATGTTGACGATATCTTCGATCTGCTCGGGATCGACTATGTCATTGGGCAGGTGGTCATTGACCTCGGCATAGGTCAGGAATCCCTGCTCCTTGCCGCGCGCGATCAACTCCTTGAGCTGCTGCGCCTGCTTGCTGACACCGACTTTTGCACGTTTCTCGCTCAAGGCCAGAGGACCTCCACTTAATCAATACAAACACTCAATTATACTATTCTGACAAGGTTTAAAGCCAGAATATCCCTTTATACACGGGGCTCGCGCGCCGCGCCTCCAGGGCCATTTGGACCCTGCGATAACCATCTCAGCTCCGCCAGCTCATCGTTCGACAGAGAGTTACGCCTTTGTTTCTCTATGAGAAAATTCATCCTGTCCCGCCGACCCGCCGCTACGATCTGGTCGAGGCAGGACGCCAGTTCGGCCGCGGCATCGAAATCTTCCTCGGCCGGGAGCTCGCCGGTTGCGAGCTTGCCGAGGTGCTGGCCCTGCTCGTGATGCCGCCAGCGCTCGAGCAGCCCTGCCGTCGTTATATTGGGCTCCGCCTGGACCATTTCAATCAGGTCGTGCAGCAGCTCCACGCCGGGCCTGTCGATCCCCGCAAGCTTCTCGATATCGAGCTTGTCCGCAGCTCCCGGGTGGTTGAGAAGCAGGGTCATCGCCCTGCGGACGACGGAGGGTCGTCCCGCCGCCTTTCCCGGCAGTCGCCGGCGGCGCGCCGGTTCCGGGGCAGAGCCGCCCGCGTCGGCGGCCCCGGCCTGGCCAAGCATCTTGCCGAGCCGCTCTGCGCTCAGGCCCACCCGTTCGGCCAGCGACCCGATCAGGAGCTCCCTGTAGACGCCCGGCGGAATCTGGTTGACGAGCGGCCTCGCCAGTTCGGCCAGGCGCGCCTTGCCGTCGACGGTATCCATGTCGACCTGCCCGGCGAGTTCCCCGATCAGGAAGTCTGACAGCGCCATGCCTTGTTCGAGCGCCGCGAGGAACGCATCGGATCCCAGCTCGTTGACGTAAGAATCCGGGTCGTGGCTTTCAGGCAGGAAGACGAACCGGATTTGCCGTCCCTCGCGAATCTGCGGCAGGGCATTTTCCAGCGCCCGCCAGGCCGCGTCCTTGCCGGCGCGGTCGCCGTCGAAACAGAAGACGATGCTGTCGGTGAGCCGGAACAGCACGTTGAGGTGTTCGGTCGTGGTCGCCGTTCCCAGCGTCGCAATCGAGAAATCGATGCCGTTGCGAGCCAGCGCGACAACATCCATGTAGCCCTCGACCACGACGAGGTGCTCGATCTGCCGCAGCGCCTGGCGCGCCTCGTACAGCCCGTAGAGCTCGCGGCCCTTGTGGAACAGCACGGTCTCCGGTGAATTCAGGTACTTCGGCTCGCCGTCACCGAGGGACCGGCCGCCGAATCCGATCGTGCGGCCCCGCGCGTCACGGATCGGAAACATGATCCGGTCTCTGAACCGGTCATAGTGCTTGCCGTTGTCCTTGCGGATAATGAGGCCGGTCGCCAGCAGGCGCTCCGTGGCCTCGGCGTTCTTGCCGTACTTGTCGAGCAGGTGGCTCCAGCCCTCGGGGGCGTAGCCGATGCCGAAGCGCTTCGCCGTCGCGCCGTCGATGCCACGCTGCTTGAGGTAGTCGATAGCGGCCGGGTGATCGCGCAGGCAACCCTGCCAGTGGGTTTCGACGGTCTTCATGAGCGAAAACAGCTCGTCGTAACGGCGGGCAGGGCGTTCGCTCTCGTCGCGTGGGACATCGAGCCCCATCGAACTCGCTAGGCTCTCGATGGCCTCCACGAAACTCATGTGGTCGTATTCCATCAGGAAGCCCACGGCCGTGCCGTGCGCGCCGCAGCCGAAACAGTGGTAGAAACCCTTCGCCGGGCTCACCGTGAACGACGGCGTCTTCTCATCGTGGAACGGGCAGCAGGCCTTGAATTCGCGCCCGGCTTTCTTGAGCTGCACCCGGCGCCCGATGACCTCGATGATATCGGCTCGCGCGACGAGGTCGTCGATGAAGTCCTGGGGTATGCGTCCGGCCATGTTGTCTAAACGGCGCCTCCGCGGAACCGGGTTTCGATCGTTATTATTGTGGTCGGGCAGGGGCCAAACACCCCTGTCCCAAGCATAGCCCGCCTAGCCGAGTCGTGCTTTGACTTTTGCCCCGACGGCGCCCATGTCGGCGCGGCCGGCAGCCTTGGACTTGATAATGGCCATGACCTTGCCCATATCGCGAATGCTCTCGGCTCCGGTCGTACCGACGGCCTCCTCGATGAGCGCATCGAGTTCGGCGTCGC
>JBFFSI010000043.1:0-17897 GCA_041572475.1 Woeseiaceae bacterium
AAGATTTAACGGGTCGGGCCCTGGACATGCCGTCACCGCGGTCCTGTGAAGTCGACCCCTGGAATCCGGACGCACAGGCACGATCCGGGCAGAGGGCGCTAGGCTGGTTTTTAGGCAGCTAGTGCGTAGTTGTCGTCGTTGGCAACTATAAGTTTTACAGCTGGATTTACGAGGTCATCTGTCCCTCGGCATGCACTTGGGGTTTCGCGACCCACGTCGAAGCCTGTCACCCCCCGTGGATACCTAGTCTAGGGGCAATTCCCGGGAAAACAATGCGTGCGCGTCACGAATCGCGCCAGGTCGCTGACGTCCGGCCGGGAAATAATTAATCACAATTCTAGAAAAAGCGTATAACATATTGTTTTATAATTACCTTTTAAGAATTCTCTCTTTCTGCCGTTGCCAGTCGCGATCCTTGGCGTCGCGCCGCTTGTCGTGCTGCTTTTTGCCCCTGGCGAGGCCGACCAGCAGTTTTGCGCGGCCCTTGGACCAGTGCAGGTCCAGCGGCACGAGGGTGTTGCCCTTGCGCTCGACGGCGCCAATCAGCCTGTCCAGCTGACTCCTGTGCAGGAGCAGCTTGCGCGTGCGGGTCGGGTCGGCCTTGACGTGGGTCGAGGCGGTCTTGAGCGGCGAGAAGTGGGCGCCGATCAGCCAGGCCTCGCCATTGCGGACGTTGACGTAGCTCTCGCCAATCTGGGCATTACCTGCCCGCAGAGCCTTGACCTCCCAGCCCTCGAGCACCAGGCCGGCCTCGAAACTGTCATCGATGTGATAGTCATGCCGGGCCCGGCGATTGACCGCGATGACATTTTCCGGGGTCTTGGCAGGCTTCTTGCGGCTCATCGAGGCTCGGTTTCATCGATCAAGGGGGTGGCGATTATACGGGCCCACTGTTGTCAGGTCCCGGCATTTGTATGAGAATCCCGGCTTCTCCGGCCCTCGGGACAGACCATGCTCAGTAATCAGGCTGCCGATTCCAAGAAGCGAGCCTCGCTGCACGGCCACTGGTCCTCGCGCATGGCGTTCATCCTGGCCGTGACCGGCTCGGCCGTCGGGCTCGGCAATATCTGGAAATTCCCCTACATCGCGGGCGAGAACGGCGGCGGCGCGTTCGTCCTCGTGTATTTGCTCTGCGTGGTGCTCGTCGGCATGCCGGTCATGATGTCCGAGATCCTGATCGGCCGGCGAGGCCGACGCAACCCGGTGGCAACGATGAAGCTGCTGGGCGAGGAAGAGGGCAGCAGCAGGAACTGGCAACTCATCGGCGCGATGGGGGTGCTGGCGGGTATCTTCATCCTGTCGTACTACAGCGTGGTGGCCGGCTGGACGCTGGCGTATGTGGTCAAGAGTGCAAGCGGCGTCTTCGCCGGAGCCAGCGCGGCAGAGGTTGGCAACCAGTTCGGCAATTACGTCGGCAGCTGGCAGCTTGTGGCGCTCAGCCATACCGTGTTCATGGCGCTGACCGTGTTCGTCGTCGCGAGGGGCGTGGAACGCGGGCTGGAGCAGGCCGTGCGCTTCATGGTGCCGGCGCTGCTGTTGCTCATGATCGTCCTCCTCGGCTACTCGATCTCCTCGGGCTATTTCGGGCAGGGGCTGGCGTTCATGTTCACGCCGGACTTCGGCAAGCTGAGCTGGGAGAGCGTGCTTGCCGCCATGGGCCAGGCTTTTTTCACCCTGTCCATCGGCATGGGTGCGATCATGGCCTACGGCGCCTACCTGCCGGAGGAAACGTCGATTACCGGCGCATCCGCTGCGGTGGTGATCGCGGACACGTGCATCGCCATGCTGGCCGGGTTGGTGATATTCCCGCTGGTCTTCGCTAACGGCCTGGACCCGGCAGACGGCCCCGGGCTCGTGTTCGACACCTTGCCGCTCGCGTTCGGGCAGATGGCCGGCGGCGTGTTCTTCTCGACGATCTTCTTCGTACTCCTGTCTTTTGCGGCATGGACCTCGGCGATCGGTCTGATGGAGCCGGCCGTGGCGTGGCTCGTCGAGCGCTTCAACCGGACGCGGGCCCAGGCGGCCGTGATGGTGGGGCTGCTGATCTGGATCGTCGGTTTCGGCTCGGTGCTGTCGTTCAACGTGCTGGCGGATTTCCGGTTCTACAAGGGCACGATCTTCGACAACGTCGATCACCTGACGAGCAACGTCATGCTACCCCTCGGCGGCCTGTTCATCGTGGTCTTTGCGGGCTGGGTGATGTGTCGGAACTCCACCGCGGACGAACTCGGCGGCACGGGCATCGTCTACAAGCTCTGGCGTTTCCTGGCACGCGTCGTCGCGCCGATCGGCATCCTGTTCGTATTCCTGAAAGCGGTTGGGCTGCTGCCCGATCTGTCCTGACAGGCTGTTGCCCCGGAGGCGAGTTACATGCGTCGCGTCGACCGCAGCGCCCTGGTGCCATACTCCGCGAGGGACATGTTCCTGCTCGTCGCCGACGTCGAGGCTTACCCGTCCTTCCTGCCCTGGTGCCGGGAGGTGGAAGTGCACCTGCGGGAGGGGCATATCGTCGAGGCGACCCTGGAGCTGCATGTTGGCAGGATCAGCCGTCGTTTCAGGACCAGGAACACCATGACGCCTCACGAGCGCATGGATCTGGCCCTGATGGGCGGGCCCTTCCGGCATCTCGCGGGCGGGTGGGGCTTCAGACAGCTCGGCGACCAGGGCAGCAAGGTGTCGCTGAACATGGACTTCGAGTTCGACAGCCGCGCGCTCGATCTCGTCATCGGGCGCTATTTCGAGGATATCTGTAACAGGCTCGTTGACGCATTTACGCAGCGGGCCATGGTCGTTTACGGGGAGCCCCATGCCAGGGAAATCGGGCACGATCAGCGTTGAGGTCGTCTTCGCCCTGCCCGAGCGGCAGGTGCTGGTGGCGCTCGAGCTGGGCGAGGCGGCCACGGTAGCGGAGGCGATCGAGCGATCGGGGCTCGGTCAGCAATTTCCGGACGAGGCGATCGACGCGTTGCCGGTGGGAATCTGGGGTCACGTTACGACACCCGATCACGTTCTCGCAGACGGCGACAGGGTCGAGGTTTATCGGCCGCTGGAGATGGACCCGCGAGAGGCTCGCCGCCAGCTTGCGCAGGCGGGCAAGACGATGCGCACGGCCCGCGATGCCTGATCCGGCAGCCTAGAGCTCGGGGGCGAGCTCCAGGTCCTTGCGAATTTCGACGACGACGTTGTCCTCGAACTCGATGGAAACCCAGCGCTTGAACGTCGCATCCTTGCGGCCCATCTTGAGGTAGTAGATGTAGTCCCAGCGCGATGCGTGAAAAGGGTCGTCGATCATCGGCGTGCCGAGGAGAAAGCGCACCTGGTTCCGGGTCATGCCCACTTCAACCTGGTCGAGATCCTTCTGCTCAATAAGATTGCCCTGTGAAATGCTGGCGCGGTAGACGCAGCCGCTCGCCAGCGCGAGGGCGCAGGCAATGAGGATCGACAGAGTGAGTTTACGCATCGGGAGTTCGTCTTAGGGCGCGGCTTGCGTCATAATAGGCGCGCATCATACCTTCTTGGCGGCGGACACGACAGCCGTTTGAAAGTTTCCTGACGAGACCAGAGAAATGCAGCAACGCGACGAATTACGCAATGCAGGCCTGAAAGTTACGGTGCCGCGACTCAGGATTCTCGAGATCCTGTCGGCGGCGGGGCAGAGACACCTCAGCGCCGAGGATGTGTACAAGGAATTGCTCGATTCCGGCGAAGACATCGGTCTTGCTACTGTCTACCGGGTGCTGACGCAGTTCGAGTCTGCCGGGCTGGTCACGAGGCACAACTTCGAGGGCGGCCATTCGGTGTTCGAGCTCGACGACGGCGAGCACCACGACCACATGGTCTGTGTCGAGTCGGGCGAGGTCATCGAGTTCTCGAACGAGGAAATCGAGCGCCTGCAACACAAGATCGTAGCAGAACACGGCTACGAACTGATCGACCACAACCTCGTGCTGTACGTGCGCCCGATCAAGGCCGACGCCGACGGCGAATCCTGATTCAGGCGCGCTTCCGGTCCGCTTCGGCAAGCATTTCTGCGGCGTGCGCGATGGTCTTCTGCGTGATCTCGACGCCGCCGAGCATCCGCGCAATCTCTTCTATCCGTTCGTCCCGGGTCAGTTCGCTGACGCCTGTGCGCGTTGCCTTGCCGTCGGTGACCTTGCTGATGCGCAGGTGGCGGCCGGCGAGGCTGGCCACCTGCGGCAGGTGAGTGACGCAGAGGACCTGGCGGTTTGCGCCGAGCTGCTGCAACCGTCGCCCGACCATTTCTGCCACGCTGCCGCCGACGCCGCTATCGACTTCGTCGAAGACCATGGTCGGGATAGCGCTGCCGTCGCTCGCAATCACCTGGATCGCGAGGCTCATACGAGACAGTTCGCCACCGGACGCAACTCGCGACAGGGGCATCGGCGGCTGTCCGGGATTGGCGCTGATGCGGAACTCGATGTCGTCGAGCCCCCAGCTGCGTGCATCCTCGAAAGGCCGCGCAGACAAGGTGACGTCGAACTTGCCGCCGGGCATTCCCAGGCCCTGCATTGCCTCGGTCACTGCCGCCGAGAAGGTCGTGGCCGCTGACTTGCGCTTGCCGGAGAGCGACCGGGCGAGCTTGCGGTAGCGGCCCTCGCTCGCGGCCACTTCCGCCTCGAGGGCCTTGCCGCGTTCCTCGGCATTGTCGAGTTCCTCATGTTCGGCGGCGAGCCTGGCGCGCAGCCCCGGTAAATCAGCCGGCGTTACCCGGTGCTTGCGCGCGATGCTGCTGAAGGCGTCCAGGCGTTCCTCCAGCCAGTCGCGCCGCGCCGGGTCCATGTCGATACCTTCCCCGTAACGCTGCAGCGTGTCGCTGGCTTCTCCGACCTGGATTGCTGCGCTTTCGACGAGTTCCGCGATGCCCCGCAACTCGGCATCGAATTCAATCAATGCGTCCAGAGAGCGACTGGCTTCGGCCATCAACGCAACGGCGTTGCCCACCTCGTCGTCGGCCAGGCAGCGCAGCGCCGTCGCGACACCGTCTGCCAGCGCGCCGCTGTGTTTCAGTTTCTGGCGCTCGGCCTGCAGTTCCTCGTACTCGCCGTCGCCGGCGTCGAGGGCTTCCAGTTCGTTCAATTGAAAGCTCAAGAGGTCGAGGCGCGATGCACGGTCCGCGTCGGCTGACATCAGCCGGTCCAGCCGCTCCTTCAGTGACTGCCACTCGACATACGCCGCGGCGGTCTCCGCGCGCGCATCGAGCAGCCCGCCGAAGTGATCGAGCAGATCTCGCTGCACGGGGCGCCGGACCAGGGACTGGTGGAAATGTTGCCCATGGATATCGAGCAGCATCTCGCCGAGGTCTTTCAACTGCTGCACGGTCGCCGCATTGCCGTTGATGAATGCCCGCGAGCGGCCGTCTGCGCCGATCACGCGCCGCAGCAGGCAGGTGTCGTCCTGGTCGAGCGCCTGTTCTTCGAGCCAGGCACGCACGGCCGGCAAGGCTGCGACGTCGAACTCGGCACTGAATTCGGCCCGCTTCGCGCCGTGGCGCACGAGCTGGCTGCTACCCCTGTCGCCCAGCACGAGGCCCACGGCATCGACGAGGATGGACTTGCCTGCGCCCGTCTCACCGGTGAGTACCGTCATGCCGGGACCGAACTCGACCTCGATCCGGTCGACGATGGCGAAATCCCGGATCTGCAGGCTCGTCAGCACGACTTGTCCCGCCTGGCTTCGCGGACCCGGCTGTCACGGCCCCACAACAGCTTGGAGCGCAGGATCTCGTAGAAGTCGTAGCCGGGTGGATGGATGAGCCTTACCCGGTTTTCAGACGGGCTGATCGTCAGCGTATCGTCAGGCCGAATGGCGCCGATCGCGTGCCCGTCTACCGCGACTTCAGCCTGGGTCTCGGCCCGTTCGAGGAGCCGGATCCCAATGGACTGGTTGGCCGCGATGACGATCGGCCGGTCGGTCAGCGTATGCGGGCAAATAGGGACGACGACCAGTGCGTCCAGCTTCGGTTCGATGATCGGTCCGCCGCAGCTGAGCGCATAGGCCGTAGACCCGGTCGGCGTCGCGATGATCAGCCCGTCTCCCGAGTGGACGTTGACAAACTGGCCCGCGATGGTGGCCTCGAAGTCCACCATGCGGCCGGTGCCGTGTCGCTGCAGGACCACGTCGTTGAAGCCCGTCGCTGTGATCGTGGCCCCGGTAGAGGTTTGCAGGCGGGCTTCGAGAAGCAGCCTAGACTCTATCGAATATTTTCCGGCGAGCACGTGGTCGACGCTGTTGATCATTTCGTCGGGCGTGACGTCAGCAAGAAAACCGAGCCTTCCGCGATTGACGCCGAGAAGCGGCACGCCGGTGTCTCTTGCCAGGCTGCCGGCATACAGCATCGTGCCGTCACCACCGATGGCGATGATCAGGTCGGCGGTGCCGGCCAGCTCGGACTCCGCCATTCGAGTCACCGGCATGTCGAGTTCCAGGTCATTGCCGGCAAGCACTTCGACGCCGAGTTTGGTTAAATGCCCGGCGAGCAGCGTCATGGGTTCTGCGACGCGCGGATCGGTGTGGCGGCCCAGTATCGCGACTTTTTTGAATTTACTGCTCATCGATGATCTGACTACACTCTTGACCCGCCAGCACGCCGTTGCTAGCTTGCTCAAAGATACCCTAACACAGCGAGTGGCTTGCGAATTTTTCGTATTTCTTGCGGATGCCGGCAGAAGCAATAACTACTCCAAAGAGCGATCGCGCGCAGCACCTGTTGCGCGTCCTGATCCAGCGTTATATCCGTGACGGGCAGCCCGTCGGCTCCAGGACGCTGGCCAAAGACTCCGGCCTGGACCTCAGTCCTGCCACGATACGCAACGTCATGTCCGACCTCGAGGACCTCGGCCTGGTGTCGGCGCCGCACACCTCCGCGGGCCGCGTCCCCACGGTCAAGGGATACCGCTTCTTCGTCGATACGCTCGTGCGCTACCGGCCGCCCAAGAGCCTGGACGTCGACAAGTTGCGGGAACAGATCAAGGGGAAGGCGGACGATGCAGACAAGCTGATTGCCTCTGTGTCGAGCCTGTTGTCCGACATCACGCACCTCGCCGGTATCGTAACGGTGCCTCGAGGTCAGCAGGCGACGCTACGGCAGATCGAGTTCCTGCCGCTGTCAGAGAACCGCATCCTGGCTATCCTCGTCGTGAACGACCGGGACGTCCAGAACCGCATCCTGCACACCGAACGCGAGTACTCGGGGTCGGCGCTGCAGCAGGCCGCGAATTACATCAATGAAAATTATGCCGGTGTCGAGATGCGGCAAATCAGGGAACGCATCCTCGAAGACCTCGAATCGACTCGCAGCTCGATGAACCAGGCCATGCACGACATCATCGCCGTTGCGCACTCGGCCATGGGGGGAGAGGGAAACGAGGAGGGCAAGTACGTGCTGGCGGGCGAGACGCACCTGATGGATTTTGCCGAGCTGTCCGACGTCGATACTCTGCGGCGTCTTTTCGAGGCTTTCTCCCGCAAGCGGCTGATGCTCGACCTGCTGGACCGCAGCATCAATGCCGACGGCGTGCAGGTGTTCATTGGTGAGGAATCCGGCTACGGTATCCTCGATGACTGCAGCGTCGTGACCGCCCCTTACAAGCTCGACGACGATACGGTCGGGGTCCTCGGTGTCATCGGCCCGACGCGCATGGCCTACGACCGGGTCGTGCCGATCGTGGACATCACCGCGCGCCTGATCCGGTCCGCCCTGAGCCAGTAAGCCCGATTTTTGTTGCGCCGGGTCTTGATATTTACCGGCGCGTCCCCAAACTGCACACGTCATTCGCATCGGCCGTAGCCATGGGGAGCAAATGCCAATGAATGCACAGCCTGACCGTCCTGAATCTGACAAGCCAGAGACCGAGGCCGAGGTGCCGGACGCCGGGGAGGTGCAGCCGTCCCAAGACGCGCCAGGCGCGGCCGAGGCGCTCGAGGCAGCACAGCAAAAGGCGGACGAAAACTGGGACCGCTACCTGAGGGCGGCGGCGGAGGTCGAAAACGTCCGCAAGCGCGCGGCTCGCGACGTCGAGAATGCGCACCGGTTCGCGCTCGAGAACTTCGGCAAGGAACTGCTCGCCGTCAAGGACAGTCTCGAGATGGGTCTCGAGGCGGCGGCCACGGCTGACGTCGACAGTCTCCGCGAGGGCAGCGAGGCGACGCTCAAACTGCTGGCGACCACGCTGGAACGCTTCGGCGTCGAAGAGGTGGACCCGCTCGGGGAGCCGTTCGATCCCGAGCTGCACGAGGCAATGACCATGCAACCGTCGGCCGAAGCGGAGCCGGGCTCTGTGCTGACGGTCATCCAGAAGGGTTACTCGCTGAACGGCCGCTTGTTGCGTCCGGCGCGGGTCATCGTGGCCGCGGAGCCGGCACAGGAACACCCGGAGAATTGACGGGCCGCGGTCGGTCGCAGCTTGAAACGGGCCCGGACGGCCCCACTTCTCCACAAGTTTAGGAATTTATTGAAGAATTCGGAGTACGAACATGGGAAAAGTCATCGGTATCGACCTGGGTACCACTAACTCCTGCGTAGCGGTGATGGAGGGCGACAAGCCCAAGGTCATCGAGAACTCGGAAGGTGATCGCACCACGCCGTCCATCGTCGCGTTTACGAAGGACGACCAGGTGCTTGTCGGGCAGTCGGCAAAACGCCAGGCCGTGACCAATCCGGATAACACCTTGTTTGCGATCAAGCGCCTGATCGGCCGCCGGTTCGAAGACGATGTCGTGCAGCGCGATATCAAGATGGTGCCGTACAAGATCGTCAAGGCCGACAACGGTGATGCCTGGGTCGAGGCGCACGGCAAGAAGCTGGCACCGCCGGAGATTTCGGCACGCGTTCTCATGAAGATGAAGAAAACGGCGGAAGACTACCTTGGCGAGGAGGTCAAGGAAGCCGTCGTCACGGTGCCGGCCTATTTCAACGACTCGCAGCGTCAGGCGACCAAGGACGCGGGCAAGATCGCCGGCCTCGAGGTCAAGCGCATCATCAATGAGCCGACCGCGGCTGCTCTGGCCTACGGCATGGACAAGAAGCGCGGTGATCAGAAGATTGCCGTGTTCGACCTGGGTGGCGGCACCTTCGACATTTCGATCATCGAGATCGCCGAAGTGGACGGCGAGCACCAGTTCGAGGTGCTGGCGACGAACGGCGACACGTTCCTCGGTGGCGAGGACTTCGACATGCGCGTCATTGAGTACCTCGCCAAGGAATTCGAGCGTGAGACCGGCGTGGACATCACGCCCGACCCGCTGGCGATGCAGCGCCTCAAGGAAGCGGCCGAGAAGGCCAAGATAGAGCTGTCGTCCCAGCAGCAGACCGAGGTCAACCTGCCGTACATCACGGCCGACCAGTCAGGGCCGAAGCACCTCAACATCAAGCTGACCCGCGCCAAGCTCGAATCGCTGGTGGAGGAGCTGGTTGCGAAAACGATGGGGCCCTGCAGGATCGCCCTTAACGATGCCGGCCTGAAGGTCAACGAAGTCGATGAGGTGATCCTTGTCGGCGGACAGACGCGCATGCCCAAGGTGCAGGAAGAGGTGAAGAACTTCTTCGGCAAGGAGCCGCGCAAGGACGTCAACCCGGATGAAGCGGTCGCCGTGGGTGCCGCCATCCAGGGCGGCGTGCTCGCGGGCGACGTCAAGGACGTGCTGCTCCTCGATGTGACGCCGCTGTCGCTCGGCATCGAAACGCTCGGCGGCGTGATGACCAAGCTCATCGACAAGAATACGACGATCCCGGCAAACGCGGACCAGATCTTCTCGACCGCGGACGATAACCAGACGGCCGTGACGATCCACGTCCTGCAGGGCGAGCGCGAGCGGGCGGTGGACAACAAGTCGCTCGGGCGTTTCGACCTGGCGAATATCCCGCCGGCGCCGCGCGGCATGCCGCAGATCGAAGTGACCTTCGACATCGATGCGAACGGCATCCTGAACGTGTCGGCGAAAGACAAGGCGACCGGCAAGAGCCAGAACATCGTAATCAAGGCATCGAGCGGTCTTTCCGATGAGGACATCGAGAAGATGGTTGCCGACGCGGAGAGCCACGCCGAGGAAGACCGGAAATTCCGCGAGCTTGTCGACGCGCGCAACCAGGCCGACAGCCTCATGCACGCGTCCGAAAAGACCCTGAAAGAGCTGGGCGACAAGGCGAGCAGTGAGGAGCGCCTCGAAATCGAGAATGCTGTCAAGGACCTCAAGGCGGTCGTCGACAAGGACGATATCGATGCGATCCAGACCAAGACTGCAGCGCTGGCGGAGGCCTCTGGCAAGCTTGCCCAGAAGCTGTATGCCGAGCAGGCCGCAGCCGAAGACGGCGCGGGTGATTCGGGATCCGCGGCCGGCGACGATGTCGTCGATGCCGAATTCGAGGAAGTCGACGACGACAAGTCGAAGTCGGACTGAGTACGTCGTCATTGCGAGCGTAGCGAAGCAGTCTCGGCATTGTCGCCGGGTTGCTTCGCTCCCGCGCCTATCGCGATGACCTGAGGGAAGGTACACGATGGCCAAGCGTGACTATTACGACGTGCTCGGGGTCTCGAGGACGGCTTCGGCCGACGAGATCAAGAAGTCGTATCGGCGGTTGGCCATGAAGTACCACCCGGATCGAAACAGGGACGATGCTGATGCCGGGACGCGCTTCAAGGAGGCCAAGGAGGCTTACGAGGTTCTGAGCGACGCGGACAAGCGCGCCACTTATGACCGCTTCGGCCACGACGGTCTGCGCGGTGCGGCCGGCGGTCCCGGTGGTTTCAGCGCGGAAGGGTTCGGCGACATCTTCGGCGACGTGTTCGGAGATATCTTCGGCAGCGGCAGGCAGCGGCGCAGCCAGGTATTTCGCGGCGCCGATCTCGGCTTCGAGCTGCGACTCGATCTCGAGGACGCGGTAGCGGGCGATACGGTGACGATCGACGTGCCGACCCAGGTAACCTGCCAGACCTGCGACGGCAGTGGCGCGAAGAAGGGCACCGAGCCCGTCAAGTGCACCACCTGCGGCGGCGTCGGGCAGGTGCGCATGCAGCAGGGTTTCTTCTCGATCCAGCAGACCTGTCCGGCCTGCAAGGGCGCCGGCACGATGATTGGCGATCCGTGCACGGACTGTCACGGTCGCGGCCGCGTGCGCAAGACCAAGACGCTCTCGGTCAAGGTGCCCCCCGGCGTGGACGACGGTGACCGGATTCGCTTGTCCGGGGAGGGCGAGGCGGGCCGTAACGGAGGTCCGCCCGGCGACCTGTACGTCGAGATTCACATCAAGCCCCACAAGCTTTTTACCCGGGACGGGGCCGACCTCGCCTGCGAGGTGCCGCTGAGCATGGCAACGGCTGCGCTCGGCGGAGAGGTGGATCTACCGACACTCGAAGGCAACGTATCGCTCAAGATCCCCGGAGGCACCCAGTCAGGCAAGGTATTTCGGCTTCGTGGCAAGGGCGTGACGACCGTGCGCGACAGCCGCAAGGGTGATCTGTTCGCCAAGGTCGCCGTCGAGACACCGGTCAACCTGACGTCCGAGCAGAAAGACCTGCTGCGTCGTTTCGAAGAGTCGCTGCAGGCCGGCGGCGACACCCACAACCCACGGGCGGGCGGCTGGCTCGACACCGTGAAGCGGTTCTTCGACCGCATCAGCCAGTAGGAGCGGACCGATCGACAGGCTACACATTGGCATCGCCGGCGCCGGACGCATGGGGCAGGCGATTGCGGCAGCGGTCGAGTCGGCGAGCGATCTCGAGCTGGCAGGCATCTGGCAGCGCGGCGCCGACCTGGAGCCGGTCGTCAGCGCCGCCGACGTGCTGATCGATTTCAGCCTCCCCGAGGCGACAGCGATGGTCATCGAATGCGTCGAGCGGCTCGGCACGCCGCTGGTCTGCGGCGTCACCGGACTGGGTCCCGGGCAGTTGGCCTCGATCGAGCAGGCGGCTCGCTCGGTTCCCGTGGTCTACGACCGCAACATGAGCCCTGGCATCGCGGTGCTGACAGAGCTTGCCGCCGAAGCCGCGGCAGCCCTCGGCGGCGACTTCTCGGTGGAGATCCACGAGACGCACCATGTGCACAAGATCGATGCGCCGTCCGGGACAGCGTTGAAGCTGGGCGCAGCCGTGGCCCGGGCCCGCGGCGAGGACCCGGCGGGCATCCATTACGAGTCCGAGCGGCGCGGCGAGGTGCCGGGCGAGCACAGGGTCATCCTGGCCTCGGCGACCGAGCGCCTGGTGCTGGAGCACAGCGTGGCTACGCGGGACGTTTTCGCTGACGGCGCGCTGCGGGCGGCGCGCTGGCTTGCAGGGAGGCCGGCCGGCCTGTATTCGATGCGGGACGTGCTGGCTCGGGATTCGTGAGCCTCCGGCAGAAAACGCTGGCGGAGTCCGGCTCCGTTAAGTAATATACGCCGGATCGCTAAGCGGTCAGCGAGTGCAACGAGCGGGAGGTCATTCCTTCCGCTTTTGTGCATCTGAAATCGGTAATCAGATAGAAAATTCAAGGATCGCTGTTGACTACGCCTGCAGTTCTGGCTCTTGCTGACGGGACAATCTTTAAAGGAACCTCTGTCGGGGCTGATGGCCAGACAATCGGCGAAGTAGTCTTCAATACAGCGATGACCGGGTACCAGGAAATCCTGACCGACCCGTCATATTGCCGCCAGATCGTCACCCTGACGTACCCGCACATCGGCAACACCGGAACGAACAGCGAGGACATGGAATCCTCGAGGATCCATGCATCCGGCCTCATCATCCGCGACAGCTCGATGCTGCACAGCAGCTGGCGCTGCGAGCGGTCGCTTACCGACTTCCTCGTGCAGGGCAAGACGGTGGCCATCGCCGATATCGACACGCGCAAACTGACGCGGGTCATTCGGGAGAAGGGCGCTCAGTCGGGCTGCATCATGACCGGTGACGCCAAACCTGAACTGGCTGTCGAGCACGCCCGCAAATTCCCGGGCATAGCCGGCATGGACCTCGCCAAGTTCGTGACGACGGACCGCACCTACCAGTGGTGCCACGGCGTTACCTTCGGCCGCCGGCCTCGCATACTGAGCCGGCGCATTGCCCCGTACCACGTCGTCGCCTACGATTTCGGCGTCAAGCGCAACATCCTGCGGCTTTTGTCGGACCTGGACTGCCGCATGACCGTCGTGCCCGCGACGACGACGGCGGAAGACGCGTTCGCACTGAATCCCGACGGCATCTTCCTCTCCAACGGCCCAGGGGATCCCGAGCCCTGCGAATACGCGATCAATGCGATCAGGGAATTCCTGGATACAGGAATCCCGGTATTCGGGATCTGTCTCGGCCATCAGCTGCTGGCGCTCGCCGCGGGCGCGCGGACCGTGAAGATGAAGTTCGGCCACCATGGCGCCAATCACCCGGTGCAGGACCTGGCGTCGGGGCAAGTGATGATCACCAGCCAGAACCACGGCTTCGCCGTTGACGAAGAGAGCCTGCCGGACAACGTTGAGGCGACACACCGGTCGCTGTTCGACGGCACCCTGCAGGGTATACGGCTGAAAAACGCTCCGGCATTCAGCTTCCAGGGGCACCCCGAGGCAAGCCCCGGGCCGCACGACCTGCTGCCGCTGTTCGAGCAGTTCATCCACGACATGGACAGCCAGAAGCGCTCCCATGCGAAGACCGTGTTATCAACATAGTGTTATTTAACATATACTTACATGGCTTTTTTAAATAAGATTCTCACATTAGTTCATGCCCAAGCGTAAAGACATCGACAGCATCCTCGTGATTGGCGCGGGCCCCATCGTCATCGGGCAGGCCTGCGAATTCGATTATTCGGGCGCCCAGGCATGCAAGGCGCTCAAGGAGGAGGGTTACCGGGTCATCCTCGTCAACTCGAACCCTGCGACCATCATGACGGACCCGGAAACAGCCGATGCCGTCTACATCGAGCCGGTGCACTGGCGGGCAGTCCGGCGCATCATCAAGAAAGAGCGTCCGGACGCGCTGTTGCCGACCATGGGCGGACAGACGGGCTTGAACTGTGCGCTGGACCTGGCCCGCGAAGGCGTGCTCGAGAAGTACGACGTCGAGATGATCGCGGCGACCCGGGAAGCCATCGACATGGCGGAAGACAGGGATCTTTTCCGGAGGGCCATGACGGACATCGGCATCGAGGTGCCGCTGGCCGATATCGCCCATTCGCTCGAGGAGGCGCTCGAGAAGCAGGAGGCGATCGGTTTTCCGACCATCATCCGGCCGTCATTCACGCTCGGCGGCACGGGCGGCGGCATTGCCTACAATCGCGAGGAATTCGAGCAAATCGTCGCGCACGGCCTGGAGATGTCGCCGACGACGGAGGTGCTGCTGGAAGAGTCGGTAATCGGCTGGAAAGAATTCGAGATGGAGGTGGTCAGGGATTGCAACGACAACTGCATCATCGTCTGTTCCATCGAAAACTTCGACGCGATGGGCGTGCATACCGGGGACTCGATCACGGTTGCACCCGCGCAGACCCTGACCGACAAGGAATACCAGCGCCTGCGCGACATGTCGATCGAGGTGCTGCGCAAGATCGGCGTCGACACCGGCGGTTCGAACGTACAGTTCGCCGTGAGCCCGGAGGACGGTCGCGTGCTCATCATCGAGATGAACCCGCGAGTCTCGCGCTCGTCGGCGCTCGCCTCAAAGGCCACGGGCTTTCCGATCGCCAAGGTTGCCGCCAAGCTGGCCGTTGGCTACACACTCGATGAGCTCAAGAACGACATCACCGGCGGTGCCACGCCGGCGTCGTTCGAGCCGGCTATCGACTACGTCGTCACCAAGATTCCGCGCTTTACCTTCGAGAAGTTCCCGGGCTGTAACGACCGCCTGACTACGCAAATGAAATCCGTGGGCGAGGTCATGGCCATCGGCCGGACTTTCCAGGAATCCCTGCAGAAAGCTCTGCGCGGCATGGAGACCGGGATCACGGGACTCAATGAGACCGGCGTAGACGCGGAGACCGAGACCGAACGGGACGCGCTGCGCCAGGAGCTCCGCATCCCGGGGGCCGACCGCATTCGCTACGTGGCCGACGCGATGCGGCAGGGTTTCACATTCGAAGACGTGGCCAAGATCACCGGCATCGACAGCTGGTTCCTGGCCCAGATCGCCGATCTCGTCGCCAGCGAACAGGCGCTGCGCGAAGTCGGCGTCGATGGCCTGGATGCGCCGCTGCTGCGATCGCTGAAACGCAAGGGTTTCTCGGATGCCAGGCTGGCTGAGGTTATCGGCGTTGATGAGAGCGTCGTCAGGGCGCGACGCATCGAACACGAGATCCGGCCGGTGTTCAAGCGCGTCGACACCTGCGCCGCGGAATTCGCGACGACGACAGCGTACATGTATTCCACCTACGAGGAAGAATGCGAGGCCGAGCCGAGTGACCGGCCCAAGATCATGATCCTGGGCGGCGGGCCGAACAGGATCGGGCAGGGCATCGAGTTCGACTACTGCTGCGTGCACGCCGCGCTTGCGCTGCGGGATTCGGGTTACGAGACCATCATGGTCAACTGCAACCCGGAGACGGTTTCCACCGATTACGACACTTCCGACCGGCTGTATTTCGAGTCCCTGACGTTCGAGGACGTCATGGAGATCATCGACAAGGAGAAGCCCAGGGGTGTCATCGTGCAGTACGGCGGGCAGACGCCGCTGAAGCTGGCCCGCGAACTCGAGGCGGCCGGCGCGCCGATCATCGGCACGACGCCGGATTCAATCGACCTCGCCGAGGACCGGGAACGCTTCCAGAAGCTCGTCGATTCGCTGGGGCTGAAGCAGCCGCCGAACAGCACGGCGCGCAATAAGGACGAGGCACTGGGCCTCGCCTCGGATGTCGGCTATCCGCTGGTCGTTCGGCCCTCCTACGTTCTCGGTGGCCGCGCGATGGAGATCGTGCACAGCGACGAGGACCTGGCCGCGTACATGGATGCGGCGATCGGAGTCTCGAACAACAGCCCGGTCCTGCTCGACCGCTTCCTCGACCTCGCGACGGAGGTGGATGTCGACTGCATCTGCGACGGCGAGCGGGTTCTCATCGGCGGCATCATGGAGCACATCGAGCAGGCGGGCGTGCATTCCGGCGACTCGGGATGCTGCCTGCCGCCATTCAGCCTGACAAGAGAGATCCAGGATGAGTTGATCGACCAGGTAACCAAGCTTGCCAAAGGGCTTAATGTCGTCGGCCTGATGAATACCCAGTTCGCGATCCAGAACAATGTCGTGTACCTGCTCGAGGTCAATCCGCGGGCCTCGCGAACCGTGCCGTTCGTGTCCAAGGCGATCGGGCTGCCGCTCGCGAAGATCGCCGCCAAAGTGATGGTCGGCGAGACGCTGGCACAACAGGGCTACGTCAATCAGCGCACTCCGGCCTATTACTCCGTGAAGGAGTCGGTTTTCCCGTTCATAAAGTTCCCCGGGGCGGACCCGATCCTCGGGCCCGAGATGAAGTCAACCGGGGAAGTCATGGGCGTCGGGCGCTCCTTTGGTGAGGCTTATGCCAAGGCACAACTCGCTTCCGGCGTGCTGCTGCCGCGACAGGGCGCGGCGCTCCTGAGCGTGCGCGATCGCGACAAGGATGGCGCCGTGGGTCTCGCGAAACTGCTGGTGGCCCAGGGCTTCGATATCGTGGCCACGCATGGCACCGCTCAAAAGCTCGCCGCATCCGGGGTATCATGCAGGCGAGCCAACAAGGTCCGGGAAGGCCGGCCGCATATCGTCGACATGATCAAGAATGGCGAAATCGATTTCATCGTCAACACGACCGAAGGCAAGCAGGCCATCGGCGAATCGCATTCGATTCGGGCGGAGGCGGTGCGACAGGGCGTGACCTACTACACGACCCTCGGCGCCGCGATCGCCACGTGCCAGGCGATCGAGCACATCGATGACAGCGAGGTCAATCGCCTGCAGGATCTGCACAACGAGGTGGCCGCGTGAGCAAGGTGCCGATGACCGTGCGCGGCCACCAGCTGCTCGAAGAGGAATTGAAGCGCCTCAAGTACACGGACCGGCCAGCGGTCGTGCAGGCGATCGCCGAGGCCCGCGCGCACGGGGACCTCAGGGAAAACGCCGAGTACCACGCCGCGAAGGAGCAACAGGGCTTCATCGAGGCGCGCATCAAGGACATCGAAGGCAAGCTGTCACACAAGCAGATCATCGACGTGACCGCGGTGGATGCGAAAGGCAGGATCGTCTTCGGCTCCACCGTTGAGCTGGTCGACGAGGATACGGGCGACGAAATCGAGTACCGGATCGTCGGCGAGGACGAAGCCGACATCAAGACCGGGCTGATCTCCTACAACTCGCCAATCGCGCGTGCGCTGATCGGTAACAACGAAGGCGACGTCGTTACCTTCGAGGCGCCTGGCGGAACGAAGACCTTCGAGGTCGTCGAGGTCAAGTACCTCTAGTTCGGGAGCAGGATCCGGTTTTTCTTTTTCTTCGGGTTGGCCCTGTAGACCAGGGCCACGTTGCCGATGCGCTGCACCAGTTCGGCACCGGCGGTTGCGCAGAGTTCGTCGATCAGGCGGTCACGCAGCTGCCTGGCACCCACTTTGACCCGGACCTTGATCAACTCGTGATGGGCCAGCGTGCCTTCGAATTCGGCGACGAGGGTCGGGGACAGTCCGGCGTCTCCGACCATGATGACGGGTTTCAGGGCATGACCGAGGCCGCGCAGGTGTTTCTTCTGAGAGTCGCTGAGCATAAAGTAGGAGCGGCCCATGGCCGCGATGATCAAAGCCCGATTGTAACCGGAGTAGGAGCGGCCCATGGCCGCGATGAACCAAGCCCGATTGTAACCAAAGTAGGAGCGGCCCATGGCCGCGATGATCAAAGCCCGATTGTAACCAGGGTAGGAGCGGCCCATGGCCGCGATGATCAAAGCCCGATTGTAACCAGAGT
>JBFFSI010000044.1:0-17749 GCA_041572475.1 Woeseiaceae bacterium
CGGCAAAAGTCGCGATGAGCCTGGCATCGATGCGCCGGCCGTCGGCCGTGAGTGAGAGCGCGTCGCCCGCGGTGATGCCGAGCCGCCGGGCGGTGCCGCGTGATGTCGTGACGACGTGCGGCATGACGAGGAAGGCGACGAACAGGGCGTCGTTGTTGGTCGAACCGGCGTCCGCCCCGGCCGCCCCGGTGAAGCTGCGAATCTCCTGCTCGGCGAAGAGGTCGATGCCGAGCAGCGTGAAGGATTGCTTGTCGACGCTGACCGTGCCCTCGACGACGGGCGCGATGCCCCGTATGCCGTGCTCGACCCGCAGGCCCACATAGACATCCTCGGGCACGCCGCGCGGCCCGCCGATGACCTGGTGCGTGGCCTCGCCCGTGATCGCGTCCATCGACAGCAGGAAGGCTTTGCGCGCACTCGCGTTGGCCAGGTCGACCGCGACGATGACGGCCACGCCGACGCCGATGCCGATCAGCGACAGCACGAGCTGCCACGGGTGGCGCAGCAGGTAGGAGAAACTCGCGCGGTACGTGACCGGGATCATGCCGGGGCAGAGGCCTCGAGCTTGCCGTTGTGCAGCTCCAGCACCCGGTCGCAGAGCGCGGCGACATACTGGCTGTGCGTTGCGATCAGCATCGTGTGCCCATGGCGGCGCACGAGCGTGTCGAGCAGTTCGAGCACGCCCTCGGCGGTCGCGTCGTCGAGATTGCCGGTCGGCTCGTCGGCGAGCAGCACCGCCGGGTCGTGGCAGAGCGCCCGCGCAATCGCAACGCGCTGCTGCTCGCCGCCCGAGAGTATGTCCGGGTAGCTGTTGGCGCGATCGGCGAGGCCCACGGCATCGAGCAGCTCGTCAATACGTTCCGAAGCTCGTGCGGCAGGCACCTTGTTGAGCTCGAGCACCAGGCGCACGTTGTCGGCCACGCTGAGGGTCGGCACCAGGTTGAAGGCCTGGTAAACGAAACCGATGTGCTCGCGGCGGAAGAGGGTGCGCTCGTGCTCGGTGAGCTTCGTCAGCTCGACGCCGGCCACGGTCACCGAGCCCGAGTCGGGCGCATCGATGCCGCCGACCAGGTTCAGGAGCGTGGATTTGCCCGAGCCGCTGCGCCCCCGCAGCGCCACGGTCTCGCCGGGGCGAATCTCGAGATCTACGCCGTCGAGCACGACATGCTCGCGCGCGCCTTCGCGAAAATGGCGAGTCAGGCCCTTGAGTTCGATTGCCAGCGGGGGATCGGTCATGCCCGCTACTCTGCGCGATCCACGGTCGGCGGGCAACGGCCGCGTGTAACAAGAGGTATCCGTTGTTCGCGGTCGGTGATTGAATATATTAGTTATTACTAATATAATTAGTGCTTCGTCAGCGACACAGTTCAGCCCCATGCCCGCATTTGTCCTCGCCTGTCCCGGTGCCGTCGCGATCGGCGTCAGCCTCGGCCTCCTCGGCTCAGGCGGCCCGATCATCACGGTACCCGTGCTCGTCTGCCGCATCGGGCAGGACGAGAAGCTCGCCATCGTGGGCAGTGTCGCGGGCGCGAAGATCGCCAACCGCATGCCACGGAAAAGCCTGCAGCGCGGCTTCGGCTACTTCCTGGTCGTGATGGGCATTTACATCCTCGCGCGCTCGGTACCCGAAGTGCTGCAGCTTGCGGCATAAGCCAAGGAAACAATCGTGCAAATCGGACGACTTTCAGAACACTTCTTCGTCAGCGGCCAGATAGAGCCCGAACACGTGCCCCAGCTGGCGGAGCACGGCTTCAAGACCATCATCTGCAACCGCCCGGACGGGGAAGACGCGGGTCAGCCCACGGCCGGCGAGATCGCGGCCGCCGCGGCCGAGCACGGCATCGAGTTCATTCACATTCCCATCGTGCCGCCCGGCGTCAGCCCGCAGAACATGCAGGATTTCCGGCATCAATTTGACGAACTCCAGCGGCCGGTGCTGATGTACTGCCGCACGGGCACGCGCAGCGCGATGCTTTACCAGCTCGCCGCTGCGGATTAGCCAGACACAACTGCAGGAGCGGCTTCAGCCGCAACAACCGCCGCGACACCGCTCATTGCACCGCCCGTAACGCCATGCACTCGGCATCGGCCTGGTGGGCCTCCCTGAGAAAACGCAGCGTCGTCGCATCCAGCCGCTCCCCGAACTCGGACAGTGCCGCAAGCATCGCCGCGGCGCTTTGGGGAAGGCACATCGGTGTCAACATCGACCGCGTGTAGTTCGACAGGAAGTACAGGTCGCCGTCCCGGGCAAGCTGCGGCAATCCCCCGAGAATCTCATCGAGCAGCTCGAATTGCAGTGCCGTCTGTGTCGGCGAAAACAGCTCCTCCATTACGGCACGCTGCCGCGCCAGCCCGGGGCCGGACCGCGGGTCCTGGAGCTTCGCCAGCCACGCGGCCTTCCCCGCCGGGTCGGGCCTCGCCGCCTGTGCCGATAGCCAGCGCCTGGCGCCAAAGTCCGATGGATCGCGAGCGCGTTGGGCGTCGAGCAGTTCGTCCGCGCCTGGCGCGGCGTGGCGGCTCAGGATGATCAACAGTTGCCAGCGCATCTCCGGCGAAATCTGTACGCCGGCGATCTCCGCTTTGCCGTCGAGCAGCGCGCGGACCGTGCCGAGCCCCGCAGGCGTCGAGACGACACCGAGGAAGCGGTCCACCCACATCAGCTTCAGGTCCTGCGTTTCGGCGAACTCGGCTTTCTGCAGGGACAGGCTCTCGACCGGCGGGAGCAGTCGTGCCAGCGCCGCGTCGGTCTCCGGGCGCAGCCGCTGCATCAGCGCGATCGCCTCGACGACCGAGGCCGTAACCTGTTCGAGCACGCGCGTATTGCGTTCGCGTGCCGCGATGGCCATGGCGTAATCGACGTAATCGGCGAGCGGCATTTCTCCGGTTGCGGTGCGGTCCAGCAATGCCGCGAGAAAGATGGACCGCGACAACGGGTCGGCGATGTCGGCAAGGCGTTCCCGGAGCACGTTCATGTCGGCATTGCTGAGCGTAATCGGTGCGAAGGTCCAGTCGTTGAAGTTCGGATTCACGATGACAGGGCAGGGCGTGCCTTCCGGTACTTCGACCGCCGTGTGCGTCCCGCTGACGGTTACCGGCAGCGTGGTCGCGGCGACGAGCCTGCCGTTGCCGTCATCGTCGTACAGGGCGACGTCGACGCTATGGGTCCGCAGAACGGGGAACTCGGCCGGCGCGGTTTGGGTGATAGTCAGCGAGCGCAGGCCCTGGTCGTCGCACTCGGCTACGGCGCCGAGGGTGTTAAAGCCAGGCTGCAGCAGCCAGTCCCCGGTCCAGCCAGACAGGTCCATGTCGGCGGCCCGCTCCTGGTGGCCGATGAAGTCCGCAAGCGTCGTATTGCCCCACGCATTGTCCTCGAGGTAGGCGGCGACGCCGCGCCGGTAATTCTCGGCGCCGACCAGGTGCTGCAGTTGCTTGAGCGCCGATGCCCCCTTCTGATAGGTAATGGCGTCCCAGACGGTGTGGAACTCGTCGGTCACCCGTATCGGCATCTCGATCGGGTGCGTCGTCACGCGGCTGTCGCGCTCGAACGCTCGCTTCTTGCTGACCGAGAAGAAGCCGTGCCATTGATCGTCGAACTCGGTGACCGCGGCCGCTGCCAGCGTCGCCATCTGGGTGGCGAAAGCCTCGTTCAGCCACATGCCGTTCCACCACTCGTGGGTGACGAGATCGCCGAACCACATGTGTGCCAGTTCGTGGAGAATGACGTCGGCCCGGTCCTCACGCTGGTAGCGGTCGCTCTCCTGGCGCTGCACGAACTGCTCGCCATACGTCACGGCGGCAACATTTTCCATGCCGCCGATCGTGGCTTCCGGGGCGATGACCTGGTCGTACTTCGCGAACGGGTAGGGGATCTCGAAATATTCGCGATAAAAAGCCATGCCCTGGCGAGTGATGTCGAACCACTCGTCCACGGCAACGTAGTCCGCGAGCGCCTGCCGGGCGAGGAGGCGCATCGGCACGCCGTCCGCCTCGGCCTGCCACACGCGGTAAGGGCCGGCGTGCAGCGAGAACATGTAGGTGGCGATCGGCGGCGTCGCCGCGAAGGTCCACAGCGTGACGCCCTCCTCGGCAGGCTCGCCTTCCCCCGGTGCGGCCGAGATCACGGTCCAGCCCTCCGGGGCTCTTACGCGCAAGTTGAAAGGCGCCTTCAGATTGGGCTGGTCGAAGCTCGGCAGCAGCCGATTGGCGTAGTAGGGCCAGAGATAGGTATACAGGTACGCGCGGCCGTCCTCCGGATCGACGAAGCGATGCAGTCCGTTGCCGTCGTGCGAGTAGGGATGCGTGTAAACGATCCGGACTTCCGTGGTGCCCGCCTGCAAGACCGTTGCCGGCAAGGTAATGAAGTAACCGTTGTAGTCGGCCTCGACATCGGCGCCGTTTACCGTGACGGACTCCACCGAGCCGCCCGAGAAATCGACGGTCAGTGCAGAGTCGGCATCGGCGAGATCGAAACGCAGCCTTGCCTCGCCGCGAAATGCGTCACCGCCGGTCGCGACGTCGATAAGAACGTCGTATTCGAGCTCGCTGATCCTGGCCTTGCGTGCGTCCGCCGTGCCCCGGTCGAGCGCGTCGGCAACGTCCCGTTGCGCGGCGCTGCCGGGGGCTGCATCCGACTGCGGTTCCGGCGCCGGCTGGCACGCGCCGACGAGCATCAAGGACGGTATCGCCGCCAGCGCAGCGCATCTCAGGAATTGGGAAGGCATCGGGATGCGCCTCGGCTGTTATCCAGGCTCCGCATTGTAGGGCACAATTCAGGGCCATGCGCGAACTCACCGAACAACCCGTCGCCTGCCCCTACTGTGGCGAGACCATCACGGTGCTGATCGACGGCTCCCTGCCGGAGCAGAGCTACGTCGAGGACTGCCAGGTGTGCTGCCGGCCGATCGTCGTCGACGTGAACGTCGGCTTCGACGGGGACGTGAGCGTGTCGGTGCGCGCCGAGAACGAGTAGGGCGGAGTCAGTCTTTCGGCGTGAGCTTTAGCAAGCGCCCCTGGCTGCCTGCACGTTCATCCTCCAAGACCCACAGCGCGCCGTTTGGGCCCTGGACCACGCTGCGTATGCGCGCGCCCATCTCGAAGCGCTCGACTTCCTCGGCTTCGTCGCCGTCGACTTCGATGCGCACGATCGCCCTGGACGACAGACCGGCGGCAAACAGGTCACCGTGCCAGTCGGCGAACAGCTTGCCGCTGTATACCATCAGGTCCCCCGGTGAAATCACCGGTGTCCACCACGCGGCCGGCGCGAGGAACTCGGGCCGGGTGTCGTGATCGGGAATCTCGCGGCCGTCGTAGTGGTCGCCGTTGGACACGACCGGGTAGCCGTAGTTGCCGCCGCGCAGGATCCGGTTCAGCTCATCGCCGCCGGCCGGGCCCATCTCGATGACCCAGAGCTGGCCGTCGAGATCGAAGGCAATGCCGAGCGGGTTGCGATGACCGATGGACCAGGTCTGCCCGTAGACGCCCTCATCGTCGACACTCGCCTCCTGGTCCCGATAATTCACGAAGGGGTTGTCCTCGGGCACGCTGCCATCGTCATTGAGGCGCACGATCTTGCCCAAATTCGACTGCATGTCCTGCGCGGGCGTGAACTTCTGCCGATCGCCGGACGAGATCCACAGGTAGCCGTCCGCGTCGAACAGCAGGCGATGCCCGTAGTGGCCTTTGCCGACGACCTTGGGGTATTGCCGCCAGACGACCTCGGCGTCCGACAGGTAGCCGCCGCGCTCGGTCAGGTTGAGCACCGCCCTTGTGACCGCAGCGCCGCGTGTGCCGCGAACGCCGCCTTCGGCGTAGCTCAGGTAGATGACACCGTTGTCGGCAAAATCCGGGTGCAACGCAATGTCGCCGAGCCCGCCCTGGCCGCCGTAGTCGACGTCCGGCATGCTGCCCACCGGCCGCGACTTCTTGCCGTCCTGGGCGACGACGAACAGGTTGCCTTTCTTCTCCGTCACCAGCATGCGCCCGTCCGGCAGGAAGGCCAGCGCCCAGGGCTCGTCGAACGATGTGACGGGGGTGACTTCGAACGGCAGGTCATCCTGCGCGTTGGCACACGCGACCAGCAGCGCACTCAGTAAAGTGGCAGTCAATCGATAAATCTTCATTCAGGCACACTCCTCGCGTTCGATACGGCGGCGTTCGTGCAGCCAGCGTAAGTTCCGGATGCCGCATGAGCAACTGCAAACCCACCGGCCATGGGTGCCGCCCTGGACCGATTCCATACTGGGATTGTAGGGTAGACCCCGGCCCCTGGCGCGGATCAGCAGCTAGGACTGCGCAAATGCAGTCGCGATCTCCGCCGCGATGCGCGCGTTGTTGAGGACCAGCTGGATGTTGGCCTCGAGGCTGCGGCCCCCGGTGCGCTCGGCGATGCTCGCCAGCAGGAAGGGCGTGGTGTCCTTGCCCGTGATGCCCCGGCGCTGCATCTCGGTGAGTGCCTCGTCGATGACGCCGTCGATCTCCTCACTGGCCAGCGCGCTGGCCTCGGGTACCGGGGCGGCGATGACGAGGCCGCCATCGAGGCCGAGCTTCCATTTCGTGCGCATTGCCGCCGCCGCCTCGGCGGCCGACTCGACGCGGTAGTCGACACCGAAACCGCTGCTCTGCGCGTAGAACGCGGGCAGGGTATCGCTGCGGTAGCCGACCACCGGCACGCCCTTGGTCTCGAGGTATTCGAGCGTGCGGCCGATGTCGAGCACCGACTTGATGCCGGCGCAGACAACCGCGACGTTGGTCCGGGCCAGTTCGTCGAGGTCGGCCGAAACGTCCAGCGTCTCCTCGACGCCGCGATGCACGCCGCCGATGCCGCCGGTTGCGAAGACGCGGATGCCGGCCATGGCGGCAATGATCATCGTGGCCGCGACGGTCGTCGCGCCGTCTTCTTTGCGGGTGACGACGAAGGGCAGGTCGCGGCGGCTGCACTTGATGACGTCGGGCCCGCGCCGGCCGATGTGCCGGATCTCGTCGGCCGACAGGCCGACCGTCAGGCGGCCTTCAATGATCGCGATCGTGGCCGGCAGTGCGCCGCCCTCGAGCACCGCCTGTTCGACCGCCAGCGCCGTCTCGACGTTGTCCGGGTAGGGCATGCCGTGACTGATGATCGTCGATTCCAGTGCGACCACCGGCTCGCCGGCGGCCAGCGCGGCCGCGACGCCGGGGGCGATATCGAGCGCGTCGTTGGGTTTAGCCGGCACCCTGCATCTCCATTCGTTCGGTCACTGCCGCCAGTGACAGGGCAGGGCTGCTGCTCGCCCGGTGCGCCACCGTGATCTCGGCGGCGGCCAGCGCGAACTGCACGGCATCGTCCAGCGGCCAGTCCTCGAGCCACGCGTGGGCGAGCCCGGCGAGAAACGCGTCGCCCGCGCCGCCGGCGTTGCGAACGCGGCGCGCCGTGCGCCCCGGCCTGGCCACGCCGTCGGCGCCGCCGGCGCTGAAGAAGACCCCCTGCCTGCCTCGCGTGACGAAGACGCGCTCGACGCCCTGGCGGTGCAGTTGCCCGGTGACGTCTCGCAGCTGGGGCAGCGTGCGGGCCTCGAGGCCCGTCAGGGCCTCGGCCTCGAGGGCGCCGGTTTTCAAGGTATGGACGGCGTGCAGGTAGGGCTTGATGCGTGGCGCCTTGGCGGCGGAGACCGTGTCCACGAAGATCGGCTTGTCGGCCAGCGCGCCGGCCAGCCAGGCGAGGGCGTCGCCGGGCAGGTTGCAGTCGAGGATCAACAGCGAGGATTGCCTGAGCATCGCCTGCTGCGCCTGCAGCAAGTCCGCGCTCAGCTCTTCCATGATGCGCATGTCGTTGATCGCCACCAGCATGTCGCCGCCGTCATCGAGCACCGACAGGTAGGTCGACGTGGCCGCGGAGGCGATCTCGTGCACGTACTGCATGTCGATGCCGGCCTCGCGGGACAGGCGCATCAGCATGCGCCCGTGGTGGTCGTTGCCGATGGCCGAGACCAGGCGGCAGCCGACGCCGAGGCGCGCCAGGTTTTCCGCGACGTTGCGGGCGACGCCGCCGGCGGACAGGTGCACGCGGCCCGGGTTGGAGTCGTGAGGCTGCAGCGGCGCCGCGGATCTGCCGTGGATGTCGATGTTGGCGCCGCCGATCGCCGTTACGAACGGCGCCTCGCCGAGCACGTAGCCGCGGCCCTTGATCAGGCCCTTGTGTGTCAGCTTCATGATGTGCCCGGCCACGGCGGAGCGGGAGATGCCGAGCCGGTCCGCAATCGCCTGTTGCGGCAGCATCGGGTCATCCCGAATCAGTGACAGGACCTGTTGTTCGCGGCTGGGCATGGATAAACAAATGTTAGTGAATCTAACAATAGTTTAGCATGTCGGCGCCCCGGGGTGGCCAGCGCAACGGCCGGCATGGCCTCAGGCAAACCGGGTGAGAAACCGGTCCAGTTCGTTGGCGAAGGTTTGTTTGTCGCGCTGGCTGAACGCAGCCGGCCCGCCGCCCATCTCGACGCCGCTGGAGCGCATCGTGTCGAGAAAGTCGCGCATGTTGAGCCGGGCGCCGATGTTCTCCTTCGTGTGCAGCTCACCGCGCGGGCTGAGCGCGTGCCCGCCTTTGGCGATCACCTCGGCTGCCAGCGGAATGTCGCTGGTGATGACGAGGTCGCCCGCTTCGAGACGCCGGACGATCTCGTCATCGGCAACATCGAAGCCGCGCGGCACCTGCAGTGTCCGGATGTTCGACGAGGCGGGCGTCGCCAGGGGCTGGTTGGCGACCAGGGTCAGCTCCACGCCCGTCCGCCGGGCAGCCCGGAACAGGATCTCCCTGACGACGCCGGGGCAGGCATCGGCGTCCACCCAGATTTTCATTGCCGGCCTCCCATGGGTCGATTCTAGGGGAAAGCTCGCTGCAAGGCGCTGTCCCGGGCGACATCGTCCGCGGCGATTCGCTATGCTTGGCGCATGACTCGCGCGCTGCTGTTCCTGCTCCTCGCCGGCATTTGCGCGGCGAGCCTCAATGCAAAAGCCCGAGCAATGGACGCCTTCGAACTGACCATCCCCGAACTGCAGGCCGCCATGGCGGCGGGGGAGACGACGTCCGCGGCGCTCGTCAAGCAGTACCTCGAGCGCATCGCGGCGTTCGACCGCGACGGGCCGCGGCTCAGGGCCATGGTCCATATCAACCCTCGGGCGCTGGACGAGGCTGTCGCGCTGGACCGCGAGCGCGCGGACAAGGGGCCCCGCGGCCCGCTGCACGGCATCCCCATTGTCCTGAAGGACAACTACGACACCCACGACATGCCGACGACGGCGAGTTCGGTCGCCATGGCCGGTTTCGTGCCGCCGGACGACGGCTACCAGGTCAGGAAGCTGCGCGAGGCCGGCGCGGTGTTCATCGGCAAGACCAACCTGCACGAGTTCGCGCGCGGCATCGAGACGATCAGCTCGCTCGGCGGCCAGACGCTGAACCCCTACGACCCGCGCCGCAACCCGGGCGGCTCCAGCGGCGGCACGGCGGCCGCGGTGGCGGCGAACTTCGCCGCGGTCGGCATGGGCAGCGACACCTGCGGCTCGATCCGTATTCCCGCGGCCAACACGAACCTCTTTGGCCTGCGCGTGACCCAGGGCCTCTCCAGCCGGGACGGCATCGTCCCGCTGGCGCTCACGCAGGACGTGGGCGGCCCGCTCGCGCGCAGCATGGTCGACCTCGTGACGGTGCTCGACGCGACGGTCGGGACGGACCCGGCAGACCCGCAAACCGCGGAGGCCGACGCGCACCTCCCCGACAGTTTCACCGGGTTCCTGCAGGGTGACGCCCTGCAGGGCGCCCGCCTCGGCGTGCTCAGCGACTACCTGTCGACGGATGCGCCGTACGGCGAGGTCACGGAGGTCATCCAGGCCGCCATCGAGACCATGCGGGCGAGCGGGGCCGAGGTCATCGAGCTGCAGATTGCCGGGCTCGAGGACCTGCTCGCCAATACCGGCGTCATCAACATGGAATTCACGACCCACGTCGCGAACTACCTGCGAGCCTCCGGCGCGCCGGTAAGGTCCATCGACGAGGTGCTCGAGAGCGGCCAGTACCACGCGGCGCTCGAGGGGCGTTACCGGCGCTCGCTCGAGAGCGCGAACGACACCGAGGCCTACCAGCAGCGGCTCGCGAACCGGGAAATCTTGGCGAAGCTGCTGATCGGCACACTGGAGCAACACGAGCTGGACGCGTTCGTCTACCCGACGCTGCGCGTGAAGCCCGTGTTCGTCGGCGAGGGCCAGTACGGCGGCCTGTGCCGGCTGTCCGCGCACTCGGGGCTGCCGGCCATCGCGCTGCCGGCCGGTTTCACGGCCGACGGCCTGCCGGTGGGCGTGGAGCTCCTGGCGCGGCCGTATGCCGATGGCCGGCTGATCGCGTTCGGTTATGCCTGGGAACAGGCGGCGAGTCCACGCCGGCCGCCCGAGCGGACCCCGTCGCTCATGAACGGGGCACTGTTTTACGAGTTCGTGATCGAATCGCCGCGCCTCAGCGGTGAGCTGCGGCTGGACCGCCCGACCCAGAGCTTGCATTACACCTTCGAGGTGCCGGGCATCAGCCGTGCCGATATCACCGAGCTGCGCCTGCATCGCGGCGGCAAAGACGAGAACGGCCCCGTCATCGAGCTGCTCGGCCGCGAGCTCGAGGGCGCCGCGGCCCTCCGCAACGAGGAACTCGATGACCTGATGGGCGGCGGGCTGTACATCGTCGTTCATACGACCGGCGCGCCGCAGGCCTACGCACGCGGCCAGATCCGACGCCGCTGAGCAGGGCCGCAGGGCATTTCCCCGGCGGCTGGAAATAAGGTGTAATCGGCGCTTCAAAACCGTGGGGGAAACCCGATGCGCCGATGGATGCTGCTGCTGGTCGTAACGCTGGCCGCTTGTGACACCGCCGAACCGCCGCTCTCGCAGCAGCTCGCGGGCTATGAAAAGCTCGACGGCTTCATCGACATGTACTGGGACGATTCGACCGGCCGCTTGCTGCTGGCCATCGAAGACTTCAATAAGCCGTTCCTGTACCAGTCCTCGCTCGCGCGCGGCGTCGGCTCGAACGACCTGTTCCTCGACCGGGGTCAGCTGGGCGCGACCAGGCTCGTCGAGTTCGATCGCTCCGGCCCTAAAGTCCTGCTCGTCGAGCAGAACCTGGGCTTTCGAGCGGACAGCAGTGATGCCGCCGAGCGGCGCGCCGTGGAAGAGTCGTTCGCACGCTCCACGATCTGGGGCTTCGAGTCGATGGGCAATGCCGGGGGCGCAGTCATCGTCGACGCGACCGCGTTCCTCACTCGCGACGCGCACGGCATCTCGGCCCGGCTGCGGGCGGCAGGGGAGGGCGAATACGCCGCCGACCCGACGCGCTCGGCGATCTACCTGCCGCGCACGAAGGTTTTTCCCGACAACTCCGAGGCGGAGGCGATCGTGACCTTCACGGGGCAGCCGACCGGCAAGTACCTGCCGACCGTCACGCCGGACCCGACGACCGTCTCGGTGCACCTGCATCATTCGTTCATCCGGCTGCCCGGCGACGGCTACGAGCCGCTGCCGTTCGACCCCCGCGCCGGGTTCTTCGGATTCCGCACCGGCAGCAGCAACGGCTTTCTCGACTATGCCTCCACCATCGGCGAACAGCTCGCCGTCAATTACGCGGCGCGGCACCGCCTGCAAAAGAAAGACCCGGCCGCAGACATCAGCGAGCCCGTCGAGCCGATCGTCTACTACGTCGATCGCGGCGCGCCGGAGCCGGTGCGCTCCGCGCTGGTCGAGGGCGCGTCCTGGTGGAACCAGGCCTTCGAAGCGGCCGGTTACAGGGATGCGTTCCGGGTCGAGCTGTTGCCCGAGGGCGCGGACCCGATGGACGTGCGTTACAACGTGATCCAGTGGGTGCACCGCTCGACGCGCGGCTGGTCCTACGGAGCCTCGGTCGCCGACCCGCGGACCAACGAGATCATCAAGGGCCACGTCACGCTGGGTTCGCTGCGCGTGCGCCAGGACTTCCTGCTGGCCGAGGGCCTGCTCGCGCCGTACGAAGACGAAAACGTGCCGCCCGGGATGCTCGAGATGTCGCTGGCGCGCATTCGCCAGCTGTCCGCGCACGAGGTCGGCCACACGCTGGGCGTCGCGCACAACTTCGCCGCGAGCACCCAGGACCGCGCGTCGGTCATGGACTACCCGTACCCGCTGGTGCGCATCGACGAGGAGGGGGGGCTCGACCTCGCCGACGCCTACGACACCGGCATCGGCGAGTGGGACAAGCGCGCCGTACTCTGGGGCTACCAGGATTTCCCGGAGGGGACCGATGCCAACGCAGAGCGCGAGACGATCATGGCCGAGACGCTGGCCGACGGCTGGAAGTTCGTCGCCGACGCGGACTCGCGGGACATCGGCAGCGCGCACCCGGACGGCAACCTCTGGGATAACGGCGCCGATGCTATCGAGGAACTCGAACACCTGCTGCAGGTGCGCGAGATCGCGCTCGGCCGCTTCGCCGAGCGCAACATCCGCATCGGCCGGCCCTTGGCGACGCTCGAGGAGGTACTGGTGCCGCTCTACCTGCTGCATCGCTACCAGCTCGAGGCCGTCGGCAAGCTGCTCGGCGGCCAGGCTTTCACCTACGCGCTGCGCGGCGATGGCCAGGCAGCCACGACGCCCGTGGATGCGTCCCGGCAGCGCGCGGCGCTGATCGCCCTGTTGCGCGCAGTCGATCCCGACGTTCTGCGCCTGCCGGATAAGCTGATCGCATCGATCCCGGTGCGGCCGCCGGGCTTTGAACGGACGCGCGAGAGCTTCCCGCGCGATACCGGCATTGTCTTCGATCCCTACGGCCCGGCGCAAAGCGCCGTCGCGCTGACGCTCGACGTGCTGCTCGAGCCGACACGAGCGGCGCGCATGATCGCCGGTAACGCGGGCGATGCGGCCCTGCCGGGTTTCGGCGAGCTGAGCGACGCACTGCTGCGCGCGACCTGGTTTTCCAACCGGCGCAGCGGTGCCGATGCCGAGATCCAGCGGCTGACCAACCGGCTCGTGCTCGAGCGGCTGCTGATTCTCGGCGCCGACCAGGCGGCCGACGCCCAGGTACGCGCCATCGCCTTCGACGCGGTCAGCGAGCTCGATCGCTGGCTCGAGTCCCGCATCGCGCTGGAACGCGACGCGCAGTGGCGCGCGCACTACCGGCTGGCGCGGCACACGATCGAGAGGGTTCGGCATGACCCGGCGGCCCTCGGGGCGCTCGTGCCGGTGGTGCCACCGCCCGGCTCGCCGATCGGGGCAAACACTCGCGAGCGCTAGCGTCCAGTTGCTCGCGACAGCAGGCGCTCGGCCGCGGCACTCGCCGTGCGATCGTTCCCCGCGACGCTGAGGGCTTTCCTCGCCATCGCGGCGGCCTGCCCGGTGTCGCCGCGGGACAGGTGGATGTCGCCGAGTTCCAGCCACAGGTAGGGATTACGCGGTTCGATCCGTATGGCGCGCTCGATGTCCGCGAGGGCGAGCGCGTAGTCGCCGCTGGCCCGTGACGTCCGGCTGCTCTCTACGAGCTCGCCCACGGCCCCGGCGGAGCCGCTGTCCGCCTCGGACCCGGGCGTTCCGGCCACATCGCCCGACCTTCCCGGCGCAGAGCCCGGTGACTCGTACACGGGCGCGCCGGTGCAGGCGGTGAGGCCGAGAAGCAGCAGGAACGGCAGAACTCGCATCGTGATCAGTTTCCTATGTTGTCGAGCAGGTCCCGCGCCCGTTCGCCGATGTCGTCGAGCAGGCCGCGGCAACCGGGCAGCCGCTCCAGGCGGGCGCCCTCGGGCACGAGGATCTTCACGGCGTCCCCGCAGCCCTTGCGGGTCCTCAACCCGGAATCATAGTCGATCCAGACCTCCCTGAGGTCGCGAGCCGGGGCCGGGGCATAGCTCGTCGTGTTTTCCATGGTCGCGACCAGCGGCGCCCAGATCGAGAGGGCGCCGGCGGCGCCGGTCAGCCCGGTCGGCTGGTTGTCGTCCCGGCCGACCCAGACGACCGCCAGGTGATCGCCCGTGAAGCCCGCGAACCAGCTGTCGCGGTACTGGTCCGAGGTGCCGGTCTTGCCGGCCACCACCAGGTCGCGGGGCAAGGTCGCGCGTGACGAGCGCCCCGTGCCACGGCGCATGACCTGCACCAGCCCCTGGTTCAGCTGCTGCACCGCAGCGGGCTCCGCCACCTGCTCGACCTGCAACGGGTATCGCGTGAGCGGCTGGCCGCCGGTATCGACCACCGAACGCACCGCCGCCAGGGGCGTGCGGAAGCCGTCGTTGGCCAGCGTGCTGTACAGGGACGTCACCTCGAACGGGGACAGCTCGAGGGCGCCGAGCAGCAGCGAGGGGTAGGCCGGCGGTTCCGGCTCGAGCCCGAAGGCCATCAGTGTCGCGACCAGCGCCTCCACGCCCGTCGCCAGACCGAGGCGCACCGTCGCCTGGTTGTAGGAGTCCGCCAGCGCCTGCAGCAGCGAGACCCTGCCGTGCGACTCGTGGTCGAAGTTCTGCGGCGACCAGACCTGGCCGTTCTCGAGTTCCAGGTCGATCGGCGTGTCCTCGACCGTGCTCGCCAGCGTGTACCCGCCCGACTGCAGCGCCGCGAGGTACACGAACGGCTTGATCAGGGAGCCCACGGGCCTGTGGGCATCGAGGGCGCGGTTCAGGCCGTCGAGGTCCACGTCGCGCCCGCCGGCCATCGCCAGCACCTCCCCGGTCGCGGGCCGCGTGACGATGACGGCGGCCTCGAGGCCGCCTTGCCCGTTGCCCGCCTGCTCGAGTCGCTCGAGGCCGGCGACCAGCTGCTGCTCGGCCAGCGCCTGCACGGCCGGATCCAGGCTCGTGAAGACCCGCAGGCCGGCGGTCGCCAGGCTGTCCTGCGGGTAATCGTCGGCCAGCTGGCGGCGCACCAGGTCCATGTACGCCGGCTGGTAGCGGGAGCCGACGCGCGAGCGGGCGGTCACGCCGAGCTCGCGGTTGATCGCCTCGGCTGCGGCCTGCGGCTCGACGATGCCGAGATCGGCGATGGTCGTCAGCACCAGGTTGCGGCGTTGCACGGCGCGCTCCGGGTGGCGCCGCGGGTCGTAATAGGACGGTCCTTTCACCAGCGCCACCAGCAGCGCGGTCTCGTGCAACTCCAGCTGCGACAGGTGCTTGCCGAAGTAGAACTCGCTGGCCAGCCCGAAGCCGTGAATCGCGCGCACGCCCTGCTGGCCGAGGTAAATCTCGTTGACATAGGCGTGCAGGATTTCCGTTTTGTCGTAGCGCAGTTCCAGCGCGACGGCCATCACCGCCTCGCGGTACTTGCGCCGAAAGGTCCTGCGGCTGTCGAGGAAGTAGCTCTTGACCAGCTGCTGGGTCAGCGTGCTGCCGCCCTGCAGGATCTCGCCGTGCCGCAGGTTGACCCACGCGGCGCGCAGGATCGCAGAAAAGTCGAGACCGATGTGCTGATCGAACTTGCGATCCTCGATGGCCTTGAGGGTGTCGATGAGCAGCGGCGGGATCGCCTCCGGTTCGACCAGCAAGCGGTCCTCGTGATGGCTGGCGAAGATGCTGCCAAGGCGCAGGGGCTCGAGGCGCAGCAGCGTCTTGCGCTGACCGTCGGCGTCCAGGACGGCCCTGATGCGCCGCGCATCGAACTCGAGCTGGTACCTCGCCGCCGGATCCAGCCGGTCCCAGAACCGGAAGGCGCGGGTCCACAGCGTGACCCGTCCCGCTGCGAGGCTGTACTGGCCCGGGCGGGTAACGCGTGACGCCTTCTCGAAGCCGAGCTGGTCGAGGGTAGTCGCGAAGCCCGGCGCATTGACCGGCAGGCCCGGGTAGAGCTCGAGCGGCGCCGCGTAGACCCCGGCAGGCACATCCCAGCGGCGTTCCTCGAATTCCCAGACGACACCGATGCCGGTCACCAGCAGGTGCACCAGCCAGGCGGCCACTGCGAGGAGCAGCGTACGGCGCAGCAGCGTCCGCAGGAAGGATGGCTTGCGCTTCTTCTTTGCGGACGATCGCCGCCTGGGACGCGCTCGACGTTTCGCCATCAGCCGAGTTTTTCCTTCAGCGCGGCGATCTCCGCCTCGAGCCGTGCGACACGCTCCTCCAGTTCGGCGAGGCCGGGACCGGACGGGGCGCGGGTTGCGCGTTGTTCACGGGCCTTGCTGGCGTGCGCCTCGACGTCGACCGGGCCCGAGAACAGGTGCATGTACTCCGAGTCCTTGCGACCGGGCGTTTTGGGCAGCTTCACCACGCCCGGGTCCGGCTCGCGCTCGATAAGGCCGGCGAGTGCCTGCACCACCTCGGCGTTGTCTTCGAAGGTGTGGAGGCGCCCGCTGCGCGCGCGCAGCTCGCCCGGCGTCTGCGGCCCGCGCAAGAGCAGCAGGCAGACGATGGCCAGCTCGGCGTCGCTGAACTGCAGGTTGCTGTAGCGGGTGTTGCAGAATCGCTGCGCGTACTTCTCGACCCGGCTCTTGAAGTTCTCGTCCGTGCGCACGAGGTGTTTCGCTTCCAGTTCGCGAATGGTGTGCTGCACCTCCCCCGGCGTCAGCGACATGACGGGCTCGCGCGAGGACTTCTGGTTGCACGCGTTGGTGAGCGCGTTCAGGGTCAGCGGGTACTGGTCGGGCGTCACGGCGGATTTTTCGATGAGGCAACCGATCACGCGGGCCTCGATGTCGTTGAGTTGAATCTGCAAGTCCGAATCTCCGAAAAGGCTCGTGAAGGATACGGAATTCTAGCCTTTAACCGTGGCCTTATTTCAGGTCCGGGCGCGCGGCCTTGATGAGGTCATAGGCCGAGTTGAGCTCGCGCGAGCGTTCCTCGGCCACGGCACGCATGCTCTCGGGCAGGCCGCGGGCGGCCAGCTTGTCGGGGTGGTTCTTGCTGATGAGCTTTCTGTAGGCGCGCTTGACCTCGGCCGCGCTCGCCGCCGGCGTGACGCCGAGGGCCGCGTAGGCGTCGGCGAGGCGGTCCTTGGGCGGCGGTGCACCGGCTGCCGACGGGCCGCCGGCCGCGGCGCGCAGCAGCGCCTCGAGCTGGGAGACGTCGCGTTCGCCGAGGCCGAGGCGCCGGGCCACGCGCACCAGCATCGCGTGCTCGGCCGGGTCGATGCGCCCGTCCGCGGCCACGGCCATGACCTGCAGCTGCAGGAAAAGCTGCAGCAGCGGCGCGCGGCCCCGGCTGACGCGCGCGAAGCTGTCAACCGCGGCGTCGAGGTCGTAGTCCGGTTGCTTGCCGCGGTTGAAGGCGGCCTTGGCCTGCTCGCGCTGTGCGCCTGCGAGGTTCAGCATGCGAAAGATGCGCTCGACGGCCTGGATCTCGTCGCGGGTCACGACCGAGTCGGCCTTGCACAGGGCGCCCATGACGCCGAAGACCGTCTCGATGAGTTGCGACTGCATGACCCGCAGGCCGCCGACCACCGTCTGTTTCAGCGCGACGCCGGCGCCATAGCCGATGAGGCCGCCGATAAAAGCGCCCGGTATTCCGCCGAAAAGCGCGCCGATGATGGCGCCGATGACGATGAGTGGCATGTACCTGGCCCGAGGAAAAATGTGAACCGGGGGCTGGAGCCAGGAACCCCGCCGCCGAAACCAAAGACCATTATTGGGTCACAGGCAGCAGGTTACAATGTGGCGGTGAATTACGACCTCATCGGCGACATCCACGGCCACAGCGAGCCGCTACACGAGCTGCTGGATAAGCTCGGCTACCGGCGGGACGACGGCGTGTACAGCCACCCCGAGCGCCAGGTCATTTTCCTGGGCGACTTCATCGACCGCGGC
>JBFFSI010000045.1:0-17552 GCA_041572475.1 Woeseiaceae bacterium
AGCGACCGGCCGTGCACGTTGATCACGGCGAACGGGTAATCCGCGCCTTCGTTGATCGAGCGGCCTTCGAGCAGGAGCGGCGGCCGGTCGTTCAGCAGCGAGCCGTCGTAGGCGAAGATCTCGTCCTTGTTGATCTGTGTGATTGCGTCGACGGCCACGTTGTCGCGAACCAGGAAGCCGACGTCGATCGTGCCGATGTCGTTGCCCTCTTCGAGGTAGGCCGCATAGACAATGTCCGGATCCCGGGACGCGATGACTGCCGCGAGGTCCTCGAGCACGCCGAGTTTTTCCACTTCCTGCACGGCGAGCACGTCGGGCGCTTTCAGCACGTCGACGACGTAGGCGGCGAGCTTGGCCTGGCGGCGCTCATATTCCTCGGCCGAGACGACCTGGTCATTGCGGTCGCCGTCGGCGGGATCGTCCACGTCGTCGAACAGGCGGAACATGTTAAGGCTGCCGATCGTCAACTCGGCACGTGCGCGGTCACGGACCGCCGCCGGTATCGCGGCCGCGTCGACATTCAGCTCGACAGGCCAGAGCTCGTAGCCGCCGAACTCGAAGCCCATGATGCCAATCGCATCGAAGGTCGAACCCGCCGGGATGATCTTGTTGTCGAGGCCGAGCTTGTTCGGGTCGAGCTCGAAGACCTCGGGGTTGCCGTCCCAGGTCGCAATGCCCGGGATACCGAGGCCCGGGTATTCCACGCCGGGTTCACGGAACGGCCGCTCGCCGGCCGCGCTGATATAGACCTCGGCAATGGGGTCGGACCCGAAGCGCTGGTTGGGCCCGCCGACGACCCCGTTGGCGATCGCGACGAGCATGCCCTCGTAACATTCGTACTCGATCGCGCAGCTGGGCGCGGCCGGGTCGGGGGAGGGGACCGTCGCATCGAGCGTCACCGGCGCCGGCACGTCCTGCGCGCTGTTGAGGACAGTCACGGTGGGGCTATCGGCGATCTCCGTAAAGCCGAAAAATTCCTCGACGGTGCCGGTCACGTCGACCAGGTCGCCGACCAAAACGCCCGGCGCGCCCCCGGTAAACACGAAGATACCGTCGGAGGTGTCGACGTTGCCGTCAGTGCGGGTCTCCGGCGTCTGCATGAAGAAACCGTTACCGGCAACGGCTGTCACGATGTTGGCCTGCGACTCGACCACGAGGCCGGCGTAGGTGCTGGCGGCGCCGTCGCCCTGGATCTCGAAGATCTCTCGAATCAGCGGCGGCGGGGGCTCGAAGCCCGTGCCCACGACGAGGTTCTGGAATACGACGGCCTCGCTGCCACCGTTGAAAGAAGCAGTCAATGTTACGGTTAGCGCGGACCCGGTGCCGGTGAGTGCCGTCGAGAACGTCGCGAGGTCGTTGGTGAGAATCTCGCCCTGGACAAGCATCGGGTCATTGAGCGTGAACGAGCTGCCTCCCTCGAGGGTATACGTGTAGGAACCAGCCTCGTCCACCGTGCTGGAAAATGCCGTCAGTTCGGGGCCGCCATCGATGCTGTAGGTCCACTCGAAGAAATCGCTGGTCTCGAAATCGCCCATGGCGCCGATATCAACGAGCAGCCCCAGGCCGCTTGCGCCAGAGATGTTGAAGACCCAGCTCGCACTGACCGGGGAGGAATTGTCCCCGTTGACTGTGTCGACGACGCCGAAGAAGACGTCCGTGTTGCCTTCCTTGATGATGCCCAGGCCGTCCGTCGGGAATATGCTCAGGCTGTCATCCACGACAGCGAAGGGAATCGACGGCGACACGCCGCGCTGGTACTTCTGGAAGCCGTCGCCGGGCGAGCCGAACACGTCAGTCCATGGATTGATGTAGTCGAGCAGGTTCAGGTCGCCGCTGTCCACCATGTCATAGGCGACACCTGGCGGACTGCCCGAGCCCACCCGAATCTCGATGTTCTGGAAGGCAAAGGCTTCGCTACCGCCGTCGGTGCTGGCCGTGAGCGTCAGGCTGAGTTCGTTGCCGCTGCCGGCGATGGCGGCCACGAAAGTCTGCAGGTCGTTCGTTAATATCGTGCCCTGCATGAGCATCGGGTCGTTCAGGGTGAAGGAGGCGCCGCCTTCCAACGTATAGGTGTGTGAACCGCTTTCATCCACGGTGCTGGCGAACGCGGTTGTGTTCGCTCCGCCGTCGATGCTGTAGCTCCATTCGAAAAAGTCGCTCGACTCGAAGTCGCCCATCGCACCCATGTCGATCGCGAGTTCGAGGTTGCTGGTGCCGGCGATGTTGAAGACCCAGGTCGCCGAAACCGGACCGCTCGTGTCGCCGTTGACCGTGTCGGTCACGCCGAAGAAGACGTCGGTGTTGCCTTGCTTGATGATGCCCAGGCTATCTCCCGGGAAGATGCTCAGGCTGTCGTCAGCCAGCGAAAACGGAATCGTGGCGGACACACCGCGCTGGTATTTCTGGAAGCCGTCGCCGGCGGAGCCGAACGCATCGGTCCACGGGTTCGCATAAGAAAGCAGGTTCTGGCTGGCCGAGCCCACCATGTCCGAGGCAATGACCTGGGCTTGTGCAATTCCCGGCTGCGCGAGGGCGAGGGCAAGGGCGATCGTCGGAACAAACGTGGGCACGGACCGCGGCCTGTCGGCGCGGTCAAGGAGGGCTTTAACGATTTTCACGGAAGGTCTCCGAATTTGTTCTTGATTATGCGGCCAAGTCTATCAAAGCAGCATGACACCTGCGTTGCCGTGCTTGACATAATCCATCCGGATCCAGGGGCATAGTCATGCTGTGCCGGATTATGGAATCTCGGCCACGCGGCCTGTTGCCGACGCGCAATAATGGTCGACATAACGAGAAGCAGAAGACGCCCATGCCCAGGTTCCATTCATCGCTAGGCAGCAAAGCGTTCGGCAAAGACGCGAACCCGCGCCTGATCGTGGCCTACGAGTCACACCAGGAAGCGATGCGTTTCCTCGCCTCATCGCTTGCGCAGCCGAACGGCATCGCATTGCTGCAAGGGCCGACCGGCTCCGGCAAGTCGACGATCGTGCGCGAGCAGGCCGCGTGGCTCGCGCGCGACGCCGAGGTTGCTGTCGTCGACGGGGCGCACCTGACACCCCGCGACCTGCTGACTGGCATGCTGAACCAGTTCGGCATCGATACCGTTACCGACCAGGAAGACCTGCTGCTGCAGATCGTGAACGATTTCGCCAGCCGCAAGGCCGCGCAGGGCGCGGCCCCGGTCCTCATCATCGATGACGCCGACCGTGCCATGCCGAGTGCACTGCGGCTCGTCAATTGGCTCGCGGCTCTCGAGATCCAGGGCCGGTTCTCTCTCCGCATCGTGCTGACCGGCAAGGAGCGGCTGTCGAAGCTTGCGCACAACGATAGCCTGCGGCGGCTCGCGCACAGGCACCCGCTCGTGTATTCACTGAACCCGCTGACCCCGCAGGAGACGCAGATCTACCTGCACACGCGGCTGATCGCCGCGGGCGGCGACCGCTGCGAGCGCGTCTTCCCGATCGACGTGTGCAGCCAATTGCGTGAGCGATCGCGCGGCTGGCCCGGGGCGCTGAACGAGTGCGCTTTGGAGGTCATGGATCGGATGAAGGAATTGCGCGCGGCACGGCCTGTTCCGCGCATCATAGTGACCCGTGACGGCGAACCCGTGGCCGAATACGAACTCGACAGGAAGAAGCAGTACGTTATCGGGCGCACCGGGCTTGCCGACATCGTCATCGAGGACAGCTACGTCAGTAAGCTGCATGCGATGCTCAAGGTCTACAACAATGCCGTGGCATTGCTCGACCTGAACAGCACGAACGGGACGACCGTCAACTCTCACGAAGTGGAAAAGACCATCCTCCGGAACAACGATGTCATCTCGCTGGGGCGCCACCGCCTCAAGATCGAGAATGTGCCGCCGATCAGCGAGGCAATGGCGGAGCAGATCAAGGCGGCGGATACGCAGGTCCTGAAGAGTCTCGAGGACATCCGGCGGTCGCGCGCAAGGCGCACGATCACGGCGCTCAAACACCGGTAAGTACATTCACTGATTTATTCCTTTCCGCGTGGCCGCCTAAATGATGGCCTGTCTCGTCCTTTTCTCCCGGGAATTCAGCCGTGAAAGTTTCGAATATCGGGTGCGCTGCCGCATTCCTTTCGATCGTGATGTTTTGCCTGGTTCCGCCCGCTGCGGCGGCGGATTCCGCGGCTGGCCAGCAGATTTATACGAGCTACTGCGCCACTTGCCACGGGCCGACCGGGCAGCCTGATCCCGACAGCGAGGTGGTGAAGGCGCTGGGCGTGGTTCCGGCGGACTTTACCGATCCGCTGTTCAACAGCCGTGAGCCGGCTGCCGACTGGGAGATGGTGATCAGGCATGGTGGGCATGCGCTGGGCCTTGCCGAGCAGATGCCGGCGCAGGGCGGCGCGCTAAGCGACGAGCAGGTCAGTGATGTGACTGCCCACATCAAGTCCCTGGTCGACACGTCGGCCTACCCGCCCGGGGAAATGAACCTGTTCCTGCCGATTCGGACGAAGAAGGCCTTCCCGGAGGACGAGGTCGTTTATGTGGGCCGATTCACGAACCAGGACGGTGATGACGCCTACAAGCACGTGCTCGAATTCGAGAAGCGCATCGGCAAGGCGGGCCAGGCGATCGTGGAACTGGTCCACGAATCGGAGGGCCAGGGCGGCGAACTGGCCGAGGCCGAGATCGGTTACAAGCACGCACTATCTTTCAGCGAGACGCACGTGCTGTCGGCCGCCGCTGTCTGGGCCATCCCGGTCGAAGCCGAGGGCGACGGCGAGCTGCAGACCTACCTGGCCTACGGCAAGGTTCTGTCGGACTCGTGGATTTTCCAGAGCAGCCTGCGGCTGAAGTTCCCGTTCGAAGGGGCCAGCGACGGCGAGGCCGAACTGGCCGGGATCGTGCACTGGGTGCACTCGCCCTGGCCCCGCCGCGTGTTTCCCGCGCTGGAAGTCGTCGCCACCAGGCCCTACCGGTCGAGCAACGGCGATCTCGAATGGACGGCGCTGCCACAGGTTCGCGTTGGCCTGACCCGCGGCGGGCACGTCGCGCTCAACCTCGGCGTGGAGCTGCCCCTCTCCGACCAGGGCTGGGACAACCGTTTCTACGTGACCCTGCTGTGGGATTTCGCGGACGGAGGCTTCTTCCAGGGCTGGTAAGAGTCGCCGCGTAGCGGACAAAGTGGACGAGCGCGTACCGACTCCTGTGCAACTCTCGGCCAGGTATGTGTACTAAACTGCAGGGCTTGTTGACGGAGGCCCTGCGCGTTGATGCTGCGATTTGCCAAGCTCTTGATCCCGTGCCTGCTGCTGGCGGCCTGCACCCGGCAGCCCGTGATCAGCGACGACATGGCACAGGTCGAACCCGGCCCGCTGCCCGTCGACTTCAGCGGCTCATGGCAGCGTAACTACGCCCGCGATGACGAGCTGAACGCGGCGCTGGCAGCGGCCTATGATCGGCTCGCGCGTTCGATTCCCGACCAGCGAATGAGCGCCCCTGGCGTAGCCGTCCAGGCTGGCCCGTCGTCGAAAGACTGGGATGCGCTGGTGGCGCTCGCAAGGCTGGCCGAACTGATCACGCGCCCCGACGTCCTGACGATTTACCAGGATGACTTCGAGCTGCGGGTCGATCGCAAGGACGACTACTCGATGCTGTGCTCGTTCTATGCTGGCCAGGCGCAGGCCCTGCAGACACCCTACGGCATCGAGACCTGCGGCTGGCAGGGCGACAACCTGGTGTCGCACCTGGCGCTGCCCGGCGGACTCACGATCACGCACCGGTTCACGGCGTCGGCCGACAACCGCCAGCTGCGCGTGATCACGACGCTGGATTCGAGCACATCGCGGGTGCCGTTTACGCTGCGGCGCTTCTACACGAAGTTCGAGCGGCCTGCGCCGTCGATGAACTGCATCGAGACACTCAGCATGAAGCGCGTGTGCAGCACGGGAGAGATCGAGTTTTGAGACAGGCGCTGGCAATGCTCTTGGTCCTGTTTGCCTCGTGCGTGGAGGCGGACGAGCGGCTGAATGTCTCGATCGCGGAATTCGACCCGGGAGTGCCCGAGGACAGGTCGATACACCGCGACCTGCAAATTTTTCCGCGCATCCGCGAGATCGAGGGCATGCTGCTGCCGTTCACATTGCGCGAGTCGCTGGCAAGTTCCGGCCACTGGGGTGCGGTGCGTGTCGTGCCGGAGCGGGACGCCGCAGCCGAGCTGCTGATCGAGGGCTCGATTCTGCAGTCGGATGGCCACACGCTCGGCATCCGCGTGCGTGCCAGCGATGCGCTCGGCAACAGCTGGATCGACAAGATCTATGCCGGCACGGCCGGCAGTGAACAGATCTTCACGGTGGTGGCGGCGGACCTGGACGCCGAACTCGCGCAGCGCTCGCCCGACGAGCTGCGCAGAATCGAGGAAATCTCCATGTTGCGTTACGGTAACCGGCTCGCACCGTCAGCTTTCGACGAGTACCTCGATATTGACGCTGAAGGGGTCGTGACGGTCCGGCGCCTGCCGTCACAGGACGACCCGATGGTCGATCGCATCCGCCTGATTCGCGAGACCGAGTACGTCATCACCGATGCGGTCGATGCCAAGTTTCGTGGGCTGCATGCCGATATCGAGTCAGTCTACGGCCTGTGGCGGGAGTACCGGCGCAAGACGAACGAGTACGAGCAGCAGAACGCCGAACGAGCGACCGCAAGCTACTCCGCGGCGCCGCGGGGCAGCTACGAGGACCTGCTGAACCGCTACGAAAACTACAAGTACGCTCGCGTGACCGCACAGGAGCAGGACCGCCTGGCCGTGGCCTTCGACAACGAGGTCGGGCCAACGGTCCAGGCCATGGAGATACGTGTCGCCGAACTCGAGACCTGGGTCGCCCGCAAGTACCTCGAGTGGAATCGGCTGCTGGAGGAACTCTTTGATGTCGAGACCTCGGAGGGCAGGGCGGTCGACGAGGAGGTCGTCGAGGATATCAACGAATTGCTCGACTAGCGGGACGCATCGTCTCGCAGTAAGGTGGCTCCAGTCCGCCACCAAGGTATCGCTGGTCGATGAGACTCTGGTCCGAACTTCGCCGTCGAAACGTGCTGCGCATGGCCGCGTTGTACCTGGTGACTGCGTGGCTGATCCTCCAGGTTACCGAAGTCCTCGCGGGGCTTATGGACTTGCCCGATTGGGTGGGCCCGCTGGTGATCGCGATGCTCGCGACCGGTCTGCCCATCGCGCTCGTCATCGCGTGGTTTTTCGAGATCACGGAAGCAGGCATTTCGCGGGACGCCGGCGCCCCGGCCGCCGAGGCAGCATCCGGACCTGCCGGGCGCCGCATCGACCTGGTCATCATCGCGATGCTTGCGGCCGCTCTTCTCGTATTTGCCTGGCTGACCTGGCGGCCGGACATGCCGGTGGAAAAATCGATCGCGGTGCTGGCTTTCGACAACATGAGCGATGATCCATCGCAGGAGTATTTCTCGGATGGCATCGCGGAAGAGCTGCTCGGCACGCTCGCGCAATTCCCGGATCTGCGCGTGATCTCAAGATCCTCCTCCTTCTCTTTCAAGGGCAGGAACGTCGATTTGCCGACGATTGCTCAACAACTCGGCGTAGCGCACATTCTCGAAGGTTCCGTGCGCAAGTCCGGCGACCGGGTCCGAATTTCTGCACAGCTGATAGAGGCCGCCACCGACTCGCACCTTTGGTCCGAGACCTATGAGAGGGAGCTCACCGCCGCCAATGTGTTCGACATTCAGACCCAGATCGCCGGCAGCATCGCCAGTGAGCTGAACGCCGTGCTGGCGGCGGGGCGCGGCGCGAACGATTCGAGCCGGCCGCCGACAGAGAATCTGCAGGCGCTAGAGGCGTATTTGCTCGGCAAACAACGCATGGCATTGCGGTCCCGGCAGGCGCTGAACGACTCCGTCGAGTATTTCGAAAAGGCCATCGCGAACGACCCTGATTACGCGGCCGCGCACCTGGGGCTGGCGGATGCGCTCCTGTTGTTGAATTACAGCGGCAATCTGGGCCTCGACGAGGCGCTAGGCCGTGCCCGCCCCGCGCTGGAAAAAGCACTCGAGCTCGACGACCACCTGGCCGCCGCCCATGCCTCGCTGGGGTTCATGCGCAGCCTGCAGGGTGATGCGGAGGGTGCAGAGGCTGCTTACAAGCGCGCCATAGCCATGGATCCGAACGATGCCAAGGCCTATCACTGGTACGGCGACCTGTTGATTTACAGCTTCGGCAGTCCGGGTGCGGCAATCCCGATGCTGCAAAAAGCCCGACAACTGGATCCGCTATCGCCGGTCATCGTCCTGACTCTCGGCGAGGCATACAGTGCGGCCGGCGACATTGCAGAGGGCCTGCGGCTGTATCGTAAGACCCTTGAAATCGACCCGGAATTCGGGTCTGCCTACAATTTTCTCGGCATGGCATACCTGTCACTGGGGGATGCTGATAAAGCGGCCGAATGGTTCGAGGAAGGTGTGAGAAGGTCCCCGGACGAATTTGTTGCCAGGTTTGGCACCGCTTTCCTGTACCGGTTTCTCGGCGATGAGGAGCGGGCCGTGGCAACCGCCCGGACTTTGCAGTCTCTGGTGCCGGGTAATAACGTGTCCTTGGTCACCCTGGTGAATTTCGGCCGGGATGAAGAAGTGATCCAGATCGCCGAAGCCGACTGGCCCGGGCTGTCCTGCCAGGCTGGTCCCGCGGTACAACGCGCTAACGTGTTCCATGCGATAAACCTGTCCTTGGCTTACGAACGTACGGGGCGTACCGATTGTTCGGCTGTGCTGCTCGATGCCATTCTCGAGATCCTCTCGGAACAGGCCGGGCTAAGCCCACACGCATTCGGCTTCCTCGACGTCGAGGTCTATGCACGCCAGGGCAAGATGGATAAGGCGCTCGCCACTTTGCGCGCCAGCGTGGATGCGGGGATGCGCACTCAATGGATGGGCCAGATCGAGCTAAGTGCACACTCGGCACAGCTGCGCGAGCATCCGGGGTTTATTCCGATAAGGGACGAGGTACGGGCCGATCTCGCCCGTCAATTAGCCATCGTCCGGCAAATGGAAGCGAGCGGAGAAATTACGCCGCTCGACAACTAGGGTCGTATATGGTCAGCGAACAACTCCGCATCGATCGCTGGCTGTTCTTCTGCCGCTTCTTCAAGACGCGCAGCAAGGCGACCGACGCGGTCACCGGTGGCCACGTCAAGCTCAACGGCGAACGCGCGGCGGCGGGGCAGCGCGTCCAGGTTGGCGACCGCATCGAGCTCGTGCGCGAACGCCTGGCGTATTCCCTGGAAGTCACGAAGATCCCGACCCGGCGAGGGCCTGCGCCCGAAGCCCGGGGCTGCTACGCGGAGGACGAGGAGTCGGTCAGGCGGCGCGAGAAACAGGTCGCTGGCCTGAAGCAGGACCGGATGCTGATGCCGAAAACAGAAGGCCGCCCGGACAAACGTACGCGGCGCAAGCTGCGGGAAAGGAATCGATGGTGAAGGTGGTGGGCGATACCGGGTTCGAACCAGTGACCTCTGCAATGTGAGTGCAGCGCTCTCCCAACTGAGCTAATCGCCCGCTCTTGCTGAACGCGGAGCCAGTTTAGCAAAAGCCTGCGCCCTTGAGGACGCATCCCGAGCCGCTCTGCGGTAAATACTGACGGCACTCTAAGGCGTCCTGCCGCTCTAGCACGTCAAGCGGCAGGACTGAATCGCAACTGCTGACTAGTCTTCGTCGCGCCGCAGCGCGTGGCTGATGCAGAGTACACTGCCAAGGCAATTGTTGGTCAGGTCCATCTCTACGCTGATGCGACAATGCGGTTCGGTGATGGCGTCCGCGCCCAGCGCCGCCGCCTTTAGCCGGACCTGATCGATGGCCATAGCTCTGGCTTCAGGGCTATGCGGATTGGGCGTGATCCCGTTGCGGTTGCAATGCAGCCCCTTTACCTGGCCCAGGTCGTCGAAGCCCTCGCGCTCGTACACGGTCTGGACATCGCGGAATCGATCGAGCGCCTCGCTGTCGGTGTCGTAGAAATCGACGACGGGCACCGGCGCCGCACACCCGCCGAGCCAGGCGGCGGTAAGGATCAGGACTCTCTTTTTGGTGGCCATCATGATGCGCAGCTCGTGCGAAGGCTGGCGTAGTAATCCCAGAACTCGGGTTTCCGGGGCGCCGCCTGCTGCGAGCCAGCGTTCCAGAACCTGTCGAAGCCCGAGCTGTGAGTCATCCAGGCGCCGGCCCGGGTCCTGCCGTCGACCCGGTAGACAGGGCGCACGGTCCAGGCCAGCGAGCGGCATTTATCCATGGGCATGGCTACCTGGTGAATGGTCCCCTGGATTCCTCGCACCGAGTAAGCAAGTCGGCCCTCGTCGAAGATTCGCAGGTCGTAAGTGATGCTGTCCGCGTCGATAGAATCGGCGTACTCATCGCCGCCGAGGAGGAACAGCTCCCATGCCAGCGTCGGTTTGGCGGAACGCGCGCCCGCTGACCAGCCGCCGGAGAAGCCGTCAGTCTTTGCAGGGCGCAGCACGTGGCGCACGTGGACTGTCTCGAACAGGTCTGCTGCGATTTCGGAAGTAAAATAATTGCGGGCATTTTCCGCATAAGGCGTCCAGCGTGCGGCGTTATCGGCGGCCCAGTTGCGCAAACTGTCACGCTCGGCGTACTCGAAACTGCGCGAGTACGAGACCGACGCGTCCTTATCGCTGGTCAACACTGCGTACGCATGCGTCTTTACGACCGCGTCCTCGCGTTCAGTAATAACCTCGATGCTGGAAATGGCGATCCTGACTTTCGCATCTGCTCCTTCGGCCACCAGCTCAAGATCGTCGATCTGCTCGAGATAAGCGATGAACTGATCGGCAAGCCGCTCGTTCGGCATGGGCCGGTCGGGGTCCTCGGCCGTGAGCTCGTCGGCCAGGCCGTTGCGGAACTCCTGCAGCTCCTGCTCGATCTTGGCGGCCGATGCCCCGACGATGCTCCCGCCTACCACCGTGATCGGCAGGATGATCGGTATCAGGAACAGTGTGCGGGGGTCTTCGGCGACCATTTCGCCCGCCGCCTGGGCGCCCATCTTTGCGCCCGCCTTGGCGCCCTCGCCGACGGTCGGCACGTAGTCGCCGTAATCGCCATCGACGCTGAAGGTCGGCCGCCTTTCGTCCGCGACCACGGTTACCGTTCGGATCCGTTTGCGCAGCTTTTCGTCCATGTGATCCGCCACCGGCTCGTAGCCCACCGACGGGTGCTGCCCCATGTAAAAGACGCTGCCGCAGCCGCTGGTGGTGAGCGCGATGGCGGTAAGCGTGGCAAAACCCGTGATGCGTTGCATGCTGGCGTCCCTCGTCGAGCAAAATCGAGCCTGAAGGATGGCAACGCCGGGCTTCCCGATCCTGCGGGTAGCCTGATGAAATCCTGATAATTGGCTGTGGGCGGTGCCTAGGCCCCGGTTTCCGGGGCGGCATCCTTCCAGCCGGACTTGAGGTGCAGGTCGCGCTGCGGGAACGGGATCTCGATGCCGTACTTGCTGAGTTTTGTTTCCAGCGCCCAGAGATAGGCGGCCCTCGTGCGAGTCGGCCGGCGCGCGCCTTGCCGGTTGACCCATACGAGCAGCAGGAAGTTGAGGCTGCTGTCACCGTACTCCACGAGCCAGACGTCCGGTTCGCGGCCCGGCATGTGTGTAAGCGTGTATGGCACCTCGTCGCAGGCCTCGATGGCGGCTTTTCGGACGAGTTCCTTGTCCGAGCCGTAGGCGACGCCGAACGGGATGCGAACGCGGAGGATGTGCTCGCCCAGCGTCCAGTTGGTGAGCCGCGTGGTAACGAACTCCGAGTTCGGCACGACGATGTCGATGTTGTCGTTGGTATTGATCAGCGTGCTGCGCACGCTGATGGCCTTCACGGTGCCGGTGAGGCCGTTGTCGAGCTCGATGTAGTCGCCGACGCGCAGCGAACGCTCGAACAGGATAATGAGACCGGACACGAAGTTGTTCACGATGGACTGCAGGCCGAAACCGATACCGACCGACAGGGCGCCGGCGACGAGCGCCAGGTTCGTGAAGTCGAGGCCGATGGACGTTAGCGCGATCAACACGGCGACGATGATGATCGTGTAGTGCGTCAGGCGGCTGAGCGTGTACAGCGAAGCCTGCGTGCCAACGGACTCCTTCCTGCCGACGCGACGAATGGCATAGCGAGTGGCCTGCGACATCACCCAGGCGATCAGCAGGATGACCAGCGCCTGCACGATGGCGCCGATCGTGACCGGGGTCTCGCCGACCGAGAACAGCGTGGTATCGGTAAGCTCGGTGACCCGGATCCAGCCGGTTTTGATCGAGCGGCCGACGTTGTAGAGCCACAGCCGGAATGGACCCGAATACTCGGCAACCGCGTCGTCGACCACCGTCATGAGGAGTTCGAGATCGGCTACCGCAGCGCCCAGGGTGCCTACGTGGGCCAGCGTCTCCTGCGCAGTCCCGATGCGCTGGTCGAGAACGCGACGCGCGTCGCGATCGAGTCCGTCGCGGTCGACGCCTTGCACAGCCAGCAGTTCGTCCTGGGTCGTGCGCTCCCAGTCGGGCAGTTGCTCACTGAGCTCGCGTACGAGTTCCGACCAGCCCAGCGAGGTGTCCTCGATCCGGCCGAGGTCGGGGTTCGCGTCGACCTTGAGTTCTGTCCAGAAGCGCCTGGCCTCGTAATGCCAAGGGCGACGCGGGCCGCGGCGAGATCCACGTCCGCGTCGAGGGCAAGCTGTTGCTGCAGGCGCTGCTGCGAACGGCCCTGGGCCGTGTCGACTTCCAGGCTGCTCGCCGCGATCAGTGCCTCACGCTGGCGTTCCTCCGCGTCCGCAAGCGCCTCGGACCGGCGCATGACAGTTACCGCCAGCCCCTCCAGCGCTGCCTCGTCGGCATCCGTCGACAGGCGCTCGCGCACGAGTTCGACGCGCTCTGCGGCCTCGTCCGCGAAGGTGCTCGCATAACGGGCACTCTCGGTGAGTATCTGCAGGCGGCGCTGCGAGATGGCCAGCGCCGACCGGGCACGAACAACCCTCAGCGCGGCCAGCCAGCGGGCATCGCCTTCCGCCGCGTCGAGATAGTTCTTGAAGACTGCATCGCGGCGGCGGGTAACGCCGTCGCGGGTACGCTGTTCGCGCTCGACTTCGTCTTGCGCTGCCTGGGCAACGGTCCGCGCGCCGCGTGCTGTCGCAGCCGCGTCGAGCAGGTCGTCGAGCGAGTAGGCCTCGGCCGGCTCGGGCAGGGGCTCGCGCTGGATGTCCACGTCATCGAGTAACGAGACGTAAACCTCGAAATTGTCACGGACCGCCTCGACCAGCGCCGGCGCGAGTTCCTGGTTCTGCGCGCCGAGGTCGGCGATCTCGGCGTTGACCTGCTCGAGAAAGGCTTCGATGCGTGGCCCGAGTTCTTCCTGCGTGCCTTCGAAGTAGCTCCACCAGGTCTGGCCGAGCGAGGCGAGATCGGGCAGTTCGGGAGGCGTCGGCTCGCCGGCTTCCTGTGCGGCGGCGGTAGCGACAAGGAGGCCGAGGACCAGGGGAAGCAGGAGCGTCGGTCGTACGGCCTTCATGGCGGACAAGGATAACCCTGGACGCGCAGGGTTCCTAGCTCGGATGGCAAATTGCCTCAACCCGTTAGAAAGTTTATTTCTCTCCCGCAGCCTCGACAATTCGGGCTTTCCACACTTGTAAGGTGCCGGCGCGCGACCCAGCTAACCGTCGGGTGAACAGAGGAGTATGAAGATGAGCGATAGATCAGCCATTAAACGAGTTTTTGGGACAACATTGGCTACGTTGGTCGTCGCAATGTTGCTGCTGCCGGTCGCACAGGCAGAGGGTATCCCGATCGACGTCGAGTACACCGGCACGGGCCATTATGTGGATTTGCCGAGTGATCCCCTTGCGCTACCGGGGCCCAATATCGTAAGCGGTGACTCAAAAGGCTCGTTCGGCGCCAAGTCCACGGTCATAGTGTCGAATTTTGTGCCTATACTGGAGCCTGCCCCAACGCCCCCGTGCAAGAGTTCCGATCATCAATTCCTCCTGATTGGTTACGCGAATGCAGTAGTCACGTTCCAAGATGGCAGCCAGATCTTTGCGCGCGGTGAATTCAGTGATCAGGGGTGGATGTGCATTGACCCTTCGACCGGTGAGTTCTTCGGTGAGTCTTACGGTGAGTTCATTGGTGGAAAGGGCCGCTTTGAAGGTGCGAGCGGAACGTACACTGCGCCATTCAACGGATTCCAGCTCTACGCCCCGGTCGTGGGCGACGAACCCTTCCCGTTCGGGCCGGAGTTACCTTTCATCGCAATTGAGGGATCGATCTTCGGAACCGTAACTTTCGACTAAACCCGGATTCGGAAAGTACCGACAGGCGATAAAGCAGCCCCGCCTCCCTGGCGGGGCTTTTCATAATTGAGGTCTCGATCCGCACATTCGCATCGACGAGCAATAGCGAGGCGTATGCGGCCCGACTGCTCAGAGGCCAAGTTCGTCGGCCAGGGCGATGATGCGCGGGTCGTCGTGAAGGCTGCGCGTTTGCGGGAACCATTGCAGCAGCCAGGGGTACCAGGGGATCTTGTCGTCGCGAGATTTGAGCAGCCACTTGTAGGCGGCATCCGTGTCACCCATCGCGGCGTGGACCAGGGTCAACACCAAAGCCGCATTGTCGTTTTTCTCGTATTTCTGCGCGATCGCGCGCGCGTCGTCGATGCGGCCGGCCATACCGAGTGTTGCGGCCAGCGCGAATGACCAGTAATAGTTCTTTCTCAGCTTCTCGTGGTACTCGATGGCCTTGTCGAACTCGCCGAGATCCGCGTAGGTTTCGCCCAGCACCAGCAGGCCGACAGGGTAGTTGCTGCGCAGCTCGAGGGTCGCTTCCGCCTCTTCGATCGCCTTCTCGTAGAGGCCGGCATCGCGGTACTGTTCGGCCAGCCAGCCGCTGTAGAACGGCGACAGCGGGTCGAGTTCCTTGGTCAGCTCGCCGAGGCGCAGGGCTTCTTCGTCCATGCCGTACAGTTCGTAAAGCCAGGCGAGATGGTAATGCGCGCTCACCAGGCTCGGGTTAATCTCGATAGCCTGCTCGAAAGCGGCCTCCGCGCCCGCGAAGTCCCACTCGTAGTACATCTTGTACATGGCGACGCCGAGATGCGCCTCGGCGAGGTCGGGATCCAGTTCGAGCGCCCGATCGGCGGCCGCCTTGGCGCGTGGATAGGCGCCTTTCACCGGAAACGGGCTGTGCCCGAGCTCTCCATAACCGTAGGCGAGCCCGGCCCACGCCAGCGCGCTGGTCGGGTCGTTTTCGACCGTGTCCATGAGGAGATCCATGGCCTCCCGCATGCCTTCACCGGTTTCCCGGCGGATGCGGTACATGGCCCGCAAATAGGTGTCGTAGGTCTCGGGGTTAACTTCGCCCTTGGATTCGAGATGCCGCATCTCTTCCGGGGTGAGCCGCACCTGCACCGCGCTGGCCACGGACCGCGCAATGTCTCCTTGCAGCGCAACGAGGCTGTCGAACGAGCGCTCGTAACTCTCGCTCCAGATATATTCCTCGCGTTCGGCATCGACCAGCTGGATATTGATGCGAATATTGTCGTGATCGCGCGTCACCGTGCCCTCGATGACCTTGTCGACGCCGAGGCGTGCGCCGATCTCGGGGATGGTCAGCTTACTGGACAGGCGCAGCGTCGACGTTCGCGAGATGACCTTGAAGGCGGAGACCCTCGCGAGGGTGGTGATCAGTGCGTCGTGCATGCCGGCGGACAGGTAGTTGTCGGCGGAATCGCCCGACAGGTTGTCGAACGGCAGGACGGCGATCGAGGAAACGATGTCCCGGTTCAGGGCGTAGCGATGGTCGATCGTCTGCGGCAGGCGCGAGATCTCGCTGATCGTGGCCGTCAGAACAAACAGGACGATGGCGGCAAGCGCCGTGATGATTGCGAAGTCCGGCAGACGCAGTTTGATGTCGACGGCTTCATCCGCCGCTGCCGGCGGCGTGCGCACGATGCCGTCGGGCGTAATGTCGTAACGCCAGCCCCAGACGATCGCGAGAGGAAACAGGGCGACAACCGCGAACCAGACGAAACGCATGCTGGTGTCGGGAAAGCCGAAAGATTCGAAGGCGAGGTCCGCCACCTGCAACACGACCCAGGCCGAGACAATGTAGATGCCGGCTACGCGAAACACGTGTCGTCGTCGCAGTTCGATGAAGAATCGCGAGACGGTGCCCATCGGATCTCCCGTTTATTATTTTCACCGCGAACTCTACTCCTGCCGTCAATGCTTTGCGAGAAAGTGAGCGGGTTATTGCGCGTAACCCGTGAGTTCGACGTAGCCGCGCCCGGTAATGGGCGCGGCGTCGCGCGTGCCCTCGACATCGACCGCGCCTTCCCAGTAGCGCACCGTCGTGAACAGCTCCTGGTTCGCCATGACCGGGGTAACAGTGACCTCGATGCCAAAGCGCGATACCTCCAGCCGCCAGCGTGACGGGTAGGTGCCTCCCATGGGGCTCTCCCAGGTATCGAGCACGGTGATCTCGACATCCTCCGCGTTTAGATGCGAGGTCACGCCGTCCGGGCCGACGTAGGTGCCGCCGCTCGCCGCGTCCTGCGTGGCGTCGGTAAGCCGCAGCCCGTAAAACATCAGGTCCGAGCCGTCGGAGAGTTGCAGCGCGAACCAGTCCCAGCCGACCTGGTCGTCGGCCAGCGCGCTCGTCGACCACTCGCGGTCGAGCCATGACAGGCCGGATACGGCATATTCCCGCTCGCCGATGCGAATCGTGCCCTCGGTGCCGAGCCGCGTGACCGAGTAGTAGTAAGACGCGTTGCCAGGCTCGCCCGATTTCTGCGAGAGCCCGTCCACACCATTCAGAGACGGCGCCTTGAGCGCGGAGAGCGTTACGTCCACGCCGAAGTCAGCACCGCTCGCACGCAGGCGCCAGGCATCCGATGCACCTTGCTGCGCAATCTCCCAGTCGTCGATCCACACGCGGAACGGCTCGGCCTCGGCGCCGGCAAGCCCGAGGGCGCCGCGGGAGTAGCGCTGCGCGACGTAAAAACGCTCGTCGTCGGGATGGGTGACGGCGAGGTGCGCGATGTAAACCTGGTTGGTGCGCCAGTCGGACACGGACTCGGGAACGTCAGGCGCGAGTGCGAAGCGGAAGATCGTGAGCTCGAAGCCGAAGCGCCGGCCGTCCCCGGCGTCGAGGTTGCCGGTCACGTACCACCACTCGTTGCGAAACTCGGGGTGCGGCCCGTGGTCTGCGGGAAAGACGAACTTGCGCGGCTCGAGCGCCCGGGCGAAAGCTGCGTCGGCGTCCGAGCCGAGCAGGTCGGCGAGCCGAGAGGGCGGGTTGGCATTTTCCTGCGCGAAGCCTTGCGCGAGTCCGAAGCCCAGGAGCAACACGCCAAGTCGCATCAGCGCGCTCATGCCGCCTGCCTCTCGTGGGCGTTGATTATGTCAAGTCGACGACCGGTTTTTCCTTCTCCGGCCGTCTCATGAATGAATCCATCCAAGTCAGGAGGGAAACCATGAAAAGGATGATCACCAGGTCCTGTGCCCTGGTCGCGCTGCTGTTCGC
>JBFFSI010000046.1:0-17220 GCA_041572475.1 Woeseiaceae bacterium
AGGAGCTAAAGGACTACCTCTTCACGGACACGGTAATCGCTCACGATTGACCCCATCGGTCTGGCAGGTGCGTGTCCGGGAAGTTTCTTGCGAGAACTAAAGCGCAGCGAAGCGAGCTCCCGTCAAGCGGGATCGAGACATTCCGCAAGGAACTATCGCGGGCACGCACCGCTGACAGTCAGACACCGAGATAGCGGGCGATACCTTTTGCCGCCTCGCGGCCTTCGAACACGGCGGTGACGACGAGGTCCGAGCCGCGCACCATGTCGCCGCCCGCGAAGACCTTCGGATTGGTCGTCTGGAACGGGTGCTCGCCGAGCGTGGCCACGCGCACGCGGCCACTCGGCAGCGTTTCGATCGAGAACTCGTCGAACCACGCGGGCGGATCCGGCCGGAAGCCGAATGCGACGACGACGGCATCGGCGTCCAGCACCGACTCGCTGCCGGGAATCGGCTCCGGACGCCGGCGGCCATCCGCGCCAGGCTCGCCCATTCTGGTCTCGATCACGCGGACACCGGTCACGCCGTCGCTGCCGATGATTTCGAGCGGCTGGCGATTGAACAGGAACTCGACGCCTTCTTCCTTGCTGTTGGCAACCTCGCGCCGGGAGCCCGGCATGTTGGCCTCGTCACGGCGGTACGCGCACTTGACGCTCGCGGCGCCCTGCCGGATCGCCGTGCGATTACAGTCCATACCGGTGTCGCCGCCGCCGAGCACGACGACGCGCTGGTCTGCGAGATCGATGTACGGCATCTCCGGGTCGTCGACGCCGAGTTCCTGGTTGACGTTGCCGATCAGGTACGGCAACGCCTCGTAGACGCCGGGCAGGTCCTCGCCCGGGAATCCGCCCTGGACGTAGGAGTAGGTGCCCATCCCGAGGAACACGGCATCGTATTCCTCGAGCAGGGACTCGAATGATTTGTCCATGCCGATGCGCGTCCCGAGCACGAACTCGACGCCCATGCTTTCGAGCAGCGCCCGCCGCTGCCGGACGACACGCTTCTCCAGCTTGAACGGCGGTATCCCGTAGGTAAGCAAGCCGCCGATCTCGGGGTAGGCGTCGTAGACGACGGCGCCGATCCCGTGACGCACAAGCACGTCGGCTGCCGCGAGCCCGGCCGGCCCGGCGCCGACGATGCCGACGCGCTTGCCGGTATCGACGACGTGGGAAATATCGGGCCGCCAGCCCTGCTTCAGCGCCTCGTCGGTGATGTATTTCTCGATGCTGCCGATCGAGACGGCGCCGAGGCCGTCATTGAGGGTGCAGGCGCCCTCGCAAAGCCGGTCCTGCGGGCAGATCCGGCCGCAGATCTCGGGCAGCGAATTCGTCTGGTGCGACAGTTCGGCGGCCTCGAACAGCTTGCCGCGTTCGACCAGGTCGAGCCAGTTGGGGATGTAGTTGTGCACCGGGCACTTCCACTCGCAGTACGGGTTGCCGCAAGACAGGCAGCGCCCTGCCTGGGCCGCGGCGCTCGCGCTGTCGTAGTGCCCGTAGATTTCACCGAAGTGCTCGACGCGGGCCTCCGCGGATTCCTTGTCGGGATCCTTGCGGGGAATTTCGAGAAACTGCAGGGGATGCTTGGCCATACGCGTGCTATGCAGCCTGTCGCAGCGACTCGATCAGGGTGCCGAGCTCCGCCGCCTTCGGCTTGACGACCCAGAACTTCGGCAGGTAGCTGCGGTAGTCATCGAGGATGGTCTCGCCCCACCGGCTCCCGGTAGCTTCCACGTGACGGGTGATGAGGGCGCGCAGGTGATGCAGGTGCGCCTCCATGCTCTCGGGCGTGATGCGGTGAATATCGATGAGCTCGTGGTTGTAACGGTCCACGAAGCGGCGGTCGATATCGAGCACATAAGCAAAACCGCCGGTCATGCCGGCCCCGAAGTTGACGCCGGTCTGGCCGAGCACGACGACGACGCCGTCCGTCATGTATTCGCAGCAGTGATCGCCAGTGCCCTCGATCACGGCCGTCGCGCCCGAGTTGCGCACCGCGAAGCGCTCGCCGGCTGTGCCGGCCGCAAACAGCGTGCCCCCTGTCGCGCCGTACAGGCAGGTATTGCCGATGATGGCCGTGTCCCGTGCGACATAGCCCGCGTCGTCGGGCGGCCGGATAACGATGCTGCCGCCGGTCATGCCCTTGCCGACGTAGTCGTTGGCATCGCCGATCAGCGTCAGGTTCAGGCCTGCCACGTTCCAGACGCCGAAACTCTGTCCGGCCGTGCCGCGCAGCAGGATGTCGATTGGCGTATCGCGCATGCCGTGGTTGCCGTGCCGGCGTGCGATTTCGCCGGCCAGCCGGCCACCGATGGAGCGATTGAAATTGCGGATCTCGAAGCCGAAGCGGCCACCGGACTTCGTTTCGATGGCCTCTGTCGCGGCGGCGAGCATTTCCTCGGCGAGCTCGCCCTTGTCGAAGGGCTGGTTGTGCGGTTCCGTGCAGAACTGCGGCGCATCCTCGGCAAGACCATCGCTAGAAAGGATCGGCCCCAGGTCGAGGCGCGCCTGGCGGGCGGTCGCGCCCTTCTGCGGCTCGAGCAGATCGACGCGGCCAACCAGGTCCTCCAGCCGGCGCACGCCGAGCGACGCCATGATCTCCCGGGTCTCTTCGCCGACGAAGCGGAAGAAATTGATGACCATCTCCGGCAGGCCGATGAAGTGCTCGCTGCGCAGAACCTCGTTCTGGGTCGCGACGCCGGTCGCGCAATTGTTGAGGTGGCAGATGCGCAGGTATTTGCAGCCCAGCGCCACCATCGGCGCCGTGCCGAAACCGAAGCTCTCGGCGCCCAGCATCGCCGCCTTGACCACGTCGAGGCCGGTCTTGAGGCCACCGTCGGTCTGTAACCGGACCTTGTGCCGCAGTTGATTCCGGCGCAGCACCTGGTGCGTCTCGGACAGGCCCAGCTCCCAGGGGCTGCCGGCATACTTGACCGAGCTCAGCGGGCTCGCGCCCGTGCCGCCGTCGTAACCGGAAATCGTGATCAGGTCGGCGTACGCCTTCACGACACCGGCGGCCACCGTGCCGACGCCGGGCTCGGCAACGAGCTTGACCGAGATCAGCGCACCGGGGTTGACCTGCTTGAGATCGAAGATCAGCTGCGCCAGGTCCTCGATCGAATAGATGTCGTGGTGCGGCGGCGGCGAGATCAGGCCGACACCCGGCTTCGCGTAGCGCAGCTTCGCGATCATCTCGTTCACCTTGTGCCCGGGAAGCTGCCCGCCCTCGCCCGGCTTCGCGCCCTGGGCGATCTTGATCTGGATGACTTCGGCGTTGACCAGGTACTCCGCGGTCACGCCGAAACGCCCGGACGCTACCTGCTTGATCTTGGACATGCGCTCGGTACGGTAACGACCGGGGTCCTCGCCGCCTTCACCCGAGTTCGAGCGGGCGCCTATCCGGTTCATCGCGATCGCCAGCGCCTCGTGCGCCTCGGGCGACAGAGCACCCAGCGACATGCCGGCGCTGTCGAAGCGCACCAGGATGTCCTCGACGGGTTCGACCTCGTCCAGCGGTACCGGCGGGCCCGCCGGCTTCAAGCTCATCAGGTCACGGAGCGTCGACACGGGCCGTCCGTTCACGAGGGCCGCGTAGTCCTTGTAGCGCCCGAAGTCGCCACTGCGCACGGCCGCCTGCAGGCTGGCAATCACGTCCGGGTTGTAGCAATGGTATTCGCCGCCGTACATGAACTTGAGGAGCCCGCCCTGGAAAACCGGGTCGCGCGGCTCCCAGGCGGCGGCCGCGAGCTTACGCTGGTCGTCGAGCAGATCCTCGAAGTTCGAGCCCCGGATCCTCGATGCCGTGCCCTTGAAGCAGCGCTCGACGACCTCGCGATCGAGACCGACGATTTCGAAAAGCTGCGCACCTCGATAGCTGGAAATGGACGAAATGCCCATCTTCGACATGACCTTGAACAGGCCCTTGCGAATGCCCCGCCGGTAGCTGCGGCCGAGCTGCAGCTGCTTGTCGATGTTGCCGCGCTGCGCGATGTCGTGCAGCGACTGGTACACGAGGTAGGGATAAACCGCCGTGGCCCCGTAGCCGATCAGGCAGGCGAAGTGATGCGGGTCGCGGGCAACGCCGGTCTCGACGATGATGTTCGCGTCGCAGCGCAGGCCGAGTCGCACGAGGTGCTGATGCACGGCGCCCGTCGCGAGCAGCGCATGGACCGGCAGCTTGCCTTTCTCGAGATAGCGGTCGCTGAGCGTCAGGATCAGCTTTCCACTGCGAACGGCTTCCTCTGCCTGGGAACAGACCTTGTCGAGCGCTTGCGGCAGCGAAAGCGATTCATCCACGTTGAGATCAATGAACTCGTGTTGATCGCCGAACATGTCTTCGCTGAGCAACTGCCGCAGTTTCATCTGCGACAGCACGGGCGAATTCATGATGACGTGCGTGGCGTGTTGCGGACCGATATCGAAGAGGCTCGACTCGGGTCCGATGTTCGTCTGCAGCGACATCACTATGCGTTCGCGCAGCGAGTCGATCGGCGGGTTCGTTACCTGTGCAAACTGCTGCCGGAAGTAGTCGAACGGAGACCGGATCTTCTGCGACAGCACCGCCATGGGCGTGTCGTCCCCCATCGAACCGACAGCTTCCTGCTCGGCCTTGGCGAGAACCGCGACCACCTCATGCAGTTCTTCGCGCGAGAGGTTGAACATCTTCTGGTACGCCGCCAGCGTCTCCGCGTCGAACGGCTCGGCCGCCGTGTGCGTGTCGATGAGCTCGGAGTCCAGGTAACGAACGCCCTGCTTGAGCCACTTCTTGTAAGGGGCCCGGGTCTTCAATATGTCGTGAATGTCGTCGTTGTGCAGCAGCGTGCCATTGACGAGGTCGACCGCGAGCATCTCTCCCGGCCCGAGGCGCCCCTTGCAGACGACGTCTTTCTCCTCGTACTCGTAGACGCCGACCTCGGACGCGATCGTGATGTGCCGGTCGCCGGTGATGACGTAGCGTGCCGGCCTGAGGCCGTTGCGGTCGAGGCAACAGGCCGCGTACCGGCCATCGGTCAGCACGATGCCGGCCGGCCCGTCCCAGGGTTCCAGCTGGCAATCGAAGAACTCGTAGAACGCGCGCACATCCGGATCGAAGTCGTCCACGGCCTGCCAGGCCGGCGGCAGCAGGATGCGTATCGCCTGCAGCACGTCCATGCCGCCGGCACGCAGCACCTCGAGCATGTTATCGAGGCTGGACGAGTCGGACCCGGTCATCGAGATGATCGGGTCGAGGTCCGATATGTCGTCGAGCTTGTCCGAGCGGAAATTCTTCGCACGAGCAATCGCCCAGTTGCGGTTGCCCTGGATCGTGTTGATCTCGCCGTTGTGCGCGAGAAACCGGAACGGCTGGGCGAGCCGCCACTCTGGCAGCGTGTTCGTGGAAAAGCGCTGGTGGAAGACGCACACTGACGACTCGAGGCGCTCGTCTCGCAGGTCCGGGTAGAAGTCCGGCAGCACGCCCGGCAGCACCAGTCCCTTGTAACTGATCGTCGCCGACGACAGGCTCGCAACGTAGGTTTCCTCGTCGACCCGATTCTCGGCCTTGCGCCGCGCAAGGAACAGGCGCCGGTTGAAACGGCCGCGCGGCATGTCCCCGGGGGCGTTGACGAAGACCTGTTCGATCGCCGGCAGGTTGCGCAGCGCCTCGGCACCACAGACGGACGGGTCGGTCGGGACCGTCCGCCAGCCCGCCACCTCGAGCCCGATCTCTGCGAGCGCCTCGTTGATGCAGTCGCGCGCGGTGGCGGCCTTCGCGGCATCCTGGCTGAGGAAAACGGTGCCAACCGCAAACCGCCGGGACAACGTGAAACCCGCCTCCTCGCCGACCGCGCGCAGGAACGTCTCCGGAAACTTGATAAGCAGGCCGCAACCGTCGCCCGTCTTGCCGTCGGCCGCGACGGCGCCGCGGTGCGTCAGGCGGGCGAGCGCGGAGATCGCCGTTTTGACGATCCAGTGGCTCGGCATGTCGTCGAGATTGGCGATGAGGCCGAAGCCGCAGCTGTCCTTCTCGAATGCCGGGTCGTACAGACCTTGTGCTTCTCGCTCGGTCATAGGCGCTTTGAGGAACGCGTTTCCGCGTCTCTCTTGCAAGTTGATTGAGGTGCCCCTGCCGTACCGGACCAGGCCGCAAGGTGATAACCGCCGGAGCTGCCCGACGCGTCAGTATAAGGCAGGGTCTGGGGGTGCGCTACGGTTACGCACGCAACCATCTGGTTTTACAAGACTTTGTCAGCTAGCGAAGCTGCTCGCCGAGCGCCGCCCAGCGCGCAGAGATCAGCAGCCATTCGTCTCCGTCGCGCTCGAGCTCCATCTCGAACCGGTACGCGTCGGCGCTGAAACCGAGCAGGTTCTCGTTGCTGCCCACTCCGCCAACCTGCAGGACCAGCTGCGCGGCCGAGTCATCGTAAACGGTGAGCTCCTCGACGCGGACCAGCAGGGCGATCGTCTTCTGGCGCAGGAAAATCACGCGCAGCATATTCTCGAGATCGCCCCGGTTGTTGCCGCGCGCATCGGCGTAAGCCGGCGAGACCATGTCGATCAGTTCGCCACGATCCTTGTGCTCGGCCGCCTGCTGGCCACGAGCCACCCAGTCGCGGACCGCCTCCTCGGGGCCCATGGCCGGGTCACCGCACGCGCCGAATGCGAGCGTCGTGAACGTCGCGGCGAGGATTGCCGCTCGGCGTGCTTTCAAGATGCGTGTCATCTGCTACAGTCTACTGAGTTTTCTGGCCATCGGGCGAAACCATGCACGCCACGATTAGCGATGCTGACACGGCGCGGATCGACGCGATCCTGTCCTTCTGGTTCAAGGAGCAGGCGCTCTCGGCGCCGCAGATCGACCGGCGCATGGATATCTGGTTCGGCGAGGACGCCGTTTTCGACCAGGAATGCAAGGTGCTGTTCGCCGACGACGTAGAGAAAGCCAGTAATGGAGAGCTCGACCACTGGGCCGAGGAGCCTCGCGGCCGCCTCGCGCTGATCCTGTTGCTCGACCAGTTCCGCCGCAACATCTACCGCGGCACGGCCGACGCGTATGCGAAGGACAACGCCGCCCTCAAGCTCTGCGTCGAGGGCGCGATGGCGAAGAAAACCACGGGGCTGACGCCCATACAGCAGGCGTTCTTTTATATGCCCCTGCAGCACGCCGAGTCGCGCAAGGTCCAGGCGCGCTCGGTCGCGCTGTTCCACCGCCTCGCCGAGGCGGTATCGCCGACATACCGCGAGACCTTCGAGACCATGGCCCAGTTCGCGGAGCTGCACCACGACATCATCGAGCAGTTCGACCGCTTTCCCCATCGGAACAAGCTGCTCGGGCGGGAGAACACGGCCGAGGAAGACGAATACCTCGCCGACGCACCGGACTTCGGACAGGGTTAGGCGAGGCGCAGGGTCGCGACGGACAGCCTGGCGAATCGCCAGGTGAGCAGCACGGCCGCGACGCTCAGGCCGATGACGAACCCCCCCCAGACGTAGTTGGGCGGCAGCTTGTAGGCCACGGCCGCAAGATAGGCGAGCGGAAAGGCCACGACCCAGTAGGCAAAGATGTTGATCGCCATCGGCAGCCGCGTGTCCTTGTAGCCCCGCAGCACGCCCGCGGCGCCGATCTGGATGCCGTCAGCCACCTGGAAAACAGCGGCCATCAGCAGCATGCTTATCGCGATGCTCGTGACCGACGGGTCGTTCGTGTACAGGTTGACGACCGCGTCCCGGAAGACCAGCAGGAAGCTGGCCGAGCACGCCATGAACAATCCGCACATTGCAATGCCGAGGCCTCCGCTGTATCGCGCAGCCTGCGCATTCCCCGATCCGAGCGCGTGCCCCACCCTGACCGTGATCGCGGAACTCAGCGCCAGCGGGATCATGAACATCGTTGCGGCGAAATTGATCGCGACCTGATGCGCTGCGGCGACGGCCGCACCGCGTGTTCCCATGAGTATCGACACGGCATTGAACAGCCCGGCTTCGGCGGTGATCGTGATCGCGATCGGCACCCCGAGCGCGATGATTTCCTTGAGCGCCGGCAGGCGCAAGGGTGCGATCCGCGAAAAGATCTGCAGCGGCCGGTAACGCCGGCTGAAGACGACGTAGGCAACGAGCGCCACGGCAATGATCCACATGGTGATCGCGCTCGCCAGCCCGCAGCCGACGGCACCGAGGGCCGGCGCCCCGAAATGCCCGTACATCAGCACGTAGTTCAGGAACACGTTGCAGACGAGCGAGAAAACCGACGTGTACATGATCGGCCGCGTATAGCCGATGCCTTCGGTGGTAAAGCGCAGCGCAAGGAACACGAAGATGGCAGGCGCTCCTGGCACGATGGCGTAGACGTAGCCCACCGTAAGATCCCGGAAGCCCTCGTCGATGCCGATCTGCGTCAAGAGCGGCTGCACGGTGAAGTGCGCCATCACGATCAACAGCAAACCAAAGCCGAAACCGAGATAAATGCCCTGTCGCGTATACCGGCCGATGAGCTCCTCGTTGCCCGCGCCATAATGCCGGGCCGCGATCGGCGATATCGCCATCATGACCCCGAGGCACAGCGCGAAACCGAAAAACCAGACGCTGCCGCCCACCGCGACGGCTGCCAGGGATTCGGCGCCGAGACGGCCCGCCATCACCGCATCGGCAAACTGCATGCCGGCGATGGCCAGGTTATTGACGATCAGCGGCCCCGCGAGACGCAACAGCGCCGTGGCCTCCTCGCGCCAGTTTTCGGTTCTCCACATGGGCGCCAATGTAACCCATCCGCGGCGGCGATTTGCGATCCCGTTTGGTGTAAAGTTACGGGCGCATACCGGACGACGCCTATACGGAGGCAAGCATGCTCAACGATGGTCGATCCAGACGAGTCGGGGTGGTCGGCGGATCCCGAATTCCTTTCTGCCGCTCATACTCTATTTACCGCAAGTGCTCGAACCAGGACATGATGGCCGCCGCCCTGGCGGGGGTGGTCAACAGGTACGACCTGAAAGGACAGGTTCTGGGGGACGTCGCCCTGGGCGCCGTCGTCAAGCATTCGCGGGATTTCAACCTCGCCAGAGAATCCCTGCTCGACTCCGGCCTGTCGCCGAAGACCCCGGGCGTCGATCTGCAGCGCGCCTGCGGCACGAGTCTCGAGGCCGCGGTCATGATTGCCAACAAGATAGCGTTGGGCCAGATTGACTCCGGCATCGCCGGCGGCACCGACTCGATCAGCGATGCGCCGATCGTCTACCCGGACGACTACCGCGCGATCCTGCAGGACGTCGTGCGGGCGCGCTCTGCGATGCAGCGCATCATGCCCTGGTTCAGGGTTCGGCCACACCACTTCAAGCCCCAGGCCCCGGGCGTAAACGAACCCAGGACCGGCCTGTCGATGGGCGAGAGCATGGAGATCACCGCCAAGGAGTGGAACATCTCCAGAGATCACCAGGACCAGCTGGCCCTGTCGAGCCACGTCAAGGCGGCGGCGGCCTGGGACGCGGGCTGGTACGAGGACCTCGTCGTGCCGTTCATGGATTGCGAGGAAGACAACAACGTGCGCCGCGACACGACGTTCGACAAGCTGCAGTCGCTGAAGCCCGTCTTCGACCGCAGCGAAGACGGCACGATGACGGCGGGCAACAGCACTCCGTTGACCGACGGCGCGGCCGCCGTTTTGCTGGCTTCGGAGGAATGGGCCGAGCTCAAGAACCTGGAAATCTCGGCGTTCCTGACCCACACCAAGGTCGCGGCAGTCAACTTCGTCAACGACGAAGGCCTGCTGATGGCACCGGCCTACGCAGTCTCGGCGATGTTGAAGGAAGCAAACCTGCGGCTGCAGGACTTCGACTTCTACGAGATTCACGAAGCCTTCGCCGCGCAGACCATCGCCACCCTCAAGGCCTGGCAGTCGGAGAAGTTCTGCCGCGAACGGCTGGGACGCAACGAAGCGATGGGGCCGATCGATCTCTCCAAGCTCAACGTCAAGGGCGGCAGCGTGGCCATCGGTCACCCGTTTGCCGCAACCGGGGCGCGGATCGTCGGCACGCTCGCGAAGCTGCTCAAGGAGAAGGGCTCGGGCCGCGGGCTGATCTCCGTCTGCACGGCGGGCGGCATGGGTGTTGCCGCCGTCATGGAAGCCGCCTAAAGCGCTCGAATGGCCGATGCCAGTACCTACCTGGCGCTGCTTAACGGCATTCTCTGGCATGAGTATGTGCTCTATGCCATTGTCGGGACGGGCGTACTCTTCACGCTTTGGAGCGGCTTCTGCCAGTACCGGGCGCTGACCCACGGCCCGGTGGTGTTGCGGGGCGTTTACGACGATCCCGACGACCCGGGCGCCATCAATCACTTCCAGGCCTTGTCCGCCGCACTGTCGGCAACCGTGGGCCTCGGCAACATCGGCGGCGTCGCACTCGCCATTGCCCTCGGCGGACCGGGCGCGATTTTCTGGATGTGGGTCATCGGCTTTTTCGGCATGAGCATCAAGCTGACCGAGGTCACGCTGGCGATGCTCTACCGCAACACCGACGACCCGGACAACCCGCATGGCGGCCCGATGTACGTGGCGGCCAGGGCCATGGAACGCCGGGGCCGGCCGAAGCTCGGCCGCTTCATCGGCGTCGTGTTTTGCGCCTGCCTGCTGATATCGACGTCGACCGGCGGCAACATGTTCCAGGCCTGGAATGTCGGCGAACTGACCCAGGAGTACTTCAACGTGCCGAGTGCCGCGACCGGCATCGTGCTGGCGATCCTCGTCGGCCTGGTCATCATCGGCGGCATCAAGCGCATCGGCCGGGTCACGGCCACGCTCGTGCCGTTCATGGTGTTCCTGTATCTCCTCGCCGGCGCTTACGTGCTGGCCACGCACTTCGGCGCGATACCGGCCATGCTCGGCATGATCGTCAAGTACGCCTTCGTGCCGACCGAGGCGGCCGGCGCGTTCATCGGCGGCACGGCCGGCGCCGCGTTCATGTTCGGCATGAAGCGCGCCGTGTTCTCGAACGAGGCCGGGCAGGGTTCCTCACCTATCGCCCACTCGGCGGCCAAGACCGATGAGCCGGTGCGCGAAGGCATCGTCGCCGGCCTCGAGCCCTTCATCGACACGATCGTCGTCTGCACGTTCACGGCGCTGATCATCCTGGCGACCGGCATCTGGAACCGGGGCCCGGACGTGGCGTTCGAGTCACCGCCATCCGTGACCGAGGTCGAGGCGGCGTGGCAAATTTCGCCGGTCCCGGTGTCGGGCGCCGGCTGGGGCGAGGGCGACCCGGTCAGCGTCATCGTCGCGGCCCACGAAATCGACGGCGGGTTCGACCGGCATCGCGTCAACGGCATGCTCGTCGCCGACGGCGAGCAGCTGCGCATCGAGTGGCAGCCCTTCGAAAGCCCGGTACGGCCGACTATCGTCGGTGACGGTTTCTATCGGACCTACGTCGGCGCCACGCTGACCGCCAAGGCCTTCGACAGCGTCGCGGACGGCACCGGCAAATGGCTCGTAACTATCGCGGCCTGGCTGTTCGCGATATCCACGATGATCGCCTGGAGCTATTACGGCGAGCAGGCTGTCGTGTTCCTGGGGGGCGGGCGCTTCGTGCTGCCATACAAGATCCTGTATTGCGCACTCATCATCCTCGCCACGCTCGGCTTCGTGCGGACGGCTGCGGATCTCGACAACGTCATCGGCATCGGCACTGGCGTCATGATGTTCTCTAACCTGCCGATCTGCTGGCTGTTCGGTTACCAGGCGATGCGGGCCTACAAGGACTATGTCGCGAGACTGCGTTCGGGCCGCATGGGTCCCGACCATCCGCCCCCGCATCTCGACGAGCTGCTCTCCGGGCGCGACGTCGAGAAGCGCTAGGGCTTCGTGTGCCGTCGCTCGTGCCGGCGGCGGACGGCGGTCAGCGCCTTGTCGAACTGTTCTTTCGCCTGCGCCGTGACGCCGCCGCGGCGATACTCGTCGATGACGTAAGTCTCCATGCGGCCGATGATCTCATCCATGTCCGAGTTGCCGAAATGCGCCTCCTCGACAACCTCGGGTGGCGCATTGCTGAACGCGCCGAACAGGTTGATCCAGCGTTCGCTCTGCTTGCCGACGCTGACGAGCTTGTAAAACTCGGGGCCCGGCCGGCCGTCTTCCGTCCTCACCAGGCTGACGATGCCGGCGATCAGCGAGGCCGGCACCAGGATGAGGTCCCGCAAGCCATCGACGACCAGCTTGACCTGCAATGCTGCAACGTCGCGGATGAGTACCCACATCGGGTTTGTATTGTGTTCACTTGGCTGCATCGGTTCCATGGCCAGATCCAGATGACAAATTTCAATCAAGACAATGAATTATAACGCCTTCTGCTGGCGAGTTTACGACCGATGGTTTACTGTTAAGCCGTTTCGACGCCGCCCCTGACACGATGCCGACCTATCAATCCGCACCTGACTACCAGCACGGCTCGTCTGATTCGCTCGGCGTACTGCTCGTCAACCTGGGTACGCCCGACGCGCCGACGGCGGCCGCGGTACGCCGGTACCTGAAGGAGTTTCTCTGGGACCCGCGGGTCGTCGAGGTGCCGCGGCCGATCTGGTGGCTGATTCTCAACGGCTTCATCCTGCGCTTCCGGCCGTCGCGCTCGGCCGAGGCCTACGCGCAGATCTGGACCGAAGAGGGCTCACCGCTACTCCTTTATTCCAGCGCGCTCGCAACGGCCGTGGGCAGGCAACTGGGGCGCAGGCTGCCCGGCCCGGTCCACGTCGAGCTCGGCATGAGTTACGGTTCGCCGTCCATCGGGGACGCCCTCGACAAGCTGCACGCCGAAGGGGCGCGACGCGTCGTGTGCCTGCCGCTGTACCCGCAGTATTCAGGGACGACCACGGCGACGGTGTTCGACGCGGTCACCGCCGCACTGAGCCGGCGGCGCTGGGTGCCGGAATTCCGCTTCATCAACCATTACCACGATGCGGGCGGCTATATTGCGGCCGTGGCGCAGGGTATTCGCGACTACTGGGATGAACACGGCCGTGGCGAGAAGCTGCTGTTCTCGTTCCACGGGCTGCCGAAAGAGAACCTCCTCAAGGGCGATCCCTACCACTGCCAGTGCCACAAGTCCGCGCGTCTCGTTGCCGAAGCACTCGAACTCGACGACGCCCACTACATCGTCTCCTTCCAGTCCCGGGTCGGCCGGGCGGAGTGGCTGCGGCCTTACACCGACGAAACCGTGATGGCATTGGGTCGCGACGGTGTCAGGAAACTGGACGTGGTCTGCCCGGGATTTGCCGCGGACTGCCTCGAGACGCTCGAGGAGATCGCGATGCAGAACGCCGGGTTTTTTCACGACGCCGGCGGCGAGACACTGAACTATATCCCGGCGCTCAACGCCCGCGACGATCACGTTGCCTTCATTGCCGGCCTGATCGAGAAGCATGTGGCCGGCTGGCCCGAGGCGTCGACGGACTGGAACGCCGGCGAAACTGCACGCGACCGGGAAAAGTCCCGCGAACGAGCGCTTGCGATGGGTGCCGGGCGATGAGCGCCCTCGGGCAATTCCTCGAGTTCTCCGTGCGCACGCCGGACGTGCTCGAATCGCTCGGCTTTTACAAGGCGCTGGGTTTCCGGGAGCTCGAGACCGGCGACATCTGGCCCCACAAGTACGCCGTCGTCAGCGATGGTGTCCTCAACATCGGCCTGCACGAGAGGGACTTCGAATCGCCCGCGATCACGTTCGTCAGGCACGAGCTGGCGAAACAGGCCCGGACCATGACTGACCACGGCTTCGACTTCCACTTCATGCAGCTCGGCGAAGACACCTTCAACGAGCTCGGATTGCGGGACCGTGACGGTCACAATTTGCTGATGATAGAGGCGCGAACGTTCCATGCGGCGGACGACGATTTCAATGACTCGGCGCTCGGCACCTGGTTCGAGCTGTCGTTGCCCGCGCGGGATGCGCTGCGGGCGGCGCGGTTCTGGGGCTCGGTCGTACCGAATGTGCTCGACGTGCGCGAAGAGCCGACAACGCATATGCGCTTCGACGCAGAAGGCGCTGCCGTCGGGCTGTCCGAAAGCATCGCGCTCGACGGCCCGTCCCTGTGCTTCAAGTGCCAGGACAAGGACGCGCTCGCGGCCCTCATCGAGAAAGAGGCGCTGAGGACGCAGCGATTCCCCGGCTACGAGGGTGCGTTCCTTGCCCTCAAGGCACCCGAGGGCACGATGCTTTACGTCTTCGACGAGGACTTCCTCGGCGAGCCCATCGAGGTGGACGAAGACGTGGACCCCAGCGAATTCCCCGACCAGGCGTCTTCCTGACTGCCGCGCCGCAACGGGAATCTCACCTCGGATCAATGGCGCTGCAGCGTGCAGTGCTCCCGCTCACATAGCCGGTCGAGATAGCTGCGCAGCTTGGGAAAGTCCCCGAGCAGGCCGTCCTCTTCACCCCAGCTGACGGTGTAGCCGACGAAGATGTCGGTGACCGAGAATCGATTGTCGACGAGGAAGTCGGCGGCGCCGAGAAATTCGTCGAGCGCCGATGCTCCTTTCCTGAACAGCATCTCGTTCTGCTCGATGATCGCCGGCACCTGCTGCGCTTTCGGGAGCAGGAACTCCAGGCGGTTGACCTCGATGCTTTGCAGGAACGCCTCCATCTCGCTGAGCGCGTAACTGACCCACTGGTAGTGAAGGTAGCGGGACCACGAACCCGGCTTCGCGACCAGGTTCTTGTCGGGCACGAGGTCGGCGATCGCCGTGACAATAGCGGCAGACTCGAACAGTGGTCGGCCTCCGATGATCGCCGCCGGCCGCTTGCCGAGCGGGTGCACCTTCCGCAGTTCCTCGCTTTGAAAGATCTCGACACTGTTGCCGATCGATTCGTAGTCGAGGCCCGCCTCGAGCAGTGTCCAGCGCGCGCGGCTGGACCGGGTCGGGCCCAGTTCGAACAGCCTGATGTTCGCATTCGCGTCGTTCATCACTCACCCCGTCCCGCTAGTCGTCGGTCTCATTGTGGTTCAGCCACTCCCAGTACTCGGACTGGCAGCGCGGGCAGGTCAGGTAGTAAGCAAACCCCGTCGGCTTGTCTTCCCAGACGTGTTCGCAGTCTGCGCAGCGGTTTCGAGCGATGACCCTGGCGCCGCTGCCGAGATTAATCCGCACCGGCGCCCGCCGCCGACCTGACCTGCTCGATGAGTCCGTACAGGTCATAGACCACCCAGCGCTCCATGAGCTTGCCGTCTTGCACGCGGTAAATTGCGATGCCCTGCAACGATATCGGCGCTCCGGTGGCTGCTATCCCGAAAAACTCGCCCTGCTGCGTCGCGAGCAGCCGCCAGTGCACAACGACCCGGTCATCCTCGGCGATCAGGTCGTCGACGACATAGCGCGTGTCGGGGAACGCGGCCAGCACGCCGTTGTAGAAATCCCAGAATCCGTCCGGGCCCGTTCGCGCATCCGCTGACCAGTCGTGTGACCGGAAATCCGGCGCCAGCAACTCGTCCACGAGGTCCCGGTCCCAGTCGACGAATACGTCTTCATAGAAGCGCTCGACGAGGGCCTTGTTCGCCGCGGCCGTGGCCGTCGACTCATCCACCGCGGGCTGACAGGCGGCGCCCGCCATACAGACAGCCGCAATCCAGATTGTCGTGGTGAGCTTCTTCATCGTCTCCTCCGTCTATGCCAGCTCGCGCAGTAGCTGCCGGGCCCTGCCGAGATACGACGAGCCGAACAGGTTCAGGTGGTTAAGCACGTGGTAGAGCTGGTACAGCTTTATGCGGCGCTCGTGCCCCGGCGCCATGGGCCACTCGGCCTCGTAGGCCTGATAGAAGGCTCTGCCGAAGCCGCCGAACAGCATCGTCATCGCGATGTCGGACTCGCGGTCGCCATGGAAGACGGCCGGGTCGAAAATGACGGGCTCGCCATTCACGGCGCCCCAGTTGCCGCCCCAGAGGTCGCCGTGCAGCAGCGAGGCGACCGGTTCGTAAGCATCGAACAGCTCGGGCAGGCGTTTGCGGAGTCGCGCGCCCTCATCGGTCAGGTCGTAGCCGTTCCGCGCCGCGAGCCGAACCTGGAAATCCAGCCGCAGTTCGCCGAAAAAGTCGATCCAGTCATCCGACCAGTCATTGCGCTGCGGCGTCGGGCCGATCGTGTTATCGCGGAACCAGCCGAAACGATCTGCGGTATGCCGGTGCAGCCTGGCGAGCTGCTGACCGAATTTCCGCTCGACGTCGCGCGACGGCCGCTGCAGGTCGAGGTGCTCGATGACGAGGTAGCTTTGGCCGTTCTCGATGCCGACATCGATGACCTCGGGCACGCGGACCTCACCGGCGGTACGCAGTTCGTTCAACCCGTCGGCCTCGGCCTCGAACATCGCGAGCGCCGATGCGGGGCCGGCTTTGCGGAAGCCCTCGCTCAATAGCGGCTCAGGTCGGCGACGCGCTCCGCCTGGCGCCGTAGGGCGGTCCCGATGTTCGCCTCGTCGAACAGGTTATTGATGTCGCCGAGGTTCGGCGAGGAACGCCGCATCGCGGTCTCGGCATCGTCTATCGGCGCGTCGCACGCGATACCGGTGAGCTGGCGCGCCAGCATCGCCGCGTCCTTGTGCAGCTCGAGCTTGTCCCCGAGTGTCCTGGCGCCGCGCACGTTGATTTCGTGGACCTTGTCGAGATTCGCGTACAGGTTGTCGAGGCTGCCGAAGTGCTGCAGCAGCACCGTGGCCGTCTTCTTGCCGACGCCAGGGACCCCCTTGATGTTGTCGACGGCATCGCCGGCCAACGCGAGGAAGTCGGCGATCTGCTCGGGCCACACGCCGAACACGTCCGGCACCTGCTCGTAGCCCACCTTGCCCTTGCCGGCAAAATCCCAGAACACGTCGTTCTTGCCGAGCAGCTGCGCCAGGTCCTTGTCGCGGCTGACGATCGTCGACGGCCGCTGCATCGCGCGGCCGTGCTCGACCAGCGTGCCGATCAGGTCGTCGGCCTCGTAGCGAGGACTGCCCCACTCCATGAGGCCCAGCGCCTTGGTGTAGCGGCGGCATTGCTGAAACTGGCGTTTCAGCTCCGGCGGCGCCGGGTCCCGGTTGGCCTTGTACTCGGGGTAGATCTCGGTCCGGAACGACGAGGTCAGACTCTCGTCGAACAGGACGGCGACGTGTTCGGGGTTGACCTGCTCGATGAGGTCGCCGAGAAAGCGACAGTAGCCGTAGAGCGCGTTAACGGGATTGCCTTCGGCGTCCACCATGTCGTCGGGCATCGAGTAATAGGCCCGGAACACGTACACGCTGGC
>JBFFSI010000047.1:0-17144 GCA_041572475.1 Woeseiaceae bacterium
GGCCCGCCGCGGCGGCAGCCTGCAGGTCTTCGAGCCGCGCGCGCTGCTTGTTGATACCCAGCACGGTGCTGCCGATCGCGATGGCGCCGGAGGAGACGATGAGGACTTCGTGTTCTTGCCCGTGCAGCGCCGCGATGTCGTCGGCGAGTCCGTCGAGCCAGCCGCGGTGGACGTGACCGTCGTCGCCGATCAGCAGCGACGAGCCCACCTTGACGACGAGGCGGCGGTGCGCAGGCAGCTCGAAGCCGGGCATGGTCAGGCCGACAGGTGGTGGTACGCGTCGTAAGACGAGAGCGTGACCTCTCCCTTGGATACCGCGACGGTGCCGCTGCGCGCGACGGCAGATATCTCCGCGAACTCTGCCGCCGCCGCGACGAACTCATCGATCTCCTTCACCCGGCCGGTCAGCTGCAGCGTGAAGCTGACGGGCGCATCGTCGAGGACCTCGGCGCCGAACGTCTTCGCAAGCTTGAGCGCCTTCGCCGTCCCGCCGGTTCCGAGTTTCATCTTGATGATGGCGAGCTCGCGCTCGAAATGATCGCCGAGGGTCATGTCATGGATGTTGACGACGTCGACGAGCTTGGCGAGCTGCGTGTTAAGCTGGTTGATGGCGGCATCCGACCCGGACACGACGATCGTGACGCGCGAGACGGTCGGGTCATCGGTAGGCGCCACGTTGAGCGATTCGATGTTGTAACCGCGTGACGAGAACATGCCGGTCATGCGCGTCAACGCACCGACTTCGTTTTGCAGCAGGACTGAAATGGCGTGTCGCATGGTGCTGGCTCGATACATGCAAATGAAACTAATAAAGTGCTTTCGCGAGCGGATGGTGGCCCGGTAGGTCGAGTATTGCAATGCATCAGAAATTAGTAAACACTCGCCAAAAATTAGGCACTTACCCTTCAACAGGGTTGCGGACAGCGGCTGCTTGAACGAACAGGCGAAACCAGCGACTTCCGGCGAGCATCCGCTTGCGGGAACGCGGATGACCGGGGCCGACATCGTCGTCCAGGTGCTCGCCGACGAGGGTGTCGACACGATCTTCGGTTACAGCGGCGGCGCCATCCTGCCGACCTACGACGCCGTCTTCCGCTACAACGACACGCACAGGGCGAGCAACGGCAAGTCGCCGATGCCGCTGATCGTGCCGGCGAACGAGCAAGGCGCCGGCTTCATGGCCTCGGGCTATGCGCGCGCCAGCGGCAAGGTTGGCGTCGTGATGGTGACCTCGGGCCCGGGCGCCACCAACACTGTCACGCCCGTCCGCGACTGCATGGCCGACTCGGTGCCCATCGTCGTGATCTGCGGCCAGGTGCCGACGGCCGCCATCGGCACCGACGCGTTCCAGGAAGCCCCGGTATCCGCGATCATGGGCGCAGTTGCCAAGCACATTTTCCTCGTAACCGATCCGGAGAAGCTCGAGGCGACGATGCGCAGCGCCTTCGAACTGGCGCGCACGGGGCGGCCCGGTCCCGTGGTGATCGACATACCGAAGGACGTGCAGAACTGGCAGGGCGAGTTCCAGGGCGAGGGCACTCTGCCCTTGTCCGGCTACGAGCGGCGCCTCGCCGCAATCAACGAAAATCGTCTCACCGACATGGCCTGCGAGCGTTTCTACGCGATGCTCGCGCAGTCGGAGCGGCCTCTGATTTACGCCGGCGGCGGCGTGATCAACGGCAACGCGACCAAGCCCATGCGGCGCCTGGCCAATGAGTACGGCATCCCGGTGACGACGACGCTGATGGCACTCGGCGCTTCGGACACGACGCACCGGCTGGCCCTGCACATGCTGGGCATGCACGGGCTCGCCTCGGCCAACTACGCCGTCGAGGACTGCGACTTCCTGATAGCGATCGGCGCACGCTTCGACGATCGCGTGGCCGGCGACCCGGCGCGGTTTGCGCCGAATGCGCGCAATATCGCGCACTTCGACGTGGACATCGCCGAGATCGGCAAGGTCAAGCGAGTCAACTGGCACCAGGTGGGCGTGCTCGCGAGGGACCTGACCGACCTGCTCGAGTATGGCCGGCGCGTCGGCTTCGAGAAGGACTATTCCGCCTGGCACGAGGAGATCGCGCATCTCAAGAAGGAGTATTGCCTCAACTACGACCGTGACAGCGATCTGATCCAGCCGTACGCCGTTATCGAGGAGCTCAACAAGCACGCCAAGGGCGAGGCGATCATCTCCACCGGCGTCGGCCAGCACCAGATGTGGGCGGCGCAATATTTCGACTACCGCGAGCCGCGGCTATGGCTGACCTCGGGCAGCATGGGCACGATGGGCTTCGGCCTGCCGGCCGCAATTGGTGCACAGTTCGCGCAACCGGACCGCATCGTCATCGACATCGACGGTGACGGCAGCATGCGCATGAACCTCGGCGAACTCGAGACGGCGACGACCTATAAGCTACCGCTCAAGGTGGTCGTGCTCAACAATTACGGCGACGGCATGGTGCGGCAATGGCAGAAGCTGTTTTACGAAGGTCGGATGTCGGCCAGCGACAAGTCGCTGCACAGCAAGGATTTCGTCAAGGCCGCCGAAGCCGACGGCTTCCGGTTCGCACAAAAACTCGACAAGCCGGCCGACGTTGAAAAAACGGTCGCCGACTTCATGGCCTTCGACGGGCCGGCGTTTCTCGAGGTGATCATCGACCCGGACGCCGGCGTCTACCCGATGGTCGGGCCCGGTCTCTCTTACGACAAGATGATCACCGGCGAGTGGATCAAGAGCCGCAGCAAACCATCGGACGACCAGCCGGACCCTAGCGAGATGTTCTAGGGAGTCGAGCGTCAGTCTCGACAGCGCGCGCCAGTCACTTTCGCCTTCCCCGGCTCCGTATTATGTAAGCTCGCGGCGCGCCGAAGGACCGCGTTCTCGCCGCTCGAACGCCGAACACGCGACGCGAATGGTGTCTTTCTTGACAGCCCCAAGATGCGCGCCGTACGCTGGTCAAACTTGCTGCAAAGCAACGGCATTGTGACACGCCGTGCCTGGCGCTGATCGGTGCTTGACAATAACTGAGAACAGACAAGGGGTACTCAATGAAAAGCTCGTCCAGTCGTAACTGGAGCATTACCCGTGTATTTGCGGTGACGGCGATGTTCCTTACCTTTCCGGTAGCCGCCTCGGCTGCCGATTACGTTTTAACCGCCGGCAAATGGGGCAAAGCGCAGAATCGCGCGGTCGCCGCTGCGGGTGGCACCGTCGTATGGAGCCACGGCGGCACCGGTATCGCGGCCGTCTCCTCCGACAATCCCGACTTCCTCGCCAGCGTAAGTGCCGACAGCGCGTTCACCAGCGCCGCCGAGGACATGATGGTCCAGTGGCAGGATCCGAATGATCTCGCGCAGGCATCTTCGATCACGCCAGGTGATGAGTGGTTCTACAGCTACCAGTGGAACATGGAGGCCATGGAAGCGCCGGCCGCCTGGGGCGCCGGCTGCACCGGCGACGGCGTGCGCGTGTCGATCATCGACGGCGGCATCGACCCGACGCATCCCGATCTCGCGCAGAACATGGATACCTCCTGCTCCGCGTCTTTTGTACCGGGAGAGCCCTACAACAGCGACCTCGGCACGTTCTGGCACGGCATGCACGTGGCCGGCATTACCGCCGCTGCCGATAACGGCATAGGCGTCATCGGGGTCGCACCGGAAGCGACCATCGTCAGTGTCAAGGCGCTGCATGGCGGCAGCGGAGCCTTCAGCTGGATCATCGGCGCGATTCTCTATTCGGCCGACCCTGCCGCGTTCGGCTTCGGCGATTGCGCCAAGGCGGACATCATCAACATGAGCCTCGGCGCGACGTTCAACAAGCGCCTTCGCGGCGCCGGCCCCCTGATTGCGGCTCTGAACAAGGCAGTGAACTACGCCGCCAGCAAGGGCACGCTGGTGGTCTCGGCAGCCGGCAACGATGGTCTCGACCTCGGCCAGGCGCGGGACGTCACATCTGTTCCCGCCGAGTCCGGCAGCGGCCTCGCGATAGCGGCCACCGGTCCGATTGATCTCGCCGGCACCGTTGGCGGTCCCCTGGCGGGACCGCGCAGCCCCGCTTCCTACAGCAACTACGGCGAGGGCACGACCTACGTGGCCGCCCCGGGCGGTCAGCCCGGCATCACGGCTCAGGTCGTCGTGAATTCGCCAGCGTCCATCGCCGGTAACAAGCTGGCTACTGACGCCGTATTTGGCCCGCCCGCCTCTGGCGAGACCGGGGACGTGGCGCTCTGGACCGACCCTGTCGATACGACCGGCGATCCGCATGACGCATGCGAGGGCGGAGTCGATCCCGGCGTCGCCGGCAAGATCGCCCTGATTCACCGCGGCGCATGCTTTTTCTCCGACAAGTCGTCGGCGGCCGAAGCGTCCGGCGCCATCGGCGTGATGATCTCCAATAACCGGCCCGGCTCGATGCCCAGGCTCGGTGGCAGCGCGCCGCTGACGATCCCTTCGGTTGGCATTACGCAGGCCGACGGCGCGGACATGGAAGCCAACCTCGGCGCGCCGGTCAACGCCACCCTGCTGGCCAACCCCGCAGGCGTCCTGGACCAGGTGCTTAGCAGTTGCTATGTGGGCTGGTGCTTCGCCTACGGCACCAGCATGGCGAGCCCGGCAGCCGCAGGCGTCGCGGCCCTGATCAAGCAGGCGAACCCGAGGATCTCCCTGGGCGCGCTGAAGAGCAGGCTGGCGCAGACCGCGGACGACGAGGGCGCGGAGGGCCACGACGAGTTCTACGGTCACGGCTTCGTCAACGCCGCTCGCGCCTGTGGCGTGAACTGAGGCGATTAGAGACACCCGGCCGGTACTGCACCAGCCTGGGTTCTCCCTCGACAACGCCGTCAGCCAACGGGCTGGCGGCGTTTTCATTGGCGATTGCAGGACGAGATGCCTGCTGCGGATAAAAAACGGGGCCGCGAAGGCCCCGTTCCCTGTGCCTGTCAGGACAGCGAGATTACTCGATACCGAGCTTGTCCCTGACTTCGTCGAGCGTGGCCTCGATGCGCAGACGGCGCACCATCGAGTTGCCCATCAGCGCCTTTGCCCCGGCAGAAATTTCGACGCTGCCAGTATCAGTGGAGGCCGACTCTGCGGGGACTGGCTCCGGTACCGGGGTTGTCGGGATAGCGCCGCCCACAACGCCGTCGATCCAGTCGGCATTGGTCGATACGCGGGCATCGCCCGACATTTCGCCGTAGGAACTGTCCAGACCGCAAGAAAAATCCGTGCCATTGGTCACACCTTCGCAGAAATGCGTGAAGCCGAAGGAATGCACGCCAGCGATCTTGCCGTCGATGAATCCCGGACCACCGGAATCACCAGACGCCAGACCAACTTCGAGATTACCGAAGCCCTTGAAATCCGGATAGCTGCCATCCTTGAACGTAGTGCATTGTCCGTCTTGCGCCTGTGGCGGGTTATCCGGGTTCTCCGGATGGCATGCAAAGGCGCTGGTAAACCACCACTCCATGGCGTTGTGCTTACGCCCACCACTATCGAAATCGTACAGCAGTTGATCAAACGGGGGCCCGAAGAAGGCGCCGAGCGTCTGTTCGTACTGGTTCAGGCCAGTGCGTGCATAAAAGAAGCTGGCCCCGCCGGTCGCACCCTTGTTGCCCTTGCCCGAACGACCATGTCCGTAGTGACGGGTCTCCTGGCCAAATTCGTCGGTGTCGCGATAGAGGTCATATCTTTCAATGCTTGCGGGCAGGTCGAATGGCATCTCGATAATGGCCACGTCGCCATCAGAGAAAGCCCCAAAGCCTACGGAATTCCAGAAATCGAACTCCGGGTTGACGGCAAATCCCGAAGCCAGGGCGATGAAGTTTCCCCCGCCGGGCATGACGCCGGGGAATACTACGATTAACGTCGTGACCGTATCGTCGGCTTCGCGAAGGCAATGCGCCGCGGTCAGGATATGGCGATCACTGATCGCGGAGGCCGTGCAAAGGAAACCGAACGGCGCCGTTCCGGCGAACTCCACGAAAATGGAGCCCACACCACTGCGATAATTGTCTCCGGCATTTGCGTACATGGGATCGGCAGGATCACCGCTTGTGATCAGCAAAGCCTCACCATCAAGCACATTCGATTCGTTGGCAACCGCAGTCGTGGCGAATGCAGCCCCAAACAATATCCCTGCGCAAAAAGCTATGCGCTTCATGAGTTTCTTCATGTCTTTATTCCCCTTCTTGGCAGCCGGTTCATACCCGGCTTTTGTCAGCAATCCTTCTGTCAGCCGCCCGATAATTCGGACATCGAGCAGCCCTTGGTAGGCATTCTGCGCGTTCGAACCTGACGAGTAAACAGCAGGCAGATTATTGTAAAAAAGCATTTTGCAGGTAACGTGCTCCTTGCCATGACCTCGCGGTAATACCAGTAGTATTATCAGCAGATGGGCGAGACGACGTTTTCCGGCAGCTGCCTCTGCGGTTCCGTTGCCTACGAGATCACCGGCGAGGTCTGGCGTTTCTACCACTGCCACTGCGAGCGCTGCCGCAAGTCGTCCGGCACCGGCCACGCGTCCAATATCCTGATACGCAACCCGGGCTCGGTGACCTGGACGGCAGGCGAATCGCTGCTGAAGTACTACAAGGTTCCGGAAGCCGAACGGTTTGCGACCAACTTTTGCAGCGTCTGCGGCAGCCTGATGCCCAGGGTCGCGCCCGACCTGAGCTTTGTGGCGATCCCTGCCGGCACCCTGGACCACGAGCCGGACATCCGGCCCCAGGCCCGCATTTTCGGCGGCTCACGCGCGACCTGGTCCTGCGACGCCACCGATATCCCCACTTTCGACATGTACCCGCCGGCGCCGGACTGACCTGCCGGCCCGCTCTGGTATTATGTGAACTGGCTCAAGGATTACTCCTTGATTTTGGGGGACATTGAGCGGGCTTATGCTGATACCGCCGCGACGTGACAGACTGAACCGTATCCTGGTCCTCAACCCCAAGGGGGGCTGCGGCAAGTCCACGCTCGTCACCAACATCGCGGTCGCTTACGCCCAGCGCGGTCCTCAACCCGCCGTCATGGACTTCGACCCGCAGGGATCGACCATGGCCTGGCTCGACCGCCGCCCGGCGGACGTCCCGGCGATCCACGGCATCGCCGCCTACAAGAAGTCGATGCAGGCGACCCGAAGCTGGCAGCTGCGAGTGCCCGAGGACACCGTCAAGCTGATCGTCGACTCGCCGGCCGGCATTACGCACGACGACCTGCGTGAGCTGACCCGGGATGCGACCAGCATCCTGGTTCCCGTGCTGCCGTCGTCGATGGACATTCATGCCGTGTCGCGCTGCATCGCGGACCTGCTGCTGGTGGCGAAGGTCAATCGCAACGAGGGCAAACTCGCCGTCGTCGCCAACCGCACCCGCAAGCGCACCAAGAGCTTCGCGCGGCTCATGCGCTTCCTCGATTCGCTCGGTATCCCCATCATCGCCGTGCTGCGCGACAGTCAGAACTTCGTGCATGCGGCCGAGAACGGTATCGGCATGCACGAGATGCAGCCCTCGCGCGTCAGGCAGGACGTCGCGCAGATCGACCGGATCGTGGGCTGGCTGGATAACGCCGAGGCGCGGCGCCAGCGCGGCCTGCAGATCACCGGCATGCGGCGCCGGCCCCTGTCGGCGGTCTCGATGCTCAGGAAAACTCAGGCCGGCCCGGCCTGAATCTCGGCAAACAGCTCACGGTCGACGTTGCCGCCTGAGAGCACCACGGCGGTCACCTTGCCCTGCGTATCGAGCTTGCCGCTGAGCACGGCCGCCAGCCCCGCGGCGCCGCCGGGTTCCACGACCAGCTTCAGGTGCCGGAACGCGAAACGCATGGCCTCGCGTACCTGGTCGTCGGTCACGACCAGGCCGGGCGCGGTCAGGTCGCACATGATGTCGAAGTTGATCTTGCCCGGCGAGCCCACGAGCAGCGAGTCGCAGATCGAAGGCGATGCCTGGCCGACGCAGACGCGTTCGCCCCTGGCCAGTGAGCGTGTCGTGTCGTCGTAGTGCTCGGGCTCGACCGGGTGCACCCGCACGCCGGGGAGGCGATCGGTCAGCGCGATGGCACAGCCGGCCGTGAGGCCACCACCGCTGCAAGGAATCAGCACCTGCTCGGCCGGCTGGCCGAGGGCCATCGACTGCTCGGCGATTTCGAGGCCGACGGTGCCCTGCCCCGCGATGATGTCGGCGTGCTCGTAAGAAGGCACGAGCGCCGCGCCGCGCGTGGCCGCGATCTCGCGTGCGATCGCCTCGCGGTCGCCGGTGTACCGGTCGTAGGTGATGACCTCGCCGCCGAGCTGCCGCGTGTTCTCCAGTTTCGCGGCCGGCGCGTCCTCGGGCATGACGATCGCCGCCTGGATACCGAGCAGCTTGCCGGCCAGCGCGACGCCCTGCGCGTGATTGCCCGACGACCAGGCCACGACGCCGCTGGCCGCCTGCTCGGCGGTCAGCTGGCTCATCAGGTTGTATGCGCCGCGGATCTTGAACGAGCCGATCTCCTGGAACAGCTCCGGCTTCAGCCAGACGCGCCCGCCGGCGATCGCGTCGAGCTCCGCGTTCCAGAGCAAGGGGGTGTCGACGATGACCCCCTTGAGGCGCTCTGCCGCGGCCTCGACGTCGCGAATACCGATCATTCGATGCCGGACTCCGCGGCCAGCCGGTCGGTCTTGGCCGCGCAGATGAAGTCGTTGTCGGACAGCCCGTTGATAGCGTGCGTGGTATAGGCGACCTCGCAGCTGCCGTACTCGACGGTCAGCACGGGATGATGCCCTTCGCTGATCGCTATCCAGGCGCAGGCATTGGCAAACCCGAGCGTGCGGCTGTAGGCCGGGAACTCGAAGCGCCGGCTGATTTCGAGGCCGTCGTCGCTCAGCAGCCAGTCCGGGTGCAGGCCCTGCATCAGGTCCGCAACCTGCTCCGGACCAAGCGGCTCGACGCCGCCTTCGCAGGGTTTGCAATGCCGCTTGGCAAGATCCTTATCCATAGACACGGATCATAACCAAAAAGCCGGCCCCGAAGGGCCGGCGAAGCGGAGACTCATCAGAGAGTCACGGGGTTTTCGCCCTGCTATGGGGTAGAGGCGAAAGATGGAGAGTCATCGATAAAGAGCTTGAGGCTCACGCGGCGCTCGAGCGCATAGCTGTCGATCGAGTCGTCCTGCGCGGGCGCCTCGCCGTGCGCCGTGATGCGGATCCTCGACGGCTCGATGCCGGCGGCGGCGAGCTGGTCGCGCACGAACTCGACGCGCTTCTTCGACAGCTCGAGGTTGTAGTCCGCATCACCCCGCTCGTCGGCGAAGCCGTCGAGCTGCACGCGAATATCAGGCATGGTGGCGACACTGCTCGCGAGTTCGGCCAGCCGCGCACCGGTCGTGTCGGCGAGCGCGTGTTCGTCGGTGCGGAACAGCAGGTCCATCGCGATCCCCGCCTGCATCAGGTTCACGAGGGCCGGGCGGTCAATCGACTGGACGTGTGCCAGCCGCGCGCTCAACGCATCGAGGTTGTCGTTCAGCGTGTCGAGCTCGCCCTTGAGCTCGAGCACCTCGTCCTCGGAGCTGTCGAGCGACACGTTCAGGTTCTCGATCTCGGTGTTCTTCCGGTGCATCTTGTCGCCGATCTTCACGCCGATCGCGGCGCCGATGACCAGGCCCACCGGGCCGCCCGCGGCGGCGCCGATTAACGCACCGGAACCGACGCCGATGTTTTCTTCCTTCGATGCGGGCTCAGCCACCGCGGATGTCGCCGCAACAAGGGTGATGATGGAAAGGGCTGTAATCGTCTTACGCATGTTTCGTCCTCCATGGGAACTCGTTGACCTTGACGAACATTACAGGGCGAAAACGGGCGCAAGCGGGGGCTGCATCGTGCAAACACGACGACGGAATGTGATCAATTGTGGCAGGCGGCGTCAGCCGCCCATTGTGGCAGGCGGCGTCAGCCGCCCATTGTGGCAGGCGGCGTCAGCCGCCCATTGTGGCAGGCGGCGTCAGCCGCGTTCGCTCGAGAGCGCGACGAAGGTGCCGCCGTTGCGGTCGCAGAGGATGCGCATCAGCTGGGCGAAGCGGCCCACGGTCGGCGGGATCTGGAAGTTGGTCTGCTCGAACATCGGGAAACCCACGGCGTGAATGCGCACCATCCGCCTGCCGTCGGCGCCAACGCGATTGACGGAGTCGATCTCGCGCACCACCTGCTCGACCGAGCGGCCCTGGAAGTCGTCCCCGAACACGTAGACGCTGATCTTCTTCTCGGGCGACCAGAACGTGCTGATCGCGTAGATGATGCCATCCGACGGGTTACTGTCGCTGAATGGCCGCCAGGTCCGCATCGTCCGGATGATAGCTTCGCGCCGGCCCGGCGTGTCGGGAATCCACTGCCCGGCATACTGGCTGAACATGTAGTTGCCGTTGTCGTTCATGATCTGGATGCCCTTGACCTGCGGGTAGACATCCAGCGTCTCGGTGACCTTCCTGATGACACGGTCCCAATTGAAGTTCTGCATACTTCCCGAGGTGTCGATCACGAAGATCACGTACTCGCTGTCGGCCGGGATGCCGGCCACTGCGTCGTCGTCCGCGCGCCGGTAATAAGGCTGCAGCCGCCGCATCTCCTCGGTCAGGCGCTGCTTGGTTTCGCGCAGCGAGCCCTCGTCGATATTCGACTCGGCCTCGTTCTGGGTCGCCGCGTACTGGCCCCGCACATCATTGAGATCGCCCTGCAACCGCGCCAGCCTGAGCTTGGTCGCCGAGGTCTGCTGGCGCACATCCTCGAGTTCGCGGTTGATCACGGCCGACTCACCGCGGATCTCGAAGAGTTCCTGTTGCAGCAGCGCGATCAGCGATTCGAGATCGTCCTGGGTCTTCTCGATGATGACGGGCTCGTAGATCTTGCTGAGGACCAGTAGCAGGATGATCGCGCCGAATCCGCAGCAGATGCAGTCGAGGAACGACAGGTTGAACGTTTCGGTATTACGGCGACGGCGCGACATATCCTCAGCCTCTCATATCACGGCCAGTCACGGCTTACGCTGATGAATGAACCGCCCGTGTTGTGTGCGAGCACCCAGTACGCGAACGCCGCTTCGTAGTCGCCCTCGAGCGGGTACAGGAAGACGTTGACGGGCACCGCGCCCGGCAGTTCGCGAATGGCGCGCTGGTACATGCGCATGCGCTGCGCTCCCGACACCGTGCGGTCGTTGGTCGTATCCTCTTCCATCGTCGGCAGCCCGTCGGCAAACAGGATAATGTTGTCCGGCCGCGGGCTAAGCCTGGACGCGACCTCGAAGGCCGCGAGCATGTTCGTTCCGTTTTCGGGAACGGTGCGGCGCAATACCCGGATCGCCTCGTCGAGCTGGGTCGCTTCGTCGGCCTTCAGCCAGACGCCGTCCGAACCCTCGATCACGGGCTCGACCGTGTTGTTGAACATGTACATCTGGAATTCCGCGCCGGGCTGGAACTGGGCCGTGAGCCAGTCCACGCTGGACACGACCTGGCGCCATTTGACGGCGCGCAGCTTGTCTTCAACGCCCATGTTGCGGCGGCGAATGATGTTGACGATCGTATCGTCGAGCATGCTGGCGGACCGGTCGACAAGGATCAGGGTGCGCTGGCCGCCGAGCTTCAGGCCGGTGAGGTACTGGCGGTCACCCTCGCCCTTGAATTCGCGCAGCCGCGAGCCCTCGGAACTGGCCTCGGTCTCCAGGGCCAGGAGGCGCCTGACCTCTTCCTCCAGCGACTTTATGTCCGTCTGCAGCTGCTCGATGCGCTCGATCTTTGCCAGCGTGTCCTTGTCGTACCGGGCCAACTCGGCACGCAGCGCCTCGATCAGCGCGATGATCTGCGCGATCTGTCCCTGGGCCGTCGTCCGTTCGTCATCGAGCTGCTCCATCGTGTTCTTGGCGAGCACGAGGTTCTTGCGACCGTCCAGGATCTCCACCTCCAGCCGGCGCGTCTCGGCCATGAGGTTGCTCGGGTCCTGCTCGGTCGTCTCCTTGACCTGCGCGTTGATGATCATGAAGAACAGGATCACGGCGCCGAAGCCGCAGCTCATGCAGTCGAGGAAGGACATGCTGAACACCTCGAAGGGCCGCCGCTTACGCGCCATGGTCGGCCTCCGTCGTGATCAGCTGCAGCTCGATGCCCGGCGTGCCGATCCGGATGCGATCGCCGATCTGCAGGATTGCCGACCCGTCGATGCGGTGGCCGTTCAGGAACGTGCCGTAGCGGCTGTAATCGCGCAGGATGCACTGCCCGTTCTCGAGCCGCAGCGAGCAGTGCCGCCGAGACACGCCCGGCATGTCGCCCTGCAGGTCGACCCAGCGTTCGCCGTCGACAGGCTGCGAGCCGAGTGTCAGCGGCTGGGCATCGATCGTGTAGGCCGTGTGCGCCAGCAACAGGTGGGTCGGCCGGCCGCCGCCGCTGGCCGCCGGGCGGGCCTCGATCTCGACGGCCGCCTGGTCCCAGGGCAGGTGCCGCACCAGGCTGACGGCGCCGCGAGCCCCGGCGTCCTCTCGCCAGCGAGCCAGCAGGCCGCGGGCCGCGGCGCCAGGCTCCAGCAGGAATACCTCGCCACCGACGCGCGCCTTGAGAATATCTGCGAGGCCGGGCATCCGCGCAGCCCGATCGGAAAGCTGCAGCGCCGGCGTCTCGTCGGCGCGGTACAGGGCGCGCACATTGCTCACGATGCCGTGGTACATCGGCGCCACCGCGCCGATGAGTTCGAGCGACTCGACTTCCGCGGCATGGCTGATACCGCGGTAGCTGACCTCCAGCGGCACCGTATCCCGGGTGGCGGCGGTCGTCAGCCAGTCCGGCAGCTGGTCGTAGAGCGCCTGCTCGGTCTCGGCGGTATGCAGCGGGTCGAAGCGGGACTGCTGTACGAAGGCCTCCGCGATGACGCGAATCCACGCATCGTAGAGTGCAAGCTGACCGCTGTCCTCGACGACTTCCGAGCGGTCGGCCTGCGCCTGGCCCGGCTGGGCCATGCGGGTCAACAACGCCGAGTGCAGGCTCAGGTCGACGTGCACGGGCACAGCGCCGCGGTATTCACGGCGCGTCGCCGCCACGGCTGCATCGACGAGCGCTGCGATCGGCACCTTCAGCTCCGCCGCGATGCCGAGAAACAGGCTGAGCTGTTCGCTACCCATGTAGGCGGGGACGGCGACGGCGAGGCCATCGCCATTGCCGCGAACCCGGCCCCAGATCTGCTCGAGCTGCCGACTTACGAGGTCGGCGGCGCTGAGGTGTTCGAAGTGCCGATCGGCCATCGGCTGAGTCTGCAGATTAGCCCAGAAATGCCGCTCTATACGTCGCGGTTTCATCCGGGCCTGCGCGTATGCCGCGCTGCCGAGGCTCAGCTGTTCATCGTCGAGCAGCGCAAAGCCGGGCTCCCGGTAGAGGATCCGGCTGGCATCGAGTACCGAGATACCCGCGTCGTTGATATGTGCTGCGAGCAGACCCATGGCGGCGACTGGCCTGCGCTAGTCCGCCCTCATGTGCCGGATCAGCTTGTCGTTGGTGTACGCCTCGCTGTCGAACACCAGCCGTTCCTGCATCAGCTGCAGCTGGTGCACGAGGAACATCAGGAAGATGCTGATCAGGAGCGCAATGAATGTCGAGTTGAATGCCACGCCGAGGCTCTGCGTCACGCCCGCGATATCACCCTGCACGGCCTTGTCCGCCTGCGCCAGCGCCTCGCCGATACCGCGCACGGTGCCGATAAAGCCGATCGACGGGATGGCCCAGGAGATATAGCGGATCATCGACAGCTCGGATTCCAGCTTCTCCGCCTCCGACTCGCAGATCGTGTGTGTGCTGCTCGACACGTCCTGCACGTTGCGCGTCGAGGCGAAGTGGCGCAGCGCGTTCAGCAGCGTTCGCGGCAACAGCATGCGCTGGCGATCTTCGGGCAGCGCCTGCATCTGGCGGGCAAACTCGCGCGTGTCCTCGGGCAGGATGCGCATGCCCTCCGCTACGGGCACGAGGTCGACTTCCAGTAGCCGGCGTTCATTGATGAGGGTGACGGACTTATAGCCCATGATGGCGAGCGCCCAGAGACCGAGTATGAAGCAGGCTTCCTGCTCGAAGTCCTTGATCAGTACCGGCAGGCGCCGTTCCCTGACGTAGTTCGGATCTGCCACCACCGCGGCATTCTGCTCTTCGATGATCTGTGCGGCGTTGGGCCGGATGACCGAGACGTAGATGGCGTGCACGAGGATGATCGAAATTATCAGCGCGAACAGCTGGTAAACGAACTCGACCGGGATGTTCTTTCTTTTCATAGCGTGGCTTCGTGACTAGATATCAGTAGGGAATGCGATCGACTGGTCGGTGGAGATTTCCTCGGACGGGCGGAAGTCGTCGTCGAGATCTTCATAGTCCTGCTCGTCGAGCCCGGTCTCGTCGATCTCATCGGCCTCGGCCTCGGCCTGCTCTTCCGCGGCTTCCTCCAGCGCAGGAGCATCTTCGCTCTCGGCAGGCTCGTCCTGCGCCAACGCGCCAGTGGCCAGGAAGAGGCCGGCGAGCATGGCAAGTACGTTTCGATTCACTGCGCGTCCTTCCAGCCGATGAATTCGTAAGATTTGACCAGACAGACCGGGGATTGTCTCAGGAAATTTCATTCGACGTAGCGAACCACGCGGAAGCCGACGTCCGACCGCGGCTCGGAACCGTAGTCCCGGAAACTCAGCCGCAGCTCCATGATGCCTGCGTGGCGCCAGCTCGAACCCCGAATGACGCGCGTCGTCCCGTTATCGGGACCGAGCGGGTCCACGACGGGCTGCGTGATGCCCGGTGTCGGCACCGAGTAGTAATCATTGACCCATTCCGCGACGTTGCCCGCCGCATCGTGGATCCCCAGCCGGTTCGGCCCGAAGGTGCCCACCGGGGCCGTGGACGCAAACCCGTCGTCGTAACGCGGGATGGTGGTCGGGACCAGCGACTCGGCCATCTTGTCGGCAAAGTTGCCGCTGTCTGCGGGCGGCGGCATCTCCTCGCCCCACGTGAACTTCTGCGCGTTGCCCAGCCCGGCATAGCGTAGCGCCCAGACCCATTCCGCCTCGGTCGGCAGCCGGTAACCGTTGGTCAACGGCCTTACCGCGACCCATTCGCCGAATTTTTCCTCGTAGGCCGGCGTCAGCCCTTCGCGGCTGCTGAGCCAGTTGCAGTACTGCGCGGCCTCGGCCCAGCTGACACTGGCGACGGGGTTCTCGCCGCCGGCGAGGGACGGGTGAATGTCCGCGCCGGAATCGTGGCTTGCCAGGAACTCCTGGAAGTCCCTGTTGGTGACCTCGTGCACGCCGATGAAATACGGCCGGGTCAGCGTGACCGGCACCAGCACCTCGTTCGCGCGGCGGCCCTGCTCCGCGCGCGAGGAACCCATCATGAAGGTGCCCGGCTCGACGCGGCGCAGCATGCGGTCCTGCGAGGTCTTGACGTTGATCTCCAGCTTCGCCTGCGCGATCTCGGCCTCGGAGCGCAGGGCCGCGGTCACGGTCTGCGGGTAACCGGGCCGCGGCGTGACGGTGCGCGACCAGGACTCGAAGCCGGGCTTTTTCACCTCGATGCGATGCGGCGCCGAACTCAGGCGTAACGTGGTGGATCCCTGGCCGCGCGCGCGGCCGTCGACGTAGACCGTGGCGTCGGCCGGCCGTACGCTGACCGTTACCTGCCCGGTTCGCGCCGACAGGTCGACCGTGATCGACTCGCTCGCCGCAGCGCGCAGCCGAACCCTGCGGGACGTGCTCCCGTAGCCGGCCTTGGACAGCCCGATTTCGTAGTCGACCCCCGGCGAGAGCGCCAGCTGGATCGGCGTCTGGCCACGATAGCGGCCGTTCACGGTCACGTTGGCAACTCTCGGCACCGAGTTGACCAGCAACCGGGCATTCGCCGGCTCGAGTTCGATGAGCGGCAGCGCCTGGTCGATGTTGGGCCGGGCCTCGACCATGCCGTCCCAGGCCGCGTAGCCCTCGAGCACGACGCTGACCTGGTGCTTTCCTTCGAGCAGCTCCACGGTGGCCGGCGTGATGCCGACGCGCTCCTCGCCGGCATAGATTTCGGCGCCGGGCGGGTCGGATTCGATGCTGACATTCGACCAGCGCGGTACGAGCTGGACGTGCAGCTCCTGGTACTGGCCGAGTCCGGGCACGCTGACGACGTCCCCGAACGGCAGGTAGCGCTCCGCCTCCACGCTTACGCTGTGTTCGCCCGGCTGCAGCTCGACGGGGCCAAACGGCGCGTTGCCGACGAGGCTGTCGTCAATCGCGACCACCGCCTCTGCGCCCGGGTCAGTGACGACGGTCAGCCATCCCGGCAGCCGCCGCATCCGGATGTCGATGGTCATGCTGGGTTCGTCGCCGACGACGAATGCCTGGTTGACGTCGTAGTAGCCGGCTTTCTGCACCGTCACGACGTACTCGCCCTTGCGCATCAGCATGCGATCGCCGATGGGCAGGCGAAACCAGCCGCCGCTGATGGAAAGTTCGTCCGGCTCGGCCGGCTGGACATCGAACTGGATCGACCGGGCCGTAAACAGGAGGTACGACGCGACGAGCAGGATGCCGAGCCCCGTGCCGACGATCGCCTTGAGCGGGCTGCGGTGCGGCTTCGTGACCGCCGCGCGGGTTTCTGCAGCGCGCTGGAATGCGGTGGGCGCAATCGCCTCGTCTTTACCGGTCGCCGTGTCATCAGGCAGTTCCGGGGGCTGGGTCACGTAGGCGCTGTCTTCCAGCCTGACCTCGAGGACCAGGCGATCCTCGCCGGCCTGGACGATGATGCGGCTGCCGTAGAAGCGCAGTTCGTCCTTGTCCTGCAGCCGGCGGCTGGCGACGAGCGGTTCGCCGTTGAGCTGCATGCCGGCATCGCGGCCGACCGGCTGCACGAACGGCATGCCATCGAGGAGATCGAGCAGCATGACCGGACCGCCGCCGGGCCCTGGCAGGCGCAGCGCGCAGTCACTGCCGGTGCCGACGCGCAGCGGCAGCGCATCGGTACCGATGCGCCGTTCTCCCTCGACGTCCCGGACAAACAGATGGTCGAAACTCAAATCGCTTCCTCGCAGCGCACGACGACGGGTTGCATGTCGATCTCGGGCGCAACCCGGAACTCGAGACGCACATCCCGGTACCCGGGCCGGCTGCCGACCGCGACGTACGTGCCCGGGCGAA
>JBFFSI010000048.1:0-16835 GCA_041572475.1 Woeseiaceae bacterium
TACGAGCAGCCGCGGATAGCTCAGTGCCTCGATCAGTTCCCGTCGCATGCAACCCTCCTCACGCAGCTACGTGCTTATTTCTTGCGACCCATATCGACGATAGGCGGCTGCAGACAGCCTGTCCATCGTGGCATGCCCCTACGGCCTGTCCTCAGGGCTTGCGAAACAACAGCGTGAACCGGTCCGTGTTGCCCGTGACCGAACGCCGGCCCACCTCGTACTCCAGCTCGTCGTCGGCGCGGTAATGCAGGTCGGAGAAGGCGACGAACTCGAAGCCGATGTCCAGCAGCTCCTTGATGACGACGACGGGGTCGATGCGGCGGCGATTCTCGTGGTTCGACGGCTCCATGTGCCGCGCCGTGTGATCGACGACGCCGTAGACGCCGCCCTTTTTCAGCGCCTTGAAAACGGCGCGGTTTACCTTGGCGCGATCTTCCGGCCCGAAGTTGTGCAGGTTGCGAAAGGTCAGCGCCATGTCGATGTCCTCGACGCCGAAATCGACCTTGTCGACGACGTAATGACGGCTCCCGGGCGGCCGCCGCAGGTTGTCGCCGGCGTCAATCGCCTCGACTTTCTCGAAACCCGGCTCGGTCAGGACGTTTGCACTGACGGTTGTTGTCCCGATAGCGACGTAGAGCTGGCCGTTTTCAGCCAGCACCGGGGCCAGGACGCGCGTATACCAGCCGCCGCCGGGCAGGAGTTCGAGCACGCGCATGTCGTCCTCGAGGCCGAAGAACTTCAGTGTTTCGAGCGGCCGGCGGTTGCGGTCGCGTACGGTGTCTGCGGCCGGCCGCGCCTCGGCGGCAAGAGCGGCCTCGACCTTGGCGTCGATGTCTCCTGCATTGGCCACCCCGATGAGGGTCAGCAACAGGGTGGTAATGATTATTCTCACGGCAGTCCTCCTGTGGCAACAGCGTGCCAGTTGCGAGGCTGCAGTTTATGCCGAGTCGCCGGCGCTGTGAACATGTGCCGCGACGTTCTGCTCACGTTCGCACTGCTTGTCGCAGCCACAGTTGCCGCACTTGTTCAGGCGTTCCGCGACTTCGGGGTCCCTGCGCCCCAGCCACAGCTGAAAGAGCGCCCAGGCGGCGCAGAGGGCGACGAGGATGGTCAGCGCGAGCAGGTAATTCATTGGCGGCCTCCGCGTCTCAGGTCGAGCTGAACAGCCCGGCGAAGCCCATGAAGGCCATCGACAGCACGCCCGCGATGATCAGGTTCATCGCCGTGCCCTTGATCAGCCGTGGAATGTCCGACAGCTCCGACTCTTCCCTGAGTCCCGCGAGCAGCACCATCGCGAGCGTAAAGCCGATGCCGGCGCCCAGCGCGTAGGCGATGCCTTCCCAGAAGCCATAACCGCGGTTCGTGGCAAAGATCGCGAGCCCGAGGATGGCGCAGTTGGTCGTGATGAGCGGCAGGAATATGCCCATCGCGCGGAACAGCGCCGGGCTCAGTTTCCGGATCAGCATCTCGATGAACTGCACCGTGCTCGCGATGACAACGATAAAACAGATCAGCCGCAGGTAGGGCGCGTGCACGAGCACGTAGGTATTGAGTGCCCAGGCGCAGATCGCCGTCACGAGCATCACGAAGGTCGTGGCCACGCCGAGTCGCGCGGATGTTTCGAGCGAGCCCGAGACACCGAGGAACGGGCACAGGCCGAGGAAGTAGGTCAACACGAAGTTGTTGACCAGCAGTGCGCTGATGAAAATCCAGAACAGGTTTTCCATTACTTGCCGCTCCTTTCGGCCTCGGCCACGTCGGCGAGAAACTCGTCTTTCTTGACCTTGAACCAGTTGAAGAACAGCAGGATGACGCCGAGCGTCAGGAAGCCGCCGGGCGGCAGTATCATGATCACCCACGGCTCGAAGTTCGCGCCGAACAGTGACACGCCGAACAGGGAACCGTTACCCAGGATTTCTCGAACCGCGCCAAGCGAGAACAGCGCCAGCAGGAAACCGGTGGCCATGCCGACCGCATCGAAGATGGCCAGCCGCGGTTCGTTTCTCGACGCGAAAGCTTCCTGACGTCCGAGGATCATGCAGTTGGCGACGATTAGCGGAATGAACGCGCCGAGTTCCTTGTGCACGGCGGGTGCGAGCGCGAGGAGACTGTAGTCGGCGACTGTCACGAAGGTCGCGATGATGATGATGAAGCAGGAGATGCGCACCTGCTTGGGGATCCAGTTCCTGAAGCTCGCGACCAGGGCACTGGAGCCGACGAGCACGAAAAATGTCGCCCCGCCCATCGCGATGGCGTTGACGGCGGAGTTGGTCACGGCGAGCATCGGGCACATGCCGAGCACCTGCACGAAGACCGGGTTGTCGCGCCAGATGCCCTTGACGAATTCCTCGTACGATTGGCCTTTGCTCATTGCTCCGCTCCGTCACCGCGCGGCTCGAACGCTGGTTCCGTGCCCGGCGGCGGCAGTCGTTCACTCCAGGCAACATGCGTCTCGTTGATGATCCTGACGACCGCCTTCGACGATATCGTGGCGCCGGTGATCGCGTCGATTTCGTTCGCGCCGGCACTGGTGCCCTTCTTGACGGCGACGATTTCCGGATCGACCGCCAGCGCCCCGAACGCGCCGACGAATTCGGCGTCCTTGTAAATCTTGTCGCCGAGGCCCGGCGTTTCCCGGCTCTCGAGGATTTCCATGCCCAGCACGAGCCGGCGCTCGGGCGTGTAGCCGTACAAGAGGCCGATCGTGTCCTGGAAACCCGGCCCGGCCCCGGGGATCGCGTAGCCGACGAACCCGCCCTCGTCGTCATAGCCGCCGTACACGACCGGCTCGTCCTTGCCGGGCTCGCCCACGACCAGGCCTTCGTCCCGGGAAACGAGTGGCTGCATCCGGGTTACCCCTGGCAATACCTTGAAGACCGCGGCCCGGAGTTCGCGCGCCTTGTTCTCGGTGATCGTCGGCAGCGTCGTCTCGTAGATGCCGATGATCGCGAGGCCGGAGACCAGCCCGGCAAGGGCCAGCGTCGCCACGAGTCGCAGCGGGCCGGGCGAGCCGGAACGTTCGCGATCAGCCGGGCTCATCCGTTTCTCCCCCGCGGCCGAACACGCGCGGTTGGGTATACCGGTCGATCAGCGGTGTGGCGGCATTCATCAGCAGGATCGCGTACATGACACCCTCGGGCAGCCCGCCGAAGACGCGAATAAGCATGACGAGCACGCCGACGCCGATGCCGAAGATCCAGGCGCCCCTGGGCGTGATCGGCGACGTGACCGGGTCCGTTGCCATGTAGATGGCGCCGAGCAGCAGGCCGCCGGAGAACACCGAGAACAGCGGGTCCGGGAAGCGCTGGTCATCGAAGAAGCCGAGGCAAGCGGAGAACACGACGACCGTCAGCAGGATGCTGACCGGAATCCGCCAGTCGAGATCGCGGCGCAGCCACAGGTAGATGCCACCGAGGATCAGTAGCACGCCGCTGGTCTCGCCGAGCGAGCCGCCGATCTTGCCGAAGGCGAGATCGGCCAGCGGCGTAAGCTGCTGGTCGAACTTGAGCATGCCCAGCGGCGTCGCGGCCGTGACGGCATCGACGTCGGCCTGCATCAGGGGCAGCGCGAGGTTGCTCGGGTAGACGTCGAAAAAGCCGCTGGCCGCCGGCACCCAGGTCGTCATCGCGATCGGGAACGTGGCCAGCAGGAAGGCCCGGCCCAGCAGTGCCGGGTTGAACAGGTTGTGGCCGAGGCCGCCCCAGATGACCTTGCCCAGGCTGATTGCCACGAAGCCGCCGAGGAAGGCCATCCAGACCGGCAGTCCCGGCGGCAGGGTGAGGCCGAGGAGGAGGCCGGTCAGGATTCCGGTCGAATCGCGCAGCGACTGGCCGCGCACCGCCTTCGCGGCGAAGACCCACTCGGCGAGCACGGCGCCGACGATCGATGCGCCGAGCACCAGCACGGCGCTGAGGCCGAAGAACCATAGCGCCGCCCCGGTTGCGGGCAACAGCGCATAAATGACGTCGCGCATCGCGCTCGGCGTGGTCATGTCCTGGCGCAGCAGCGGCGCGTGGAAGAGCAGGAGTTTCGGATCCTTGTTCGTCACGCGTCAGGCTCCTTGCGATGGGCGAGGTCGTCCTTCGCCGTGCGAATCAGCTGCACGATCGGGATGTTCGACGGGCACGCGAACGTACAGCAACCGCACTCGACGCAGTCGAACACGTGGTAGTCCTTCATCTCGTCGAACATGCGCGCCTTGGACAGGCGGGCCAGCCGCGACGGGTTGAGGAAATACGGGCATGCCTCGACACAGCGGCCGCAGCGAATGCAGGGGTACTCCGTCCGACGCGCGGTCTGCGCCTCCGTGAACACGAGGATGCCGGAGCAGCCCTTCAGGACCGGAACGTCGAGGCTGGCGACCGGGCGGCCCATCATGGGCCCGCCCATAACGATCTCGCGCGTGCCCGGCTTCAGCCCGCCGCAGAACTGCACCACGTCGCGCACCGGCGTGCCGAGCGGCACGACGAGGTTGGCAGGGTAGGTGACGCCGGGCCCGGCGACCGTAACGACTCGTTCGATCAGCGGCATGCCGCGGAGGAAGAAGTCCGCAATTGCGACGATTGTGCCCACGTTGTTGACGTTGACGCCGACGTCCCGCGGCAGCTGTCCCGCCGGCACTTCCTTGCCGAACACGCTGCGGACCATCATCTTCTCTGCGCCCTGCGGGTACTTGACCTCGAGCGGCACGACGCGCACCGGGTGATCCTCAGGAATGTGGCGACCAATGGTGTCGATCGCGTCGGGCTTGTTGGTCTCGATGCCGATGACCGTTTCCTCGGCGCCCAGCTTCTGCCTGACGATTTCCGCGCCCTCGAGCAGCGCGTCGGGGCGCTCGATCATCAGCCGGTGGTCATTCGTCAGGTAGGGTTCGCATTCGGCGCCGTTGACGAGCAGGTGCCGGATCTTCACGCCATCGGGCACCGAAAGCTTGACGTGCGACGGGAACGCGGCGCCACCCATGCCGACGATACCGGCCATTTGCACGGCCGTGATGAAATCCTCGAGCGACAGCGACTGCCAGTCGGCGCCCGGCGACGGCTCTACCCGCTGGCTCGCAAAAGCGTCGGCCTCGATGCCGATCGCCGGCGCAAAGCGCCCGTCGACGCCACGGAAATCACCGATCCGGGTGATGGTGCCGGTGACCGGGCTGTGCAGCGCCGTCGACACGAAGCCGCCCGGCTCGGCGATCAGCTGCCCGCGCAGCACCCGCTCGCCCTCGGCGACGACCGGGCGGGCCGGCACGCCGATGTGTTGACCCAGAGGCATCACGTAGTGGCTGCCGAAGGGTACGCGCTGTATTGGCAGGTCCTCGGTCTGCTCCTTGTGATGCGCGGGATGAACCCCGTGTTCGAAGCTGCGGCGCAAAAGGCGTAACGGCTTCATCGGTCACTTCCGCCGGCGCGTTGCGAGTTCGAGCAGCCGGCTGCGCAGGCGGCCCGAGATCTCGGTCTGTGTCTTGTGCCGGATCTCCTGGAGTTCGGCCGCGGCCGCCTGCTTCTGCTCGTCGAGCTCGGCCTGGTGCTCTTCGGCCACGGCGGCGCGGATCGCGGCCTCGAGCTTGCGGGTGAAGGGTGTGACGACGCCGGCCAGTTCCTGCAGCGTCCGCCAGCTACGCAATGCATCGTCGGCGGCCCGCAGCATCGCCGGCGACAGTGCGTAACGGCATTCGGCATCGCCTTCTCCGGTTGCGACGAAGGGCGTTCTCCCGCCGCGCTCTTTCGGGTCGAGCAGCAGCCAATCGTGCAGCGGAACCGGCGTCGGCGCGCCGTCCGCGAGCGTCTCGAAGTGGCTGGCGAAGCGCTGTTGGCCGAGGGCCCAGTCCGCCGGCGTCAAGGTCCTGTCCCCATCCATTGCCAGCAGCGCGTCGTGCTGCGGGTTGCCATCGAGGCTGATGCGTGAGCCGAACACGCCCTCGCCGCGAGGGTCGTAGCTGAACAACGGCAGCACGCGAGCCGACACGGCAAGGCGCCCCTGTTCGAGCAGCGCATCGGCCGGGTAGCCGTCGCGGCCGGGGCTGGGCGCGTAAACCTGCAGCAGGGCGGGGCCGTCGTGGCTCAACGCTGCACTGGCGCATTGGCCGAAGTGCGCCGCGTCCGCGAGCGAGGTCTGCGCCACGTAGGCGTTCCGTTGCGCAAGGGCCAGCAGCGCCACACCGGCGCGCGAGTCCGTGGTCTGAGCCCCGACCAGGCCGAGGTCCAGCGAGCTGAGTATGACGACCTTGACCGGCAGCCGGGAATTCAGCAGCCACACCAGCTGCGAGAGCCCCCGGGCCGCCAGCATGTCGTCGCTGCCCAGCAGGATCATTGGCGGACAGAGCTCGAGTTCCTCGCCGTCGAGATCCTGCCAGCGCAGGGCCCGCAACGCGTCACGCTTCCAGTCGAGGCCGTCCGGCCTGTCGATCTCGAGGCGCGCCAGCCTGAGTAGCCGGACGAGCTCGGTGGTTTCATCGAGATGGCCCTCGACCAGCCCGGCGGCGAGCTGGGCGGCGTCACCGCTCATGTCCACGACAGCGGGGGCCTGGAACGGGTTACCCGGGAAGCTGCTCGCCCATGCCGCGCTGCGGCCGCCCGCGATAGCGAGGCCGTAGCGAGCCCGACCCAGGCCGTGAGCGCCGCTTACCAGGCGCTGACGGGCTGCGTCTATCCGGCCCCACAGGTCAATGAGCCGCCTGAGGTAACGGGTGTCGATCGAGTGATCACTGGCGCCGCCTGTCACGCCCTCCGCAAGTTCGGTCAGGTCGATGCGCGGACTGGTGGCGGTTTCGAGTCGCTCCGCGATCGCATCGAGATCCGCGTCGGGGAGGGCACCGGACAGGGTGTCGTGGATGAGCGCCCTGACCTCGTCGCCTGCCTCGATCAGCGTCGCGGCAAATCGCTGGACGACCGGTTGCCGGTTGAACTCGGTGGCGGCCAGGAACAGGCGGGCGCCGAGTTTTTCCCCGGAGCCGGGCTCTGCCGGGTCCCCGCCCGCCATCGCGAACTGGCAGTACCGCGACAGCAGCATGGCGGCTGTCGAGCCGATCTCGGGGTGCTCGGACGCCCGATCGACCGACGTCCCCGGCGTATCCGGCGTCGTGCACCAGGTCTCCCAGAGCTTGCGGGCCTCGTCGAGGCCGCCCGGGTCCTGCTCACGTGCGCTCAACGCCCCGGGCTCGCAACTCGCAATGCAGATGCCGCAGGCCTTGCATGCGTCCGGGTTGATGGCAATCGAGAGCAGCTCCGCGCTGTCCTTCTGTCGGGCCTCGGCGTCGGCGAAGAACGGTTTCGTCACCGCGACGGGCAGGGCGCCGAACTCGGTAATGATCAGCTTGATGCCTTGCTGGATAGCCTGCTTGCGATCGTCGGGCAGCGGCGCTTTTTCGAGGAGCCAGGCGAACGCGTCATCGAGCATGGGGCCGAACGTGTTCGGCGGCTCCGAGTCTTTCTTGTGCTGCGCAATGATCCTCGCCGCGAGCTTCGAGGCGACCTGGCGGACGGCTTCCGCGCCGGTCTTGCGAATGCCGGCATCGATGAGCGCGGCCGGCGCAGCGGCGACGACACCGATGGCGCTGTCCGGGCATCGGGTCCAGCACAGTCCGCAGCCGGTGCACAGGGAGCCGTCGAAGTCGGGCAGGTCGGCCCGCGAGCGGGTCAGCTCCGTGAACGTGGCGCTCAGTGGCGGCATTGTGCCGGTCGCGAGATACGGGTCTGCGGTGAGGCGCTCGGTCTCGCGGTCCCGGTAAAGAATGCCGGCCTGGTCCCAGAAGCGGGGCAGGCTGGCGACGTGATCGTCGTTGCGCGCCAGTTCGCGCACGGCCGGCGGCGCCGGGTGGTCGTTGCCCGTCGTCCCCGGTGCTGCAGCCGACTCCGCCTCCGCTATGCCGTCGAAACCGGCCTCGAAAGCCGCCATCGATCGATCGCGCTGTTCATCATCCCTCGCGACGAGCAGTTCGCGGCGAGCGCTGCTGATGCGGCGAGCCTTCGCATCGATCATGTTTGCGCCGGACAGCGCGCCGAACAGCCCACCGAGCAGCGTGTCACCCAGCAGATCCTCGTCTTCGACCGGTATTCGCAGCCGTGCCCCGTCTCCGTGCCGCACGATGCTGCGCTCGCCGACGTCGAGCGTCAGGTCTGTCCGCACGCCGTCGCCGGGATCCTGCAGCGAGTCGTCGCCGTAGATGAGCAGGTCCGTCACGGGCCGTGTCACGCCCGGCCAGTCCACGGCCGGGCGGCTGCGGACGCGGCCGCCCAGCAGGCGGACCAGCAGGGATCCTGCGGACCCGGCGAGCGCTGCGCCTTCGCCGCAATGGCGAACGGCAATCGAGATCGACCCTTTCGGTGGAGCCGGTTCTTTCTCGGCCGGCGCGCACACTCCGAGTTTCGCCACATCGGGATAGGCGCGGCGCAGCGTGTCCAGCAGCACCTCGCGCTTCGGATGCACCGCGTCGGCGTCGAACGCGATGCCGAGGTAAAGAGGATCCTGCGTCCGGGCGCCCGCGTCCGTGCAGAGCGCGACGATGTCGCGCTGCCGCAGCGGCAAGCCGCCGACGCCGTAGATGACAGAACGGCACGCGGGCGTGCTATCGAGCTGGTCGAGAGAGGCGCGGACTTCACGGGCCAGCGGCGGCGCGGCCGCCAGCGGCGCGTCGGTCCGCTCCATGACCAGCACCTGCTCCGCGCCGCCGAGCGCGGCAGCGAGCGCCGCGCTCGGGAAAGGCCGCAGCGCCTGGATGCCGGCGACGCCGACATGCATGCCGTGCTGCTCGCGCAGGGCGTCGGCTGCGAGGTTGGCCGTTTCGATCGCAGCACCCTGGGCAACGAGCACGAGCCTGGCCTTGTCGAGCCTGTGGCCGGCAATGAGCTCGTGCAGCCGGCCCGTTTGCGCGCCGAAATCCTCGATTGCGCGGGTGAGCGCGTCAGCGACGAAGTCGTCGAAGAAAGGCCGCCGTGCGGCGGCGCCGAGCGCGAATGCCTCGGTCCCGAACAGGGCGCCGTTCAGCATCGGCTCGTCCAGGTCGTGCCAGGCCGGCAGCCGGCGCCGGCTTTCCCCGAAGAGCAGTTTCTGTGCCGGCGTCGGCGCGACGATGGCGCCGCGGGCCGGGCCGAGGAATCCCTCGACCTGTGATGGAGACAGCAGGCGTACGTCCTGCACGGCGAGCGCGGTCTGGGCGCCGTCCATGATGACGAGGCCAGGCACGAGCGATTCCTCGGCGACGCGCCGGGCGATAAACGTGAAGTCCACTGCCTGCTGGACGTTGCGTGCGACCAGGATGAACCAGCCGGAATCCGCGCACAGGTGAACGGTGTCGTGGCCACTGCCCGTCGTGCTCCCGTGTGCGGTCGCGGCCTGGGTGACGAGGTGCAGGACCAGCGGAACGTGCCTGCCGGCCGCCGAGATGAGCAGGTCCTGTGCCGAGGCCGCGTCGGTGCCGGACAAAAAGGCGGTGGCACGCCGGCCCGCGAGCGCCAGGCCGGTCGCAGCGGCGATGATGCCGCGCGGTCCCTCGGCCGCATCGGCCGCAAGCGTCTCCCCGAACAGGTTGGTGCCGCCGCGCTCGAGCTCGCGGAGCCACACGGCGTCGGCCGCCGACGCGGGCGATGCGCCGCCGAGCACGGCATGACTGGCGATGGCGGCCTCCGACAGTGCGACGGCCGTATTACCGTCGAGCACCGCGTCGAGTCCCTCGTCCCGGATGCCGGTACCGGCCGGCGCGCCGAAAGCCTTGCGGTACCAGCGAATCGCGACATCGCGAACGCTCATCGCGACACCTCCACGGCAACGGCCTCCTGGTCCTGGAACTGCTCGCCCTCGAGCCAGACGATGGCGTTAGTGGGGCAGCGGAATATGGCGTCGGGCGCGGCGGGGCCACCCGCCTCGTAGTCCACGATCGGCAGGTTGCCTTCCATGCGAATCAGGCCCGGCGCCGCGTCGGCTGCGCAGCGTCCGCAGGCGTCGCAGGCCGTCGCGCACAGCTGTCGCGCAGCCTCGCCGGCCAGCGGGATGTTGCACTGGACGTAGAGTTTCTGGTTCAGAGGCACGAGTTCGAAGAGGTCTCTCGGGCAGGCGGCCATGCAATCCGGGCAGGCCCGGCATTTCACGGTATCGACCTGGGGCAGGCCGTTCGCATTCATATGGATCGCGTCAAACGTGCAGGCACGCTCGCAGTCCGCCAGCCCCAGGCAGCCCCAGGCGCAGCCCTTGCCGCCGCCCGACACAACCGCAGCCGCCCGGCAGCCTTCGAAGCCCCGGTACTCGGCGATCTGGTGTGCTTGCCGGTGGCCACCCGCGCAGCGCAGCCGCGCGACCAGTTTTTCGGCGCGCCCGGCATCGACCTCGAGAAATTCGGCGATCATCTCGATCGTTTCGTCGGTGCTCACGGTGCACTGCCCGGGTTCGACCTCGCCCGCAACCAGTTTCTCGGCGAACGGCAGGCAGCCCGGTTGTCCGCAGGCGCCGCAGTTGGTGCCCGGCAGCATGTCGTTCGTGGCTTCGATGCGCGGGTCCTCGTCCACGTGCAGCAAGCGGTGTGCGACGGCGAGGACTGTCCCGAAGAACAGGCCGATGCCGGTCATGATCGCCGGTGCTGTGAGCAGACTGTTCATCAGTTAAAGGGCTCGGCGCGCTTGATGAGCTCCTCCAGGCCGGGTTCGTTAGGGTCGAGCGGTTTGCCCGGGTGGATGCACTTGGCGGGACAGATCTCGGCCGCCGCGACGAGATCGGCGTAGGTGCCGGCGCGCGGATCTTTCAGGTAGGCCTGCTTGTCCTCGTTGTAGGCGAACATCATCTTGTTGATGCTCATGCAGTCGTCGCAGGTCGTGCAGGCCGCCGTGTCGAGCCAGGGCTCATCGAAGCTCAATGCCTCTTCGTCCTCTTCCTCGGCCGCCGGCGCCTCTTCGACCGGCTCTGCCGCGGCAGGCTCCACGGCCGGCGCTTCGTCCGCGGCAGGCATCCTGGCGAGGGGTTCCCCGCTGACCATGCTCGACAGGTCCGCGCCCATCAGCACGTCCACGAGCTGGCCCATGGCCTCGCCGGCCGCATGCGAGCGGGCTTCTTCGAGGGCCTGCTCGTGCGCCTTGACGAGTTCGTCGCGCTCGGCCTCGGCGGCCGCTTTCGCGTCCTCGAGAACCCGCTCAACCGCGGCTTCGACATAGAAGTTATGGATACCGGCGAGTTCCTGCAACGAGCGCCAGTAGTTCGAGCGGTCCCGGCAGGCGAACACGAGAGCGCGGGATACGACCAGCCTGAGCAGCTTGCCCTGCTCGTCGATACCCCAGACGTAAGGCACGAGTCGTTCCGCAGACTCCTGGTCGCGCTGCAGGTAGTCGGCGACCGCGACGAGGTCATCGGCATCGCACTCGGCCGGCACCAGGCGGAAGTGTTCGTGCAGTGCCGGCATAAGCAGCGCGTAGTCCGCAAAGGTGAAGGCCAGTTGCATCTGCCGGGTTTCGCCATCCGCTCCCGCGTACTCCAGCGTCTCCACCGGCCAATCGTTCTCGGGCTGAGGGTTGCCATCGAAGCTGATGCGTTGCGCGGCGTGCTCGCCCGCGCCGGGGTCGACGATCAGGAACGGGTGCGCCCGGCTCTCCAGTGCGGCGCTGGCGACGAACCAGGGGTCCAGAATCGGTCGGTCGGCCTTGGTCTGGGTGCCGCGATTGATCAGGTGCAGGCTGCTGCGATTGCTGCGCAGCGCGCGGCTGAATCCCTCGAGAACATCCCGGTGGCGCGCCGCCGAAGCCTGCGCGACGACGACCTGGCGGTGGCCGATACCGAGGTAGGCGAGTTCGAAGCGGTAGGCGTCGAACGGGCCCTCGCCAGGGCGGACGGCCGGATTGTCGAAAGCGCGGATCCAGCTGACGACGTGGACGGGACGGCGCGAGCCCAGCAGGCGCGAAAACGCCGGCAAGCCGTCGCCGGCAAGGTGGTCCGCCGATACCAGCGCGACCACGCGCGGCACCCGTTGCAGTTCCTCATCCGAAAAGGCCTGCCAGTCGAATGATGCGAACCAGGAGTCGTGAACAGCGGGCTCGTAACGGTCGTCCTTCTCGAGCGCCGCGATCCTCAGGGCCGTGAACACCCTGGCGTAGCGTTTTGCATGCTGCTCGAAGAGCTCGTCGGCGATGGCGCAGGGATTGTTGCTCTCGATGACCTCTATCTCGGCGTCGTCGCCGAAGACCGAATCCTCGAGGCGGCCGACGAAACGAACGAGGACGGGGTCGCGGCCCCAGGTGTTCAGTGTCTCGAGCGTGCTCTCGATCCGGGCGCGGCGCTCTGCAGGCATTGTCCTGGTGCCTCTTGACCGCTTCCCGAGCATGCTGGACAGCATCTCCGTATCGAGCCGCTGCGAAGCGGAGTCCGGGCCGCTCGCCGAAGCACCATCGCCCTGCTTGGCGGCTTCGACCTGCAGGAGTTCGCTCAGGGCCTGCGTCGCGTGCCGTGTATCTGCCAGAAGCTGTTCCCGGCGCGGTTTGTCCAGGTGTCGTATCTCCTGCACGAGCAAGTGCAGGGCCGAGTGCGGCCCATAGCCGAGGAAGCGGCTGCCGTCGGGTACGGCGCCCCGCAGCGTTTGCAGGTCGGCTTCCAGTTTCTCGCGATGGGACTCGCGGAGCTGGAGGTGCTTCACCAGTGCCCCGGCAGCTTCGTCGAAGAGGGTCGGAGCCGCGACCGGGTCGGAGCTGGCGAGCTGCTCGCGCAGATAGCGCTCCAGCCAGGGCAGGTTGTCCTTGAGGACACGCGCCTCCTCGTCGCCGGGGGCGAAATCCTGCACGGCTGCCGCGAGAAATTCGCCCAGCGGCAGGGCCAGCGGCGCGTCGGCGGGGCCGCCGGGAGGTGCCAGGTAAAGGGGGTATTCGTAGCGAACCGAACCGGCATCCCGGTACGGATTCAACAGCGCCGGCAGCACGCCGCCTTCAGGCATGCGGCTGCTCGCCGAAGCGGTCGGCTCGCCGTAGTGGAAACGCCGCAGCGTGTCGATCACATCGGCCCTTGCGTCCGGTTCGCTTGCCGTTACCGAGTTCATGACTGTCCCGTATCAGATGGCGAAATGGTCGAGAGCCGCGTTCATGCCGGCCAGCTTTTCGTCTGCGCTCATCTCCATCCCCGCCTTTGAAATATCGTCGTAGCGCGGCGCGTCCGGATTCCGGTACAGGATGCCTAGCGGCAGTACCGAGTTGTCGGCCGCGATGTTCAGCGCGGCGCCGAGATTCGTCGGGTCGTGCTCGGCGTGGTTCGGGAACAGTCTCTTGACCGAGTCGTCCACCTGCACGCCTTTCTCATGCGTCAGCAGCTGCATGCGTGCAGGTTCGTCCTGCAGGCTCTTGCCGATCGACTCGACGTAAACCGGGCAACGCTGGATGATGCGCACGAAACCCGTACCCTTGTGCTCGTGCGCCATCCGAATTACTTCGTGCCGGAGCTGCGCGTTCCAGTCCACGATCTGCGCAACGAAGGAGACGTTGGTGATCCCCAGCGTCACGGTCAGCGGGTTCAGCGGGGGCAGCAGCGCCCCGGACGGATGCGTGTTGGTCGGCACGTCTTCCGGCGTCGTCGGCGAGGTCTGCTTCTTGGTCAGGCCGTATATGCCGTTGTCGAACACGAGCATGGTCAGGTCCATGTTGTAGCGCATCGCATGTACCCAGTGCGCGGCGCCGATCGAGAAGCAGTCGCCGTCGCCGGTTGCGACCCAGACATCGAGATCCGGGCGGCGCGACTTGATGCCGCAGGCAACGGGCAGAGCGCGCCCGTGCAGCCCGTGGAAGCCATAGGTGCTCATGTAATGGGGCAGCCGGCTCGAACAGCCGATGCCGGAGACGGCGACCGTCTTTTCCGGCTTGATCTGTGAGTCCCGGCATACGCGGTGGACGGCGGCGAGAATGCCGTGGTCACCGCAGCCCGTGCACCAGCGCGGCTCGGCGCCGCAGTAATCTTCGAGCGTGAAGTAACGTTCCTTGACCTCGAGGGACCAGTCTCCTTTCAAACCGAACATCACTCTGCTCCTTCCATCTTGTCGAGGGCGTCGTTAATGACCATGCCGATCCGCCGGGGCGACAGGGGGTGTCCCGGTACCACGGACCAGCAATCGATATCCATCAGTGTGTGCGAGCGCAGCACCTGCGCCAGCTGGGCGTAGCGGCGGGTTTCCTTGCTGATCATCGGCGCGTCCGGATCGTCGCTGTAATTAAGCTCGATCGTCATGACCTTGCGGAATCCCTTGAAGATCTCCTCGAGACCGGGCTCGAGCGGTGACAGGAATCTGAGGTGCACGGACGAGACATTCTTGCCGTCGGCCCTCGCGATGTCGACCGCCTCTTCGATGGCGCCCAGCGTCGAACCCCAGCCGACGATGAGCAGGTCGCCTTCGGGGTCGCCATGCACCTCGGGTGGCTTCAGCGTCGCCGCGAGCGTCGCGAGCTTGCGGCTGCGCATGTTGGCGCCTTCCTGGTTCGAGGCGGAGTCGTAAGCGATCTTGCTGTGCCGGTTGTGCGCCAGCCCGGTCAGAATGTATTCGCCGCCGACCATGCCCGGGATAGGCCGCTCCGAAAGACCCGTCTTCTCGTCCCAGTCGTAGGGCGCTACGTCGGGGTCCCAGGCCGACTGGTCGACCGGTGGCGGGAACCAGTCCTCGGTGACCTCGGGCCGCGGAATCGGCTGGACGCCCGTGGCGAGGTTGGCATCGGTCAGCAGAACAACCGGCGTGCGGAACGATTCCGCCAGCTTGCGCGCCAGACTGACGAAATGCAGGCATTCGGAAATCGTCGCCGCGGCGATGACGACCTTCGGGGAATCGCCAGGAACCCCGTAGAGGGTGGAGAGCAGGTCGCCCTGTTCGATTTTGGTGGGCAGGCCCGTGGATGGCCCGCCGCGCTGCACGTCGACAATGACGAGCGGGATCTCGGCCATGACGGCCAGTCCGAGCATCTCGGTTTTCAGGGCCATGCCGGGGCCCGACGTTATCGTGCAGGCCGTCTTGCCGGCATAAGACGCGCCTATCGCGAAGCCGATAGCCGCGATTTCATCCTCGGCCTGGTGCACGAAGCCGCCGGTCAGGGGGAAATCGTCGGCGAGGTAGTGCGATGCCGACGTCGCCGGCGTGATCGGGTACATGGCGACCATGTCCATGCCGGCTGCCATGACGCCGAGCCCGACGGCCTGGTTGCCGTTCACGACGATGGCCGATTCCAGGCGCTCGTCGTCCGCGGACGGTATTTCGTATTCGTAGTCGATGTTGTCGCGGGCAAAAGCGTAGCCTGCGTCGAACAGGTCGTGGTTGATCCCGATGACCTTGTCGCCCTTCTTGGCAAACGTTTTCGCGATTTCTGCCTTGGCCTTGTCGGTGTCGCGGTGATAGATGCTGCACAGCATGCCGAGCACGAACATGTTCTTGCCCTTGCGGGGATCCTTCACGAGCTTCAGGCACTCCTGCTGGATCGGCAGTTCGTGAACGACGAGCCCCTGGGCATAAAAGTCCTCGAGAGCTGCCTTGTACTGCTCGCGGATCTTCTCATCCGGGTCGTCGGCCCACATGTTCTCCAGCAGCACAACGGTTCCTTTCTTGTAGGCGCCGTTGGCGATGCGGGAGTAAAGCACCTGTTCGTTGAAACCGACGACGAGGTCTGCCTGGTTACCCATGTTGGTAATGTATTTCGAGCCCATGCGCACACGGATGCCGCTTGCGCCCTGGCGCTCGCGCGCCGGCGGCTGGATTTCGGCGGGAATGATCTCGACCGTCCACACGCCGTTGCCCATCTTGCCGCTGACGAGGCCGAGGATCTGGCCGCATTTCTGTGCGCCTTCGCCGGAGTCGCTGACAATCTCGACGATATGCTCGCCGATTCGGCTCGGGCTGCCCTGGGTCCGGGCTTTTTCGTCGCCGGTGCCGGTTGCCGCAGGAGCTGTCGCAGAGTCGCCGGACTGTTGAGCCTCGGCATGCTCGATATGCTCGCGAAATTCCTCGATGGCCGACCAGCGCGCCTTGCGCGCCTCATCGAGGTCGTGAGTATGGAGGGAGCGGCGCAGGTCGTAGCCGAGCACATCACGCAGCCGGCGCGGTACGGCGAGCTTCACCCACCAGGTTTTGTCCCTTTTAAACAGATACTTGGTGTCGCCTGAAATATTTGTACTAGCCATGCCTTTGCCCTCTCCGCCGAGGTATCGGAAAAAGATGTACCTTCGCCCCCGTGAATGGGGCGGTTATCACACGGCCGGCAAGGGAGGTCTATAGGTATAAACGCCGATATTTATTGGTGGTTGTGCGGGACGGAAATCGTTTATTTTTCGCGTATTTTCATATACGCGGCTGTACCTTCGGTCTTTTTTGGTCCCGGGGTAGAATATTCGCCGCCAGGCCGGCATCCGGAGATGATCATGGCCACAAATTACGTTCTGATCGATTACGAAAATGTCCACCCCAGGAACCTCGAGCTGCTGACGCAGCACCCGTTCAAGGTGTATGTGTTCGTCGGGGAAAACCAGGCGAAAATTTCTTTCGACCTGGCGGACTCGATGCAGTTACTCGGCAACCACGCGCGTTATATAAAGATCGCCGGTAGCGGCCAGAACGCGCTCGATTTCCACATTGCGTACTACATCGGCGAACTTGCCGCAGCCGAACCGGGGGCCAGTTTTCACGTCATTAGCCGCGACAAGGGATTTGATCCGCTGATACGGCATTTGAAATCGAAGCGTATCAGGGTCATGCGCGCGCGAGACCTCACCGAGATTCCTCCGCTGCAGCTGCCGGTCTCGACGAGCATGGACGAGAAGATCGCCGCGATCGTCAAGAACCTCGGCGGCCGCGGCCAGTCGCGCCCGCGCAAGGTAGGGACGCTCAAGAACACGATCAACACGCTGTTCACGCA
>JBFFSI010000049.1:0-16390 GCA_041572475.1 Woeseiaceae bacterium
GAGTGGGCGTGGCGGGCCGTTGTCTCAGAGACCGGCGTCGAGAACCTGTTTCGCGTGGATGTCACCGTTTCTTACCCCGGCGACCGAGACGGCTTGCGCACGGTAACCGGTTTTATCGGCGAACCTGTCATTGCCGGGCAAAGCAACGTCAGTTGGGCGCGCACTCCGCAGAGTGCAGGAGCGCGCGAGTGACTTGGCGGGTACGCAATGGTTTTACGCTCATCGAGGTGCTGGTCGCGCTTGCCGTGTTCGGGGTGCTGTCATTGCTGGCCTACATGACGCTCGGCCAGACACTCTCGAATGCCGACATGCTCACCGAACGCATGGACCGATTACAGGCTGTGCAGCGGACGATGCGCTACCTCAGCAGCGACCTCATGCAGGCCTCGCCCCGGCCCGTCAGGCTGGAGCTGGGTGACACCCTCGGCCCGGCGGTGCATACGGAGCTTGGAGCCCAGTTCGCGCTGGAAGTGACGCATGGCGGCTGGAGCAACCCGGCTGGCCTGCCCCGCGGAACCTTGCAGCGGTCGGCGTACCGCATCGAGAACGACGAACTCGTTCGTTACCACTGGACGGTCCTCGACCGGACATTCGCCAACGAGCCCATCGCGACGGTCTTGCTGGACGACGTGGAAGCGCTGTTTTTTCGCTACCTGCAGGTCGACGGCGAATGGAGCGAGGTATGGCCACCGCAGGGGACGCAGGGTTCGGCCGCCGTGCGGTCCCGGCCAAGAGCCGTGGAGATCGTACTGACGCTGGCTGATGAAGGTGAAATTACCCGGCTGCTGGAGGTGGCGCCGTGAGGCTGCGCCGCCGTGCTCGCGGTGTCGCGCTGATCACTGCGATCCTGATTACCGCGCTTGCGGGCTCAGTCGCGGCCGGGCTGGCCTGGGATAGCGCACTGGACATGCGCCGGACGACCGTGCTGCTGTATCGCGACCAGGCGATCCAGGTGGCCGTTGGCGCCGAAAGCTGGCTGGCCTCTGTGTTGCGCCAGGACCTGGAGGACTCGCAGACCGACCACCTCGGCGAGATCTGGGCCAGCAACTTGCCCGGGTTGCCGATCGACGGCGGCGAGGTTCTCGGCAGCGTCGAAGACCTGCAGGGACGATTCAACCTGAACAACCTCATCGGGCAGGATGGGCAGGTCGATCAGTCGTCCCTCGAGCAGTTCAGGCGCCTGCTGCTGGCCCTGGGGCTCGACCCGCGGCTGGCCGGCATCGCTGCAGACTGGATCGACGCGGACCAGGAGGCCGGGTTTCCGGATGGTGCCGAGGACCCGATTTACACGGGCCTGGTGCCTCCCTATCGCACGGCCAACCAGGTACTGTCGAGCGCCAGCGAACTGGCGGCGCTGGAGGGTATCGACAAGGCCAGCCTCGACATCCTGCTGCCACACGTCGTTGCGCTGCCTGGCCGAACCGGGATCAACGTGAATACGGCGACCGGCCCGGTTCTGCAGTCGCTGTCGGAAGACATCTCGCCACAGGACGTGGAGCGCCTGCTCGCGGAACGTGCCGACGCGGGTTTCGCCGACATCACGACGGCCTTTTCGAGCCTCGTGCAGCCTGAAGTGCTCAATGAACTCGAAGAAACAACCAGTTTTTTTCAATTGAAGCTCATCGTCCGGATTGATACGGTTCGCATCACGTATTTCAGCTTATTGGAACGGAGTCCGCGAGGCGACGTAGCTCCCATACTCCGCAGCCTTGGAACCACTTGAAGATGGCAGATTTCCTGGTAATACGGCTTGCCGCCGGCCGTGATCAACCCGCCGAATGGGTTGTCGTGGACAGCAATGGCACCCGCAAGAGCGCAGTTTCTGCCGGCAGTTTGCCGGATGCCGCCGCGCAGACGGCTGGCAGGGACGTCATCGTGCTGGTGCCCTCTGCAAGCGTTCTGACGACGGCGGTGAGCATCCCGATTCGCGGCGGTTCGCGCTTGCTGGCCGCCCTGCCCTTCGCGCTCGAGGAGCACGTCGCCGAAGACATCGACAAGCTGCATTTTGCGGCAGGTGCCCGGCGAGATAACGGCCTCGTGCCGGTGGCCGTGGTTGCGCACGACGTCGTCTCGGACTGGCTGGATCGCCTGGCCGAGGCCGGGATAACGCCGACACGAATCGTGCCCGAGAACTACGGGCTGGCGCGGATTCCAGGGACCCTCAGCGTTCTCGTCGCCGAGGACCAGGTGCTCTTCAACGATGGCGCGGACAACGAGTTCGTGATGCAGCGCGTCAAGCCAAGCGATGCCCTGGCCGTAGCCGGCGTCCTCGATGATGCGCCCGAGGACGCGTTGGCCGGTGCTACCGACCAGAGCGCCCGGCACCTGCTGGTCTACTGCGACCAGGCATCAGAGGAGCGCTTCCAGCATGACTGGATCGCGCTGCGTCACGAACTTGCCAGTGTCGATATCAACCTGCTGCCGGACGGCCCGCTGCCGAGGCTTGCCGTGACCGTTGCGGCCGGTCATGGCGTCAACCTGCTGCAAGGGCGGTATGCGCCGAAAGCCAACCTGGGGGCGGCGTTTCGTCCCTGGCGCGTTGCCGCCATGCTGCTGCTTGGTCTCGCCGTCGTGGCCCTCGGCGGCAAGGTCATCGATACCTGGCGCCTCGGGGAGGAAGCGGCAGCGCTCGAGGCGCAATTCACGCAGGAATACCGGCAGATTCGGCCCTCGGACACGCGCGAAGTGCTCGACCCTGTCGCGACCGTCAATTCCTTGCGTCTCAGCGTCGGGGCCCCGACGGCATCCACGGTCTTCCTGCCGTCATTGCAGCAGCTCGGTGAGGCGCTGGTGCAGAACTCGACGGCTGAAATCGAGGCCATCAGTTACCGGGCCGGCGTCATCGACGTGCGCCTGACCGCGCCCGATGTCGCCACGCTGGACAGCATTCAGCGCATGGTGAGCAACTCCGGACGCTTCAGCGCATCGATTCAATCAACGGATCAGGTCGGCGACAAGGTCAGCAGCCGAATCCAGATAAGGGAGTCCGGCGCGTGATGAACTGGTTCGAATCGCTGGAACCTCGCGAGCGGGCTTTCGTGGCTGGCGGCACAATTGTCGCTGTCGTACTGATCCTCTACGCCCTCATCTGGCTGCCTCTCGACAGGCATCACGATGCAATGATCGACAGCGTGGCTACCTGGGAACGTTCGCTGGCCGAGCTGCGACCGCTCAAGGGCATACAGCTTCCTGCCGGGGCATCCGCGACGGCGGTGCCGGCTGGCGCCGGGCAGACACCGGTTGTGGTTGTTGACCAGACCCTGCGCGCGCGGGGCCTGGACCGGTCCCTGCAACGCAGCCAGCCGACGACCAGCAACGGCATCCGCGTGGAATTCGAAAACGTCGCGTTCGACGATCTCGTGCTCTGGCTTGGCGACCTCAGTGCGCAGTACGCGATGGAGGTCACCTCGGGGAGCTTCTCGGCCGGCAATATTGCGGCTCCCGGACGCGTGAACGCGACCCTGACGTTAGAGCGCACGCTTTGACCCTGTCACGGGGCAAGATGATTGCTGCCGGTGCAGTCACCCTCCTGCTGGGCCTCATCGCGCTGTTCCCTGCTAGGGTCGCCTATCAGTGGTTCGCACCGCCGGGCATCGCCTTGAACGGGATAAGCGGCACGGTATGGTCCGGACGCGCGGCCCAGGCCAGCGTACAGGGCGTTTATCTCGAAGGACTCGCCTGGGAAATCAGGCCCCTTGCCCTGATCAAGGGCCAGCTCGCGATGTCTATCGAAGGTATCCCGGGGTCCGGATTCGTCGAGACGACGTTGACCGTCGGTTTCTCGGGAACGGTCCAGTTCGACGACCTCCAGGGATCTCTGCCGCTGCAATCGCTCGAGCGCCTGGTCAGAATGCCCGGCCTGCGCGGCAATGCCAGTGTGCAATTCGAGCGCCTCGCGATTCGTGACGGCTTGCCCGTTGCCGCAGACGGCGTACTGACGGTGTCGTCGCTGGTCGCACCGATGATCCACCGGGGCTCGATCGGTGGCTATCGGGCCGAATTTTTCACGCAGAACGCCGGCGTCATGGCCAGCGTCGAGGACACCGACGGCGTGGTCGACCTCGCGGGCAGCCTTCAAATCGCTGCCGACCGAACTTTCCGTTTCACCGGCCTGGTTGCGTCGAAGGCCACCACTCCCCCAAATCTGCTGCAGCAGATGCAGTTTCTGGAAGGACCTAACGAGCGCGGCCAGTACACACTGCCTATCGAAGGGAAGCTCTGAATCGCCCAGTTCACTGCGCCGACCCGAATCTCAAAGTGATTTGACCGGCACCTCGACAAATTCCTGCAGCAACGGGAAATACAGCGCACAGCGACAGTCGACGTTGGCGTAATTACGATATATGGCCGCATACCTCTCCAGCTGCGGCCGGTACCTCTCGATTTCAGCCTCGAGGAATGCGGCGAGGTCGCCACCCTCGTGGGTGCTCGTCTTGTAATCGACGACCCAGTGAGTCCCGTCGTCGATTCGAACGCGGTCGATGACGATCGACTCGAGCCGTTCCTCGTGCAGGCCCGTCAGCGCGAGCTCGCAGTAGCCCGGGCCCTGCAGCAGCCAGCGGCCCTTTGGGTCGGCCATGGCACCGGCGAGAGCCCGCTCGATCCTCTCGACGACGGCCCCGGTCGCATTCGCGCCGACACCGAACTCGCGTAACCAGCGCCGTGATACGGAACGCAGCGTCTCCGCGCTGCTGGCAGCAAGGTCGACCCTGCCCTCGGCCGCGAGCTGGAACCAGCGGTGGACGACTGTGCCCGCGAGCCTGGCGCCTGCGCCGACCCAGTAATACTCGACTGCGGCCGGCGCACCCGGTTCGGCGCGTGACACCGTCGGTACCGGCAAGGCAGGGGCCTCGGGTGGTGTCCAGCGCTGTTCGAACCGTCGGAGTACGGGCCGTTCCCAGCCGTCGGCCTCGTCATCCTCCGCGTGGATGGCGTCCGGGTCGTAGACCGCCTCGAATTCGTCCCGCACTGCCGGCCATAGCAAAGTCAGCAGGCTGCGATTATCGGGCTTCAATCCCGACTTTAGCGCCCGCGCATGGCCCAGCAGGTGCAGTGACTTGCGGGCGCGGGTGCAGGCCACGTACAGCAGCCGCGCCACCTCGTTGCGGTCCTTTTCCGCATCGGCCAGGGCAATGTAGCGGTGCAGCGGGTCGCGCTCGAGTTCGGCGCGCGCCCCTACCGGGCTGATAACGAATTCAGTGCCGCCACGCATGTCGGGGGTCTCGAGCCAGCTCAACACCTCGGACCGCGCCGGCCGGGGGACCCGCCCCAGGCCGAAGAGCAGGACATGGTCAAACTGCAGTCCTTTTGCGCGATGCATGGTCATGACCTGCAGGCGCGCTTCGCTGTCGCTGGACACGCGCTCCGCGTCGAGGGCCGCCTCGAGTTCCGCCACGTCGGGCAGCGTGCCCGCCACCTCGAGAGCCTCGATGATGTCGAGATAACGATAGACGTTGTCGACGGCGTGCGGGTCCCGGAGGATCGCGGGGCCGCCGAGCGTTACCCACGCTTTCTCGACAAGGTCGCGGAACGACTCGGCGCGCCGGGGTCGCCGGAACTCGTCGAACTGCTCCATGAAATGCTTCAGGGCCGCGCGGCCATCCGCCGACAGGGCCTCCAGCCGCGCCGGATTTTCGAGCAGCTCCGGCACTGTAACGTGCGCGTCGTCACGTACGAGGGCGTGCAGATCCGTCCAGTCGAGGCCCACCCAGGGCGCGCGCAACAGTGCCAGCCAGGCCAGGCGGTCCCCTCGATGTGCCAGCGCGCGTGTCAGCGCGAGAATGTCGATGATCTCGGGAAGATCGGTCAGGCGGTCGATCTCGACGGCCCGGTACCCAATGCCCGCGTGCCGCAGCCTCGCAAGCAGTGCCGGCAGCTGGGTCCGGCTGCGAACCAGGACCGCGATGTCCTCCTCCGCGGGCGACTCCAACAATGCCTGCAGAATCTCGCAGCCGCGATCGGATTCAGCCGCGATGCTGCTATCGATGAGCGGGTAAACCGTGCACGATCCCTGCCCTTCCAGCGACGGAACGGAAACGGCTGCTGCGTAGGCCACGGCACTGCGGCCCGGGTCATCAGCGCCGGCCAGGATGGTCGGAAAGACAGCGTTGAACCAGTCGACCAGTCTTTCGCCCGAGCGGAAATTCCGGCGCAGGGTCAATGCTGTGAGCGCCGTCGAGCCAATACCGGCGTCGCGGGCCAGCAGGAACTGGCCGACCTCGGCATTACGGAAGCGATAGATCGACTGCATCGGGTCGCCGACACAGAAAAGCGTCCTGCCATCGTCGTCGCTCCAGCCCCCCGTAAGCGCTTCCAGCATCCGGTACTGCGCGCTGGACGTGTCCTGCATCTCGTCGACCAGCAGGTGTCGCAGCTGGTAATCCAGCAGCAGGGCGGCGTCACCCGGGTCGTCCCCGGTCCCGAGAGCCTCTGCGGCGGTCAACGCAATCTCGATATGGTCGCAGATACCCCGCTCGGCGAAGAGCTGCTTCAGCTCTGTCACGTTCAGCGGCAACAGGCGGAACAACGCCAGCAACACGGTCCACTGCTCCTCGCTGTAGCGCGTCGGGGGCAGATCGCGTACACCCTGCAGAAGCGCGTCCAACCCGTCTCTGTCGCTCAGCGTCTCGAGCAGGTCCCGCATACGCGCCTTGGGCTCATCGTCGCCAGGCGGGAAGCCCAGGTTCTTGTTGACCTGCTTGCGCCAGCCTCCTTGTCGGGTCAGCAAGAGCTCAGCGATGCCGAGCCACGCCGCGACCGAATCGGCGTCGGCCTGCAAGGGGTCATCGGCGTGTCCCGCTGCGGCAACGGGATGCGCGGCCTGCCCTGCCTCATCGAGGCGGCCTGTCGCATGTGCCACGAGGCTCAGCAGTTCCGGAACGATCCCGGGCGGCAGCGCGGCGCGCAGGCGCTGCAGATGCGCCGTAACCAGCGCGGTGACGCTGTCCTCCAGCCTCCCGCGAAGCGCCTCGGCATCGTCGGCGTCCAGCAGGCCACTGCCGATGAAAGGCAGCCACTGGTCGCGAGTTGCGAGCATACGCGCCAGGTAATCGATGTACAGGCCGGTGTTGTTGTCGACATGCTCGAGAACCAGCTCGGTGACCGCCCGGTAGTCGCCGCGCTCAACCAGCTGATCGAATGTCCGTGCGGCGGCCTGCCGATACAGCCGCTCCATTTCGGCGTCGGCAACGATGGTGCTGCCAGCCGCACCGCCAGGGGCAGTCAGCGGCAGCATGCGTGCGAGGGACGCATTGAGTGAATCGAGTGTCTGAATACGCAAGCGCCTCGGATTGGCGACGATATCCCAGCCGAGCGATTGATCCCGCTGCAGCACCCGGGCAGCTGCGGCCGCCGTCACCCTGAGGTGCGGCTCATCCGGCAGGACGTTGTCGACGGCTCTTTGTATCGCCTGGATCACCCTGAGCTGCATTTCCGCCGCGGCTTTGCGGGTGAACGTGATGGCGAGAATCTCTTCCGGGCTGTCGACCGTGGCGAGCAGGTGCAGGTAACGCTGAATCAGGAGCTCGGTCTTGCCCGAGCCTGCCGGCGCCTGGACGATGAACGACCGGGACACGTCGAGCGCTGCCTCTCGAGCGGCCTGGTCGTCGCGCAGCAGTGCCGCGTCAGTCGTCAAGACGCAGCTCCGCTATCCTGCTCAAGGGGGCCAGCGGCCGGGCAGACTGGATGCTATGCAGGCTGTACAGCCGGACGTCCCCTGCGCGAAATTCGCGGGCGGCACGCTCGACCTCGTTACGCCAGTCGGCCAGGGCTCCTTCGAAGTCCATGTCCGGGGTCAGCGTCTTCCCGGCTCCGCTGATGCTGATGCCGCGGCTGTCGACATTCACGAGTCCGAGATCACTGATGCCACCGGTGATGGCGCAGGCATAGACGACCAGTTGCATATCGGCCGGCAAGCCGTCGCCCCCGAGGAAACGGCGTTGCGCGCCGGTCTTGTAATCGAGGACCACCAGCTCGCCCGTGGCGAGCCGATCAACTCGATCGACCCTCAGCCGCAGGGGCACGCCCTCGATCTCCGCATCGAGCGCCTGCTCGGTGCCCTCGACGGTGAATTCTCCCCGGCCCTTGTCGAACTCCAGGACCATGACGAGCAGACGCGCGAGCCGTCGCTCCTCGAGGCGCAGCAGCGCCGAGAGCACCGCATCCGCATTCCTGTGATGGCCCCGGAAAGCACCATCGGCGGCGAGCTCGGCGGCGGCAGCAAGGCCGGGGCCGTCCAGGGCCTCGATGTCGGCCCGCGACGGCAGGGCCCGGTACAGGTTGCGCAGTGCATCGTGAACCAGGTTACCGCGCAGCCAGGGCGCCAGCCCCACGGTGACGGGCTGCAGCGGCCGAATTCCGAGCCTGCCGACCGCGAATGCCGAGAAGGGGTCCTCGAGCTGCCGTTGCAGCACCGCGGCGCCACCGGTGACCACCTCGCCCGGTTGCAGAGGCGGCACGCGATCCTCGGCTGGAACGGCGCGTACCGATGTCACCAGCCCCGCCGCATGCCAGGTCGATTCGCCGTCAGCAACGACCGCCGGGATGTCGGAGGCCGATAACAGGGTCGTGGCGGCCTGTTCGCTGTCGTCCACCGTTTTCGCATAGCTGCAGACGAGGCGTGTCGAACTTGCCAGCAGCCGGGCCAGCACACGCCGCGAATACTCGAGAGTATCGCCCGGCTCGGCATCCGGCATTCCGTGCTGCCGCTGCAGCTCTCTTCCCAGCAGGGCCGACGGCCTGCCCTGCGGCGGCCACTCTGCCGTGCCCATGCCGGCGACCCAGAGACGATCGAATTCCATGCCCGCCGCTTCGAGCGTACCCATCACGTGCACGATGCCGCCTTCGGCTTCGGGCTGGAAGACCGTCTCGCCGGCCATCCCCGCGAGCCGGCCGAGAGCCTCCCCGGGACCCAGGTCGCCACTCACGAGCTCGAGCCGCGCGACTTCATTGAGCAGCTCCCGCCAGCGATTGACCACCTGGAACTCCGCACTGTCGAGCGGCGCCGCGCCCGGCCAGTTGAAACCAATGAGTACCGCGTCGAAGAGTTCGGCCCAGGCCGCCGGCGCGGTCCGGCCTGGCAACTTCTCGCGAAGCTCGGCCAGGTCCCGCAGCCGGGACAGCCACTCCTGTGCGTGCCGGGCGTCGGATCGCGACTCGAGTTCGCTCGCCAGCATCGCGGGCGACCATCCCCGGTCGGGCAAGCGGCGCAGGTGCAGTTCCAGCCGGGACCTCGCGTCCAGTTCGCCGGCGCCCAACAGGGGCGAGCGCAGCAGCAAAGCGACGTCCACGCCGGACAGGTCGCTCGTCAGCCAGCGCAGCAGGAGCAGCGCAAGCTCGCAGGCCGGGTAAGCCGAGAGCAGCCGACCGTAAGATACCTCGACGGCATTGGCGTGGCGGCTGCCCGCATACTGCCACCCGGGGCAGAAGCCTTCCCGCACCAGCCGCAGACAGCGCTCCGCGTTGCGCTCGAGGCCGGTCACCACGATGGCCACCCGGGCCTCGGGTGCCTCGCACAAAGCGTTTCTGGCCCAGGCGCCCGCGCCGCGAAGTTCGGCGTCCTGGTTGTCGAACGCGCGCAGAGACCCATCGCCTTGCCCGTCGGCAGTCACCGCCTGGTACGTGCATCCTCGCTGTGCCAGGACATCCAGCAGGTGCGCCAGGGCCGGCGTAATCCGATCGAACCCGGCGAGCGTCACCCGGGGCGGGCCCGTGACGCTGCCGGCGGCGACCAGCTCAGCCACGGCTCCGGCGAGCATGGCGTCATCGATCCACTCCTCCCGCTCGAGGATAGAGGCATACGCGGCCGCTGCCCGGGCAAACAGTCTCTGGTCACGCCCTATGGCGGCGGCGCGACACTCGTCGAGCGAAACCCCGTAATCGAACAGGCGTGCCCAGGCGTCCCGCGCCTGGCGGACGAGGAGATTGAGATTCAACAACGGGTCGCTGATTTCGCGGCGCAGGCAGCGTTCCCACAGGACCCGGCTCTGGTGTTGATTGATCAGGGTCGGCAGCCTGCCCGGCTCGTTGGCCGTCGCCAGCACGTCGACCAGCCAGTCACGCCGGGAATGGATCTTGGGACTCGCCCAGGCGCGCGCCCCGGTGGCGGCCTGCGACTCGGCGTATTGGTCAGCCAGGACCCGCGCCAGGCGGCGGTTTGCCGTAACGACCTGGCCGGAGCCACGCAGCGAATCGGCTAGCCACGCATACATCGATCAGGCGTACTGGCGCAGCAGCGCTTCGATCCGATCGAAAACGACGTGCATTGTTTCGACATCCGGCAGCGTCGTAATCCTGAAATGATCCGTGTACGGCGTATTGAAGCTGCTCCCCGGCGCCACGAGGACATGCTTGTCCTCGAGCAGCTGCATGGCGAAGGCACGATCGTCCAGTTTGCCCGCAAAGCGCTCATCAAGCTGTATGAACGCATACATCGCCCCCATCGGTGGATGCAGGTTCAGGTAGGGGCTCATCGCGACACGATCGATCATGACTTCGCGCTGCTGGTACAGGCGGCCACCCGGCTGCACCAGCTCCCTGATGCTCTGGAAGCCCCCGAGTGCGGTTTGCACCGCCCACTGTCCCGGAACGTTGGCGCACAGCCTGAGCGCCGACAGAAGCTCCATGCCGTGGACATAGTCCTCCGCACGGTCGAGATCGCCACTGAAAACGCACCAGCCGACCCGGTAGCCGCACGCGCGGTAGACCTTGGACAAGCCGGAAAAAGTCAGGCACACGGGATTCTCCGACAGCGTCGCCAGCGGTATGTACTCCGCGTCGTCGTAAACCATCTGGTCATAGATCTCGTCCGCGAGAATCACGAGGTCGTGCCGATCCGCGATCGCAACGAGCTGCTCGAGCGTCTCCCTGCCGTAGACGGCCCCGCTCGGATTATTCGGGTTGATCACGACAATCGCCCGCGTCCGGTCCGTCACCAGGGACTCAACCTGGCCGGGATCCGGCTGGAAGGCGTTGTCGGGACGGCAATCGTAGTAGCGCGGCGTGCCTCCGTTCAGGGTGACGGCCGCCGACCAGAGCGGGTAGTCGGGACTCGGCACGAGCACCTCGTCGCCGGAGTTCAATAAAGCCCGCAGCGACAGGTCGATGAGTTCGCTGACCCCGTTGCCGATGAAGACCTCTTCGGCGCTGACGCCCATGATTCCGCGATCCTGCTGCTGCATGACCACGGCCTCACGGGCCGGGAATATGCCCTTCTGGTGACAGTAGGGCTCGGCCTGGGCCAGGTTCTCAATCATGGCCAGGCGCATGGTTTCCGGGGTCCGGAAACCGAACAGCCCGGGATTGCCGATGTTGAGGGAAATCACCTCGTAGCCCCGCCTCTCCAACTCGTGGGCATGGTGCGCGAGCTGCCCGCGAATTTCATACTTCACATCGCGCAGGTCGCTGCTTGTCGTGACTTGTCCGTGCATGTTTTTCCTTCGCGGCCGGCGCTGCTTCAGATGGCGCCCGACGCCGACAATTCCTCGATCTGGCTGTCGGAATACCCAAGCCAGTCCCGCAAGACGCCCGCCGTATGCTCCCCGAGCATCGGCGGCGGCGCAACATCGCCAATCGCACTCCGGGAAAAACGAACCGGGTTGGCGACTGTCGGCAACGATTTCCCGAGCGAATGCGGCATCGTCCTCACGAGTCCGCGCTCTTCGGCATAAGGGCCGCTCAGCACCTCCTGTACGGTATTGATCGGGCCAGCCGGGACCCTGACGTTCCTGAATGCTTCGAGCCAGTGGCTGGTCGTTTCGCGCCGCAACGCCGGGCCCAAAAATTCGAGCAGTGCGTCGCGGTTCGTTACGCGTGCCGCGTTGGTCGCAAAGCGCTCGTCCGTCGTGAGTTCCGGCTGGCCGATGACGTCCATGCACGCGGCAAACTGCCTGTCGTTGCCGACCGCAAGCACGAAATGCCCGTCGCTGCTGGCAAAGGCCTGGTAGGGAACGAGATTGGGGTGTGCCGTACCCCGCCGTACCGGCACCTCGCCGCCCACGAGGTAATTCATCGCCTGGTTGGCAAGCATGGCGGCCTGGCTGTCATACAGCGGAATCTCCAGGGCCTGGCCACGACCGGAGCGATGACGCTCCTCGAGGGCCGCCAGTATCGCTGTGACCGCATACATGCCGGTCATCAGGTCGGCAATTGCCACGCCCACTTTCTGCGGGCCGCCGCCATCGGCATCGGGTGGGCCGGTGATGCTCATCAGACCGCCGGAGGCCTGGATCATCGCATCGTAGCCGGGCTCGGCCGCGCGCGAGCTCTCCTGCCCGTAAGCCGTTATCGAGCAGTACACGAGGGCCGGATTGGCCTCGAGCAGCGTGTCAGGACCCAGGTCGTAGCGCTGCAGCGTCCCTGCGCGGAAGTTTTCGATGAGAATATCGGCCTCTTCCGCAAGCGCCCGAATCAGGCCCTGGCCCGTCGGCTTCGAGAAGTCCAGGGTGACGGAGCGCTTGGCACGATTAGCGGAAAGGAAATAGGCGGACTCACGGCCGCCGCCCGCCTCGAACCAGGGCGGTCCCCAGTGCCGCGTCTCGTCGCCCTGCACGGGCCTCTCGACTTTGACGACATCCGCCCCGTAATCGCCTAGCAGTTGCGCTGCCCACGGCCCTGCGAGCACCCGGCTCAAGTCCAGGACTCTTATTCCCTCGAGCGGCCCGCTCATCGATGACTGTCCCTGCCCATCACCGTTAGGGATTGTCGAGCGATGGGCCGCTCAGGGCAAGCAATAAAAAACCCGGCCAACCGTATGGTTGGCCGGGCGGGTCCGCACGGAGATTGCGGATTGCGTGACTGAATCGGATTACCGGGAACCGGTCGACGATTCAGTCCAGCTCTTCAACCTCGGCGCCTTCGACTTCCTCCGGCTCCGAGGCCTGTGTGTGCTCGGGTTGCTTCTTGCCGAAGCGTACCAGCAGCTCCTCGTGTTCTTGCGGCGTCAGTGCTCTGATCGATCTGATCTTGATGTGCTCCGTTCCGATGCCATCCGAAACGACCAGGTCACTGAATCCCGGACAAATCTGGCCCGTCGGGCTCCTGAATCCGACACGCCAGGTCGAGCGCAGGTCGAAAGCCGACCTGTACAGCATCACGTGGTATTTACGTGACCCCGCTCCCGTGACGATCAGGTTCGTATCATCCAGGACCGAATAGTCTCGGACAGACATCTGCGAGATGCAATCCGAGCCGCGTACCTCGGCAGGCTCCGGGTCCCCCAGCGAGGGTTCCGTGGCCGTCCCACACGCTACTAAAACACCTGAAAAAACGACCATAAGTATTTGGTTTATGATCTTTTTAATCATAATTAAAGCCGCGTGTTTACGAAACAGAACAGGCCTCATTTCACGCCCGGAACCTTTATTCCGACCGGGAATAAGTCAAACAAGTTCACGAATATTCCGCGTTTTCCGGACCCGATCCCGGCCCCTGACCCGGGCCGGTTGCCACTGCCCTGGACCCGTCCGTGATCCACTCGCTCCACGAGCCGACATAGACTCGAGGCTCCGGGTAACCGGCGAGCAAGCCCGCCAGAACAAGGTGACAGGCGGTGACCCCGGAACCGCACATCACCGACCAGGACTGTGCCGCGGGTGGGCCGAGCGCGGCGGCCAGTCGCCGCCTGATCTGGCCCGCAGACTTCCAGCGGCCATCCGCCTCGACATTGTCGGTGTATGGCAGGTTAATCGCGCCCGGGATGTGGCCGCCGATTTTGTCGATCGGCTCCTCGCGTCCCGTGTAGCGCTCCGTCGAACGTACATCGATGAGCGTCAATGCCGCCGCCGAGCCCCGGGCCGCGTGTATCTCGTCGACGCCGAGGACCAGTTCGTCTCGCGGCCGAGGCGCGAATACGCCCGGCGTCACTCCCGCTGAGCCCTCCTCTATCGGCATACCCTGGGCTCGCCAGGCCCGGAAGCCACCGTCGAGGATAGCGGCGTTGTCGTGCCCGAGCCATCTGAGCAGCCACCAGGCCCGGGCGGCGAAGGCGCCCGCGCTGTCGTCATAGACGACCACCCGGCTCGAATTGCTGATCCCGAGCCTCTCGAAGGTCGCCGCCATTTGCACGGGATCGGGCAGCGGATGCCGGCCAGTTGCGGGGCCGACTGGAGCCGCGAGGTCCTGGTCGAGGTCGGCGTAGACCGCCCCGGGGATGTGTCCCTGCAGGTATGCGGAACGACCGGCCTCCGGGGCCATGAGTTCGAAACGGCAGTCGAGGATGCGGGTTGCGGAGCCGCCCAGGGCGGCGCGCAGATCATCGACCCCCACCAGATAATTCGCATCAGCCAATGTAACGCACCTCCGCAAACGTCTTGAAACGGCCTTGTACACGCTCATCACGTCGTAGACAATACCCGACCGCAGGCACAAGACCCACCAACCCGGACAGCAGGAGCACCCCGTGGACAAGATCCTTGTTGGCTTGAAGCGCGTCGTTGACTACAACGTGCGTGTTCGCGTCAGGAGTGACGGCAGCGGCGTCGAAACCGACGGCGTCAAAATGAGCATTAATCCGTTCGACGAAATTGCGCTCGAGGAGGCGCTGCAGATCAAGGAGCGTGGCGAAGCCAGCGAGGTTATCGTCGTGTCGATCGGTATGGCCGAAGCACAGCAGCAGCTGCGCACGGGCCTGGCGATGGGCGCCGACCGCGCGATTCTCATTCAGACGGAGGACAAGGCGGACCCTTTGACCGCTGCCCGAGCGCTGCTGGAGCTCATCCACCGCGAGTCACCCGGGCTGGTCCTGCTCGGCAAGCAGGCGATCGACGATGACAACAACCAGACGGGGCAAATGCTGGCTGCTTTGTGGGAGCGCCCGCAGGCCACGTTTGCATCGAAGCTGGAGGTTAGTGGCGAAACCGCGCGGGTGACGCGAGAGGTCGACAGCGGACTGGAGATTGTCGAGGTCGATCTTCCTGCCGTCGTTACCGTCGACCTGCGGATGAACGAGCCTCGCTACGTGAAGCTTCCGGACATCATGAAGGCCAAAAAAAAGCCGCTCGACGAGATTCCGCTGGCCGACCTCGTCGCCGACCAGGCGCCGAAGATTCTGGAAACCCGGTTCGAGCCGCCGGCCGAACGGCAGAAAGGCATCATGGTGGAAGACGTTCAGGGACTGCTGGCCGCACTCAAAGACAAGGGGCTGATCTGATGGCAAAGATACTGATAGTGGCCGAACACGACGGAGCGACGCTCAATCCCAGCACGGCCAAGACGGTGGCGGCAGCTGCGACGATCGCCGACGCAACAATCGACGTTCTCGTCCTCGCCGAGAACGGCGCGCCCGTTGCCGGGCAGGCAGCAGCCCTGGCGCCTGTGTCCCGGGTTCTGGTCGCCGACGATGCTGCCAACGCGCACCCGGTCGCCGCGATCCAGGCGCCACAGGTGGTTGCGGCGGCTGACGGTTACTCACACATTTTCGGGCCTTCGACGACCTTTGGCAGGGACCTCATGCCCCGCGTTGCGGCTCTCCTCGGGGTGAATCAGGTGAGCGACATCATGGCCATCGAGGGTGAACACACCTTCAGGCGGCCGATTTATGCCGGTAATGCGGTCGTGATTGTCGAGGCGCCGGCCGACGCGACCGTTGTCGCGACGATCCGCCCTGCCTCCTATCCGGAGGCGCCGGCAGGTGGCGCCGCTCCGGTCGAAGCCACGTCCCTCCCGGTCGAGGACCCGGGGCACACCCGCTTCATTGAAACCCAGGCGGCCCAGTCGGACCGGCCGGACTTGCAGACGGCGGCGCGCGTCGTCGCTGGCGGCAGAGCCCTGGGCAGCAAGGGGGGCTTCGACCTGGTCTACGCGCTGGCCGACAGACTGGGCGCCGGCGTCGGCGCCTCTCGAGCGGCTGTTGACGCCGGTTACGTGGCGAATGACCTTCAGGTCGGGCAGACCGGCAAGATCATCGCGCCGGAGCTGTATTTCGCAATCGGGATCTCCGGGGCCATTCAGCACATGACCGGGATCAAGGACGCCGGGACCATCGTCGCGATCAACAAGGACGCGGAAGCGCCGATATTCGAGTTTGCCGACATCGGCCTCGTGGCCGACCTGTTCAACGTGCTGCCGGAGCTTACAGACGCTCTAGAATAGCTTCGGCCGAGCTGACCTCGAACTGACCCGGCTCATCGACGGCGACCGCCGTCGCCACCCCGTCGTCGGCGACGATTGCGAAGCGCTGGCTGCGGATGCCCATTCCCCAGGGCGACGAGTCGATCTCCAGCCCCAGCGCGCGGGAGTAGTCGGCGTTGCCGTCCGCCAGCATCAGGATCTTCTCGCCAACGCCCTGGTCCTTGCCCCAGGCATGCATCACGAAGAGATCGTTGACGGCCATGCAGGCGATCGTATCGACGCCCCGGGACCGAATCGCGTCGGCCAGTTCGACGAAGCCGGGGAC